>DATBSF010000107.1:0-26037 GCA_036559905.1 Thermoanaerobaculia bacterium | reverse complement strand
GACCGCGCTGATGCAGTACCACACGCACGAAGTCAACGCGATGCTGGCGGCGTTTCTCGATCGATGGGGCATCCCGCACGTCAACGGATCGATCGAGGTGGATGATTACACGCCGCCGACGGTCGAGGCCGTTCGGTCCGCAGCGCTCGAACTGCAATCTCAGTTCGACCAGCGCGACATCGCTATTTATCTCGCGTCGGCGGGATTGTTGATGGGAGGGGCGTGGCAGGAAGCGGCTTGGCCTGTTGTGGAAGAATTTCGAATTTCGAATTTCGAATGAAGAATTAAGAAAACGCTCCGCGTCGACGGCCATTCTTAATTCTTCATTCGAAATTCGAAATTCTTAATTTCCAGCTTCGTCAACTCGCGCGCTTCCCCAATCTTCAAATCCCCAATGCGAATGGGCCCAATGGCGACGCGCACTAGCTTCAACACCTTCGCCTCCAGATGTTCGATCATCCGCCGCACCTGGCGATTGCGCCCTTCGGTGATCGTGATCTCGAACTTGTTCGCGGTCAGCCGATGCACGATTGCCGGCCTCGTCGGTCCGTCTCGCAATTCGACGCCACGTCGCAGTGCGTCGAGATCGTCATCCGTCATCGGCTTCGACGCTTTCACGAGATACGTCTTCGGCACTTTGTAATCGGGATTCGTCAGGCGCTCCGCGAATGCGGTGTCGTTCGTCAGGATGAGGAGTCCGCTCGTCTCGAGATCGAGTCGACCGACCGGAAACAAATACTGCTTGTTGGGGAGCAGATCGTAGATCGTCGGACGGCCCTGCGGATCGCGAAGCGTCGTCAGATAACCCTTCGGTTTGTAGAAGAGCAGATAGACCCGCTCGGTTTTGCCGATGGGCTTGCCGTCGAATGCGACGCGGTCGCGTTGCAGATCGATCCAATGATCGGGATCGCGAACCACGCGGCCGTTCACCCGCACCCGCCCGCCCGCGATCCATTTCCTCGCTTCGGTGCGCGATCCGATTCCGGCCTTCGAAAGCACGCGCTCGAGAGTTTTGATCGGGCGTTTCGTGGCCATCCGTTTACAATGGCACGATTGCGGTCCAAATACTTCTGCCTTCTGCTTTCTGCCCTCTGCCTTCTGCCTTCAATCTTCGCCGACGAATACCGCGCCTACTGGGTCGACACTTTCCACACTCCCCTCGGCACGCATCACGACATCGACCGCGTGATCGAAGTCGCGGTGCAGAGTCACGCCAACGCGCTGTTCGTCGAAGTCCGACGCCGCGGCGACTCGTGGTACCTCGATTCGAAAGAGCCGCTGACTGAAGTCGACGGCGTCGGCGAACCCGATGCGAATGGACAATGGACGTTCGATCCATTCGAATACCTGATCAAGCAGGCCCACGCGCAGCAGATTCAGGTGCATGCGTTCGTGATCGTGGGCGCGGTGTTCCGCGGCGATCCGCTGATCGCGTTGCCGAAAGATCCGAAACACGTTTTCCTGCAGCATGTGTGGGATGCCGCGAACAACCGTCCTTACAGCGGTCCGCAGCAGTGGGCGACGCGTTCGATTCCGCCTAACATGCGCGGAACGAGCTACGCCGGCCAACGCCATGGCGACGACTGGTACATCGACCTCGGCCACCCCGATGCCGCGACGTACACCATCGATGTGCTGCTCCATCTGATCAACAAATACGACATCGACGGCATCCATCTCGATCGCGTGCGCTTTCCGGAATCGCCGACCGATCGCAGGGGCGGCGCGAATGTCGGATACAACGCCGTCAGCGTCTCCCGTTTCAAAGAGCGCTACGGCGATCAGGCGAAGCTCAACGCCGACGGCAATCCGCGCAGCAACGACGCACTGTGGGCCCAGTGGCGCCGCGATCAGGTCACCCAATTCGTTCGCCGTTTCTATCTGCACGCGACTGCGATGAAGCCCTCGATCATCGTTTCCGCCGCGCTGGTCGCGTGGTCGGGCGGGCCGCGGGCAAGCGGAGGATTTCACGAGACCGATGCCTACAATCACGTCTTCCAGGACTGGGACGCGTGGCTGCGCGAAGGCATCATCGACGTGGCTAGTCCGATGCTCTACAAACGCGAACACGTCGCGCGCGAGCGGAAACAGTTCGACGACTGGTTGAAGTTCACCACTGCGACCGCGCATGAGAACGATCGTCTGGCCGTCGCAGGAATCGGCGCGTACATGAACGGAATCGAAGGCACGCTGCGACAGGGACGGCGCGCTCGCGCGGCCGGCGCCGACGGCATCCTGATGTTCGCGGTCGGCGATACAGCACCATGGACGACGGCCGACAACAGCACCAACACCGCCGTGCGGCGGAATCCGTACTCGGTTTCCGCGCCGGGAAAGTTCACGCCCAAACGGCCCAACGAGGATTTTGCGGCGGCCGTGGCCAGCAAGAATGCCCGGTACGAACGAGCATCCCAACCGATCTTTTCGCAGAGCGCATCGCCGCCTGCGAAGCATCCTGCGATGCGTGGAAGTCTGATGGGATACACGCATCAGGATGGCGCGGTGATCAATGTTGATTCCGACAGCGTGCATCGGAGCACCACCACCGACGGCAGCGGCTTCTTCGGATTCCTCGGCCTAGCGCCCGGCGAATATCACATCGAAGGCTGCGCGGTGCATGTGTTTGCCGACCGGGTGAGCCGCCTCGATCTTCCATGTCGGAACTAGATCCCACCGTCGCGCAGGCCGCGCAAGCCCTCGGCGTTCAATACGAAGTCCTCGATTGCAATCCGGAGTGGGCGGACACCGACGTCTTCTGCGCGAACTACAACATTCCGCGCGATCACGCTGCCAACGCCATCCTGATCGCGTCGAAGACTGACCCGAAACAGTACGCGGTCTGCCTCGTGCTCGCGACGACGAAGCTCGACGTCAACCACGCCGTCAGCAAGTTGATGGGCATCAAACGCCTGTCGTTTGCATCGCCGGATGAGACCAAAGCGGTCACCGGGCAGGCGATCGGCGGCGTCACGGTTTTTGGGCTTCCGGAGTCGATTCCGCTGTACATCGACAGCCGCATCATGGCCAACGACTACGTGATCGTCGGCGGCGGAAACCGCTCGACGAAAATCAAGCTTGCGCCCTCCGAGTTGCGTAGAATCCCGCAGGCCAGCACGGCCGAAATCGCAATCGAAAGAGGAGGACCATCGTGAAATTCATCGCGCCTTTACTGCTGATCGCAACGACCGCGTTCGCGCAATCGGCCACCGATCAACTCAAATCGCTGTCGGGATTTGTCGGAACGTGGAAGTGCTCCGGCAAGGCATTCGCGTCCGACATGGGCCCCGAGCATTCGACAACCGCTACCGTCACCGCCAAGTGGATCCTGAACGCGAAATGGCTCGAGATGCGTTACACCGAGGAAAAGAACAGCCGCAATCCGAATCCGGTCGCGGTCGTCGCGCAATGGGGTTGGGATGATGGACAGAAAAAGCTTGTCGCGGGCACCGTCGACAACATGGGCGGCTACGCAGTCCAAAATTCGTCGGGATGGAGCGGCGACGCGCTTACGTTCGAAGGGCCGATGCACATGGGAGCGATGACGATGACGGGACGCGACACGTTCACGCGCAGCGGCGATAGCCAGATCACGCACACGGGCTACGTGCAGGACAACGCCGGCGGCTGGAAAAAGCTCGACGAAGAGACGTGTAAGAAGTAGCTCGCTAGCGGCGCGCAATCGCGCCGGTGAGTTTGTCGACGTGCCAACGGCCGAGTAGCTCGCGGTCGGGAGCACATTGATTGACGATGTCGAAGAGGTCGTCGGCAACGGCGCGAATCTCGAGACATGCTCGCGGCACGGGGTAAGGATCGTAAGACTGCAGATACCGGCGAAGCCGTGCGTGCGCGTCCGATGGTGCCGGTTCCGCCAACGCAGTCACGGTGATCGTTTCGGTCACCGTGACTGGTGGGTCTTCGCGATCGTTGGCGAGGATCACCCAGGCGGTCAGCAACAGAACTGCGGCGGTGAAGAGCGTTGCAGAGATTCGACTTTTTCGCATCCTGAGCGGATTACTGCGACCGCCTGGTTCTGCTGAAGCCGAAACAATTTCGCCACTACTTCGCCATGCGCACGATCAGTTTCGCGTCGGCACTCTTCGCGGCGGCAACCAGGCGGACATGGTCGACTTTGCGGCCATCTCGGAAGTCGAGCAGCTGATAGACGCCGCTGCGCAGGTTCGCGTCATTGAAGTCGACCACCTGCGTTTCCCCATTGTCGAACACGACCTCGGCAAAGTTCACCTGCGCTCGGCCTTTGACTTCGAGAAAGAGCGCGCGGCCGCGGCTGTCGACGTTCAGGGCGAAATCGGACCATCCGTCTTCGCGGTCGAGCGATTGGCTGTCTTCCCACGCCAGCGTCGTGGCCGGCGGCGCCGCGACGATCACGGCGCGGAATGGAACGACCGGAAGATAAGTCGCGGGCGCGACGCGGAAAGCCACGCGCGGCGCGACGACCACCACGTTCGGGAGCGCGCGACGGATCGGAAATCCGTTGTGCACGACGACCGTCGTTCGGGTCCGCCGGACGCGGACGACTCGAGCGGCCGTTGCTGAAAAAGGTACGAGCAGAGAGAGACCGAGGATTGTTGCCTGGGCGATGCGTTTCATGGGTTCCTCCTGTACAAAAAAGACGGGCGACGCATGCGGGCGTTTACTCGAACAGCGTGTCGACGTAGGCGTTCGGATCGAACGGGATGAGATCGTCGGCGCTCTCCCCCACTCCGATGAATTTTACGGGGATGTCGAACTGCCGCATGATCGAGAGGATCACGCCGCCCTTCGCGGTACCGTCCAATTTCGTCACCACCATTCCCGTCACCTGCGCGGCTTCGAGAAAAGCGGCTGCCTGACTCACTCCATTCTGTCCGGTGGTGCCATCGATCACGAGAAGCGTCTCGTGCGGCGCGCCGGGCAGTTCTTTCTCGATGACGCGGCGTACTTTCGAAAGTTCCTGCATCAGATGCGATTTGTTGTGCAGGCGGCCGGCGGTGTCGATGAGAACGACATCCACTCCGCGCGACTTCGCGGCAGCCACAGTATCGTGCGCGACTGCGCCGGGATCCGATCCCGCCTTGTGCTTGACCATCTCGACGCCGACGCGCTCGGCCCACATCTGCAGTTGCTCGATGGCCGCCGCACGAAACGTATCCGCTGCGCCTAACAACACACTTTTCCCTTCGGTCTTCCACCGCTGCGCGAGCTTCGCAATTGTTGTGGTCTTTCCGGTTCCGTTCACGCCGACAACCAGAATGACGAACGGCCTCGCGCGCGAGACGTCGATTGTCTCCGCCTCACGCTGCGGAATCAGCGCGCGCGTTTCCTCGCGCAGCACGGCGGTCAGACGGTCCATGTTGCGGATGCTCTCGTCGCGGACGCGCTGCTCGAGGCGGTCGACGATCGCGCCGGTCAGCTCGGCGCCGACATCCGCGCCTAACAAGCCTTCTTCCAGCCCATCGATTGCCGAGCGATCGATCGGAAGATCGGGCGTCATCGACTCCTTCACCTTTTCGATGATCTCGGTGTGAGTCATGAATAGGCCGCGCTTTAGTTTGGAGAAGAATGATTTTTGTGATTGATCGGTCATGAAGAAACGGGAATGTTAAATGTTGAATGTTGAATGTTGAATGGAGGCCGCATTCAACATTCAACATTAAACATTCAACATTCCCCGTCGTCCATTCATCTCTTCGAGGCGGTGCCCTGATCCCTTCCCGCGATGGCCGCCTTCACCATATTCTCATCGATGGTGATGACCTTGCCGTTCTTCGTGGCGGGATCGAACTCCAGACCGCGAATCACGCGGCGGAAAGTCTCGCGCAGCGCGCGGGCGCCGAGGCGTTTCTGGCGGGCGGCGTCCCAGGCGATGGCAATGAGCGCGCCGCGCGTGATCTGCAAATCGATTCCGAATCTTTCAAAGTACGCGCGCGAAGTGCGGAAGATCGAGCGGTCGGGCTCGACGAAAATGCGCGCGAGATCCGGCTCGTTGAGATCATTGAGCACGATGATCGATTCGAATCGCGACACGAATTGCGGAGTCATGCCGTAGCGAAACAGATCGTCGTACTTGAGGTAGTCGCCGAGGTGGAACGGCAGCTCCTCGCGCACCTCGCCTGAGGCCGAGACCACGACTGTCGGCTTGAGCGGCACGACATCCTGTCCGATCGTGGCGCGGCGGAGGACGCTCTCGTAGAGCTCTTCGAACGCGCCGCCGGCGACGAAGAGAATTCCGGACGAGTTGATGGCGTACGTTTTTCCGTCGGATTCGAATTCGACGTTCTCGTTCTCCATCAGCGTCAGCAGCGCCTCCTGCGCGACGATGCCGCGCACGTTCGGCTCACCGCGGACGTCGGCGCGGATCTTGTCGACCTCGTCGATGAAAATCATTCCTCGTTCGACGGAGTGGCGCAGCACTTCGAAGGGCGTGTCGGGTCCGAAGATCTTGCGCGCGTTCGCGAACAGCCGCGCCAGCACCGCCCTCCCGTACCCCTGCCTCTCCTCGGCCAGCACATTGGCGTTGATGCGGATGAGGTTCGCGTATTCGGCGAGATCGGCGCGGCTGGCCAGGAACTGCTCGACCGCACGCATGAGCGTGGTTTTTCCCGACCCCGAATTGCCGACCAGCAGGATGTTAGGCGCAGGATGCCCGACCAGGTGCTTGACCAGCGCGACCGAGATCTCGCGGATGGCATCGTCCTGACCGACGACGGTCTTGCGCAGCTCCTCGAAGACCTCCTTCGGGCGGAGGGAAAAGGTTTCCACGGCTTGCATTGTATCGGCCTCAGGCCTTCAGCGGATCGAAGCCGGAGATTCCAGCGTACGCCAGAATCTGTGCATCGCGAGTCACGAGGCGTGAGGCGCTTTCGATCGACTGTGCGATGAGCAAGCGGTCGAAGGGATCGCGATGAAGGTCCGGTAGCGCCTGTAGGCGCAGCGTATGCGCGATCTCGACGGACATCTCGTCGAATCCGTCGGCGGCCACGGCCGCTTGCAACCTGGTGAGATCGACGTCGACACGCCCGAGCTGTTGCTTGATGGCAAGCTCCCAAAAGGTCGCCGCACTGACGGCGATGGCATTGTCGGTGGAAGCGATCGTGGCTCGAAGCCCTTTCGACAGCTTGCGATCTCCGCTGACCCACCACAATACGACGTGCGTATCGAGGAGGAGTCTCACTGAAAAAGGTCGGCCGGCAAAGGTGCGTCGAAGTCCCGACCCACACGAATGCGGCCGCGCATTCTGCCCGGCTTTCGTGGAACCGGACGCGGATGCCAGGCGACCAGTCGGGCCACCGGCCGCCCGGCGCGCGCGATGACAATATCTTCACCGTTGGCCGCCCGGTCCACCAGCTGAGAAAGGCGGGTCTTTGCGTCGTAGATGTTGATCTGGTTCGCCATATCGACTTAGTCTGATCTGGTCAATAGGCCTTGTCAACTTCGGATTCCACAGCGCTGACTACCGCCTATGGCCGCATAGCGTCTTACCGTGTGAGCACCTGGAAAATAAAAATCGGCGATCTTCCGATCGCCGACCTGGGAGCCGCGGGAAGGGTCGCCCGAATTAGGATTCGTGCCCCGCGGACTCAATCTTCAGGATAGATTTATTTACGTCATTAGCCCGTGATGTGGCTCACGTTTCGCGTACGATCCCGCCATGGACCTCTGTCAGCACCTCCGCCCGATCACACCGCAGCAGTATCAGCGTAAAGCCAATACTCCCAACGGATGCGAGGAGTGCCTGGCCAGCGGTGACACCTGGGTGCATCTGCGGCTGTGCCTGGAGTGCGGTCACGTCGGGTGCTGCGATTCGTCCAAAAACAAGCACGCCACGAAGCACTATCACCGGACGAAACATCCGGTCATCCGCTCGTTCGAGCCGGGTGAAAGGTGGCTGTACTGCTACGTGGACGAAGTCACTGCAGAAATGTGATCAGTGGTGTCCCGCCGGTCCTAGCACTTCGATCGAGCGCGCGAGCATCGTGTGATCATCGATACGCGTGCCCTGCGCCTCCACTCGATCGCCGACGTGGAGATCGCTCAGGGTGAGCTGACGGCCGGCGCGGCGAATTCTCGTGTTGGAGTCGGTCTTTACGACGACATCGCCGTTTCGGCCGTGGACGGTAATCGAATCCGATCCGACTACCGTGATCGCTCCGTTGACGTTGGCCTCCTGCCGTTCCGGCTCGGCACCTTCCGCCTGAATCGAGACCGCGGTGTTGACGCCGGCGCTTACCGAGGCCTTCACTTCCACGCGGTCGCCGATCGCGAGATCGCCGATTGTCGCTGTGCGGCCGCCTTTTCGGATCGTGGTGTCAGCCGTGATCGCCACCGTGATGTCGGTATTGTGCGCGTCGGTCACAACAAGCTCCGTCGGCGTCACGCTCTTGATCACGCCGTTGATCTCGCGAAGCTCAGGACGTTCGTTCTCTTCATTCTCGAGCTTGATGAGAGCGGCAGTGAGGACGTTGTCTTGCATCACAGCTTTGACTTCGACTCGGTCGCCGACTTTGAGATCGGCGGGGGCGATGGCCATATCGCCTCGGCGGAATATGGTGTCCGGCGTGATTGCAACTGGTACGTCGCGATTGCCGCCGACGGTGACGACGATTTGCGTCGGCGAGATGGTCTTGATGAGGCCCTCGACCTCCATGCTCGGCACGGGGGGCGCGGAGCGATGCCGCGCGAGCGCGGTACTGGCGGACAACACCACTGCAACGACAACGATGAGCATCCGATGAATTCGCATGTCAAAAACCTCCTGAAAACACGAAGGGGGGCGGATACGCCCCCCTTCGGTGAAACAGCGAAATGTTTGTCGCCGGTTATTTTGGATTCGAATCGGGCGAAACGATGTGATCCCGATCACCGGTTTTGTGTTCGCGAATTTGAAAGCGCAGGAATTGATGCACTGCCTCCAACGCTCGCGAGCTCTTCGTGGTGATCCTCACCCGCCCGCCCGACTCGATCTCGCTGTACGCGTAGTTGATGTCGCCGCGCAACTCCTTCATGGTTGCCGCGCCATCCGGCATCTCATCGTGGACCGCCAGCGGCTTCGCGAAATCGCCGGACGCGAAATCCTCCGCGATCATCTGTAGATGTTGCCGGATCGCCTTGACGGTTGCGGCATCGCTCGATCGCACTTCGATCGCACCGCCGTCGGTGAACAGTCGAAACGCGTGTTTGCTCGCCGACTGCGAGAAGCCCATCGCATGCTCGGCGTGATCGGGACACGACATCTGCAGCACAAAAAGAAAAGCAATGATCACAATGACTCCAATAGATGCGCCGGCGCTCCGCCGGCGAGTTTTTGATCCCAGTCGATGAGAAGTGCCGCCAGGTGATCGCGCAGTGAGATCATCTCCGCGATCCGGTCATCAATTTCCTGGAGCTTTGCCTGCGCCGCCGCACGGACTTTGCGGCACGGTGGATTTCCAGCGCTTCGCTGCCGAAAGAATCCGGCGACGTCCTCGACCGAGAATCCGATCTCGAGCGCCCGCCGAAGGACCGACACCCGCCGCACCACATCCTCGGGATATGAGCGATAGCCGTTGGGGGCGCGAACCGATGCGATCACGCCGTGTTTTTCGTAATAGCGGATGGTGTCCGCGCTGACTCCGCAAGCTCGTGCGACTTCGCCGGTTGTCATGGACACAAGATAGACCCTCGAACTGGTTCGAGGGTCAAGGGCGTTCACCAGATTGCAACAGTAGAGCGCCGGCCTGAAGAGAACGGGAATGTTGAATGTTGAATGTTTAATGTTGAATGTGAGACCGGCACCCCCATTCAACATTCAACATTAAACATTCAACATTCCTCGTCCTCCCAGTAATTCGATGACGCGGCGCGCGTTCTCTTCCGCCGTCGCGTTAACGGTATCGAGAACGATCTCCGGCGACAACGGCGCTTCATACGGATCATCAACTCCCGTGAAATTGCGCACCTCGCCGCGGCGCGCCTTCGCATACAGACCCTTCGCATCGCGGGCTTCGCAAACCTCGACCGGCGTATCGACGAAGACCTCGATGAACTGCCCCGGGCCAAACATCGCGCGAACTTCGTCGCGCGTCGCCCGATACGGACTCACGGCCGCGCAGACCGCGATTCCTCCGTGCCGTACGATCTCGGATGCCACGAAGCCAATCCGCCGAATGTTCGTGTCGCGATCTTCCTTCGAGAATCCGAGGCCTTTGGAGAGGTGGGTGCGGACGACGTCGCCGTCGAGAAGCGTGGATTGGCGGCCGTGCTCCAGGAGAAGCGCAACCACAATGTCGGCCGTCGACGACTTTCCCGCGCTCGGCAAGCCCGTAAACCAGATGCACACTCCGCTGCGATCGGCGCTCTCAGCCAGGATCGCCGCCACCTCCGGCCTGCTGAACCATGATGGAAGCGGAATCCCCTTCGCCAGGTATTGCTCGCGAACTTCGGTTCCGGAAATCGCACGCGTCGCCGCGCCGGGCGTCACCTTGGATGATTCCTCGTAGCGATCTTCGCCGACCACGTAAACCATCTCGGCGAACGGCACACATCGCACACCGATCTCCGCACTGTGCGCCTCCAGCAAATGCTGCGCGTCGTAGGGTCCATAAAACGGACCCGGACTGGCGTGATCGCGGCCGACGATGAAGTAATTCGCGCCGTAGTTGCGGCGGATGATCGCGTGCCACAGCGCCTCGCGCGGACCGGCAAGCCGCATCGCGAGCGGAATGAGCGAGAGCAGCACGCGGTCGGCCGGATAGTATTTTTCGGTGAGCGCCTTGTACGTGCGAACGCGCGTGTAGTGATCGACGTCGCCCGGCCGAGTCATTCCGACCGCCGGCTGCAACAACAACACGCCATCCACCGCAGAAATCGCGCGTTTGGTGAGCTCCTCATGTGCGCGATGCATGGGATTGCGAGTCTGAAACGCGACGACATTGCTATGGCCGAGTCGCTCCAACTCCTTTCGAACGGCTGCCGGCGTGCGCCGAAGTTCGCGGAAGTCGGCGGGCGTCGGCAAACGGATCACGGTCAACGGGCCGCTGACGTTCAGCGCGCCCCACTGCTGCATCTCCGCGACCATCGGATGTTTGCGATCGTTCGTCCCGAGAACCTGCCGCGCCTCGGCCTCGCGATCGCAGCGATAGATTTCCTCGACTCGCATGATCGCGATGACATCGTTGGTCGCACTCCGCAGTGCGACTTCTCGATCGAGTTGGATCGGCGCGTCGGCATCGACAGGCAGCGTGACCGGTATCGGAAAGATGACTCCGGAGTCGAGCCGCATCTCCGCGACGACGCGGCGGTAGTCCCTCTCGGAAAGAAACCGATCGAGCGGCGAGAACGCTCCGGTCGCGAGGAGCTCGAGATCGCAAAGCGCACGCGGTGACAATTGCAAAGACGGCAACGCTGCAGCGCGCTTCAGCAGCTCTTCACATTGTTCGCGGGCGGTTGTCAGATCAACGAGCTCACCGCCATACGGTTCGATCAGATGCACGCTGCGGATTATGCGTGACAACCTCCGATCGATTCGCGTAGGCTTCGCTGCGGTCCGAGATGAAAATTCAGGGGTCGCGTCAGCAGCGTCGCGCCGCCGAGCGCGCGGAGAAGAAAGCACGCCGGCATTCGACAACCCTGGCAGGAACACTGGCGACAATCGGCGCCTTCATGGCGGCCGCGCCCGCGACGGCTGCGACGTTCACCGTCACCAATCTGAATGATGCAGGCGCAGGGAGTCTCCGCGACGCGGTGGCCCAGGCGAATGCAACGGTCGGCGCCGACAGCGTTCTGTTTCAGGCCGGTCTGAGCGGAAGCATCACGTTGCTGACCGGCGAGCTTGCGATCACCGACGCCGTCACGATCAGCGGAACCGGCGCGACGATCTCGATCAGCGGCAACAATGCCAATCGGATCTTCAACGTTGAGAAGGTGGCGGTCCCCGCGCCGATCAACGTGCACATCGATCACCTCACGCTGACGCAAGGCCAGGACACCTACGGCGGCGCGATCCGCGACAAAGACGAGAATCTGGTGCTCGACCAGGTCACGATCAGCGGCAACTCCGGACTTGCCGGCGGTGGCGTCGCGTTTTACGGCAACAACGGCGCAACTCTGACGATCAGCCAATCCGTGATCACCGGAAACAACAGCTACTACGGCGGCGGCATCGCGGTCCGAGACGCTTCGGGAGCGGTGACTCTCACCGGTGACCAGCTCACAAACAATAACGCCTACTACGTCGGCGGCGGTATGTCGGCTGTTTTGGTTGCCGGTGGTTCGCTCAATGTGACGAACTCCACGATCAGCGGCAACAAGGTGGGCGATCCCTTGGGCAGTGACGCGATCGGAGGCGGAATCGCGGTCAACGGCTTCTACGCGTACGGGGCGACGACGCCGGTCACGATCCGCGACACAACCATCTCCGGCAACACGGCGATGTCGGGTGGCGGCGCCGAAGGGGGTGGCCTCTACATCTACTACGTCGTCGGCGCAGTGATCGCCCAGTCGACGATCAGCGGCAACCAGGCGCTGGAGGGCGGCGGCATCCACTTCGAAGATTCAGGGACCTCCGGTACGCCATTGCGAATTGAAAACTCCACGATCGTCAACAACACCGCGTCGGACGGTGGCGGCGGCATCTACGCCTGCTCGAACTCGTTCTCTGCGATCACGAACGCAACCATCACCGGCAACTCCGCGACGGTTCAAGGCGGCGGCATCGACTTCGTGAACGCGACCGTCAGTGCCGTGACGAATTCGGTCATCGCGAACAACACTGCGCCGGCGGGTCCCGACGTCAACACCGAAGTGGGAACGACGGTCACGATCAATTACACGCTGATCAAAACGCCTGGTGCGGCCGTGATCACGGGCGCGAACAACATCACGGGCGTCGATCCCGCACTCGGACCACTAGCACCGTTTCCGGGCTCGCCGACATCGGTGGAGCGACCCGCGTGCGGAAGTCCGGTGATCAATGCCGGCGATCCCGCATTCGTCGCGCCGCCGCCCGGACAAGATCAGCGGCATCTTCCGCGCATCGCCGGCGGGCGCGTCGACATGGGAGCCGTCGAGTTCCAACCGAGCACCATTCAGTTCACAGCCGCAGCCGCAAACGTAAACGAAAACGCCGGCACGATCACGCTGACGGCCAGCCGCACCGGCGGCGCAGACGGCGCCGTCAGCGTGAACTACGCGACCGCCGACGGCACCGCGAAGGGAACCGCGATCGGAGTCGGCACGCCCGACTACACTCCCGCATCGGGAACGCTCAATTGGGCCGATCTCGACGCGGCGAACAAAACATTCAGCGTTCCGATCGTGAACGACGTTGTCTTCGAAGGACCCGAAAACTTTACGGCGACACTCTCTGCTCCCAGTTGCGGCGTCGCTCTCGGCGTTCCTGCAACCGAGACCGTCACGATCATCGACGGCCAGACTCAGCCCACGCTTTCGATCAACAACGTGTCGCAGGCGGAAGGCAACGCTGGCTCATCCAACTTCGTTTTCACGGTGACGTTGTCGGGTCAGAGCGCGCAGACTGTGACTGTGAACTACGCGACCGCGAATGGAACGGCGACCGCCGGCAGCGACTACACCGCCACCAGTGGGACGCTCACGTTCAACCCGGGCGTGACTTCGCTTCCAATCAGCGTTCCGGTCGCCGGCGATACGTCGTTCGAGGGCAACGAAACGTTCACGGTCAATTTGTCGACCGCATCGAATGCGACGATTTCGAACCCCACCGGAACCGGGACAATCACGAACGACGACGGTGCGGTCGCGGATCTCTCGATCACCAAGGCAACTGCTTCGGCGCCACCGTACTTCGCGACGCAACCGATCAATTACACCCTCACCGTTTCCAACGCCGGTCCGAACCCCGCGACAGCCGTGACAGTCACCGATGTGCTTCCCGCCGGTACGACTCTTGTCTCCGCCACACCGAGCCAGGGTTCGTGCAGCGGCGCCACCACCGTCACCTGCAACCTCGGCACTTTGAACAACGCGGCAACGGCGACCGTGTCGTTGCAGATCCGGCCTAACAATCCCGGGGTCGTTTCGAACACTGCGACAGTTTCCGCGCCGGAAACCGACAGCAATCCAGCGAACAATTCCTCGACCGCGACCGTGACAGTGCGCCCGGCAGCGGACATCCCCACGCTGAGCGAGAAGATGCTGATGCTTCTGGCCGCGATGTTCGCTGCGATCGGCGCGTGGTTCGCCGGCAAGAAGTTATAGCCATTCTTTGTCCCTCTCCCGCCGGGAGAGGGTGGTCCCGCAGAGCGGGACCGGGTGAGGGGCGCGGCGAACACGATCAGTAAAATGCGACGCCCCTCATCCGCCGCTTCGCGGCACCTTCTCCCGAAGGGAGAAGGACAGATCCCCCAGCACCTCGTCGGGAAGCGTGTATGAGACCGCGACGAGCTTGTCGGTAGGCTCGAGGATTTCGGGGTAGCGGATTCCGGGAAGAACCTGCACGTCGAAGATTTCCTGGACGATTCCCTGGAAGCGGAGAAACGCGGCGATCTTCCCGCTCTGCAGATCCACCACCCAAACGCCGCACTCGCGTTCCTTCACGCGATCGACGAGCGGGATGCCGCCGAAAATGTTGCTCTCGCGGACTTGAGACAGCCCGATGAATGCAAACCTGCCGGCAAAAGCGAGACCTCGCGTGAAACCAGGAAGCTCGGCGATCGTTTCGACTTTCCCCGATGTGAGATCGACAGCGGCGAACGTGCCCTTCGCGGATTCCAGAATCCAGAATCGATCGCCGTACTTTCGCGGTGAATGCGGCATCGAGAGTCCGCTCAACACGATCTCGTGAGAGTCGACGTCGATGAGCACGCCGCCAGTGTTCTTCTTTTCTCGCCAGCCGCCGGCGACATTCGTGATGCCAAGCGCCGTGACGTAGCGGACGCGATCATCGACGATCGCCATTCCGTTCAGATGACAGCGATCTTCGGGCGCCAGATGCGTCACGAATTTTGGCCGCCATCGCGGAACGAAACTCGAATCCGAATCGAGCGTGCACAGCGTCGAGAAGCGCGTGTTGACGATCCAGAGCTCGCCGCCGGCGTATCCGATTTCGTGAATGCGGATGTCGCCGGTGTAGTGCACGTTGCGCGGAACAAAAACGGCGTCGTGCCTCCCGGGAGGATCGACCTTCGCGGTGACGGCGGGCTGATTCCTGTAATCCCACACTTCGCGCTCGGTGCCGAGGGCAAAGCGACCGTCGCCGATGGCGAGGCCCATCGGACTTCGAAACAGCTTCAGATGTGTATTGAGCGTCGTGGCATTTTCGGCGCGGACGGCGATCATCCGGCCGCTCTGATACG
The DNA here is from genome assembly GCA_036559905.1 of Thermoanaerobaculia bacterium. Lineage (GTDB taxonomy): Bacteria > Acidobacteriota > Thermoanaerobaculia > Gp7-AA8 > Gp7-AA8 > Gp7-AA10. The sequence goes on along the minus strand of DATBSF010000107.1, from coordinate 10,729 downwards.
TCGTCACGAGCAATGAGATGCCGAGACGATGCAGGATCTCGGCGAAGCTGCGCGTCGAGACGCTGCGGAATGGAGAGGGATCGCTCGAAGGGCGCGCGAAGACATCGCGCACGCGCGCTGCGATCGGTGCGATGACGTCGCGGTTCTGCTCAGTTTTTTGGTCCCACTCAATCTCCAGGAAGCGGCAAAGCCGCTGCGCTTCCTCCTGCGGGTTGCTGACCAGACGCTCGAAGCTCACGACGCACCACTCGCCTGCCGGAAGCTGCTCGAGATCGTCCAGCAGAACCGACGCGGTACTCGCCCACTCAGTTGCCGCAGCGCCCTCGCGCGGTTCCTGATAGAGGAAGACAAAGCGCGCGCCCGGAAACGCGCTGCGCAAAAGAGGCACGCGCAGCTGCGAGGCGGCCAGGAGACGATGCGATCCATTGGCCGGAATTGCATCCAATCGGTGCGATTCGATCAGCGCATCGAGCCCGTGTTCGAGGGGAGTGACGCTCGGCGATTGACCCAGCGTGGACAGCAGCAAAGAGGCTCCCGACCCGGGCGGGGCGACGATAAAGATCGGGCGTTCGAGCATTCGAGGGCGCATGTTAATCTGATCACGAGATCGGGCAACATGGCCGAGCAGAAACAACCGTTTCAACTAATTGGCGGAGCTGCGGATCCCAAGGCTGCCGCGGCCGAGCTCGCGCGTCTGCGAGCCGAGATCGCTGCGCGCAATGGCCAGGAAACCGCGATTGCGGAGCTGGGGCAGGCCGCGCTCACGGGCGTCGATCCCTACATCCTCATCGGCCAGACCTGCGCGCTCGTCGAGGAGACCCTCGGCATCGATCACTGCCGCGCGCTGGAGGTCTCGCCGGGCGGGCGGGTGGTCGTGCGGGCGGCCCTCGGAACCAATGCGACGTTCACGCACTGCACGCGCGACGAGGACGAAGACGAAGCGATTTCGATGTATGTTATTGTTGCATCAGATCCAGTCACGTTTTCCGACCTCGATCAGGAGAACCGATTCAAGGTCACCCACCTCCGCGATTTTCATCAGGTGAAGAGCGGAGTCGGCGTCGCGATCCCCACCGGCAGCGGCGTCTTCGGCGCGATCCTCGCCTACTCCAGCCAGCCGCGCACATTTGAAGAGTACGAGATCGCGTTCCTTAAATCGGTCGCCAATCTCGTCGGCGAAGCAGTCGAGCGCGCACGCGCGGAATCGGCGCGGCGGCGATCGGAATCACGCTTCCAGCAACTGATCGCATCCACGCTCGACACCGTCATCAGCATCGACAGCAAGACGTATGTGATGGAGTGGAATCCGCAGGCCGAAACGGCATTCGGACTTCGCGCGCGCGATATCGTCGGTAAGCCGCTTCCCACCGAGCTTCTGCCGGCGCTGCTCGACGCGATCGCCAACGGACTCCCTCGAAGACGCTTCGAGAGCATCGCGCGCCGCACCGACGGGCAGGAGTTCCCTGTCGAGGTCATCATCGATCCGATCGGCAGCGGCGACGAGCAAAGTTACACCGCGTTCATCCGCGACATCTCCGACCGCAAGCGCGCGCAGCGCGACCTCGAACAGCGCGAGCAGCGATTCCGCGCGCTGGTCGAGAAGAGCTGGAGCGGCGTCGCGCTGCTCGATTCGGATCTCGCGTTCACCTACGTCGGTTCCTCGACCCAGCGCCTCCTCGGATACAGCGAGCGCGAACTGATCCAGACGAGCTTCCTCGGATACATCCATCCGCGCGATCGGCAGGCGGCGCGTGAAGTCTTCATCGAGCTGGCCGCCACCGCCAATCGCGAGGCGCACGCCGAGCTGCGATTCCTCCACAAGAACGGCACGTGGATCTGGCTGGAAGCGTTCGGACAGAATCTTCTGCACGACAGCAGCGTGAACGCGGTGGTCGTCAACTACCGCGACATCACGCAGCGCAAAGCGACCGAAAAGCAGCTCGAGTATCAGGCGTACTACGACGCGCTGACCGGACTTCCGAATCGCCTTCTCTTTCGCGATCGCGTGGTGAACGCGATCGCGCAGGCCAAACGGCATCGCCGCGGCATCGCGGTGATGTATCTCGACCTCGATCACTTCAAGCTGGTCAACGATGGACTCGGACACTCGGTCGGCGACGGACTTCTCTCCGAAGTCGCGGCGCGACTCCAGGGATCGATCCGTGCGTCCGACACGATCTCGCGCCTCGGCGGCGACGAATTTACGATCCTGCTCAACGACACCAACAGCACCGACGCGATCTTCGCGATCGCGCGAAAAATCCTGGCATCGCTGGCGAAGTCGTTCCACGTCAATGGACACGAATTGTTCGTGACCGCCAGCATCGGCATCAGCCTCTACCCCGCCGATGGCGAAGACGTCGAGACGCTGCTCAAGTGCGCCGACAGCGCGATGTATCGCGCCAAAGAGCTCGGCCGCAATCAGGCGCAGCTCTTCACGGCCAGCATGAACGAGAAGTACGTGCGGCGCCTGGCCGTCGAGCAGAGCCTCCATCACGCGATGGAGCGGCAGGAGCTGGAGGTCTACTATCAGCCGATTTACGCCGGCAGCGAGCGAACGATCGTCGGACTCGAGGCGCTGCTGCGGTGGAACGAGCCGGGACACGGCGTTGTCGAGCCGGTCGAATTCATCCACCTCGCCGAAGAGACCGGATTGATCGTGCCGATCGGCGAATGGGTGCTTCGCCGCAGCTGCGCGCAGCTGCGCGAATGGCACGACGCCGGTTTCACCGATCTGCGCATGAACGTGAACATCTCCGCTCCGCAACTCCAGCAGCCGAGCTTCGCGGAGATCGTCGCGGACGCGCTGCGCGAGAACCGACTGGCCGCGAACACATTGCAGCTCGAGATCACGGAATCGGTGGCGGTGCAGAACATCGATCTAACGATGCAGGTGCTGCGCGAGATGCGGCGGCAAGGCATCGGAATCGCGATCGACGATTTCGGCACCGGCCAATCGTCGCTGATCTACCTGAAGAGATTTCCGATCGACGCCATCAAGATCGATCAGGCATTCGTGCGCGACGTCACCGGCGAAGCCTCGGCCGCCGCGATCGTGTCGTACATCATCAACCTCGCGCACATGCTGAAGCTCGAGGTGATCGCAGAAGGCGTCGAGACCGAAGAGCAGTACGAGTTCCTCAAAAAGCAGGGATGCGATCGCATGCAGGGGTATTTGCTGAGCAGGCCGATGCCGGCAGCCAAAACGCTCGAGTTCCTGCAGGGCTCGGAAAACTGAATTTCGAATTTCGAATTTCGAATTAAGAATGAAGAAAAGGGCGGGCGGGAATTCTAAATTCTTCATTCGAAATTCGAAATTCGAAATTCCTCTAGAATCACGCGATGCGTTACCTCTTCGCGCTCCTCATCGCAGTCAGTTCCTTCGCTCCACAGCCTTCCGACGATCTCTTCAACGTCCGCTCCTTCCACGAAGTCGCGATCTCCCCCGACGGCAAAAGGGTCGCGTGGTCCGAGCGCGATCATGGGATCTGGACGGCGGACGTCGACGGGACGAATCGCAAGCAACTGACGACCGGCGATGACGATGGTTTGGCGTGGTCGCCGAATTCGAAGTCGCTGGCGTACGTCAACAAGAAACAGCTCTTCGTTGACGGAGTGCAGATCACGAAGGTCAGCGGAAACATCGCGGAGCCGCGCTGGTCCCCGGACGGAAAGTCGCTGGCATTTCTCTTCATCGAGAATGCGAAACGCGCCGCCGGACCGCTGGTCGCGATGTCGCGCGCGATCGGAGTGATCGAAGAGACGATCGACGAGCAGCGGATCGCCGTGATCAACGTCGCGACGAAGCATCTCCGCGTCGTCACGCCCGCCGACATGTACGTCTATCATTTCGCCTGGTCGCCCGACTCGAAACGCATGGCGGCGGAGGCGGCGCCGGGATCTGGCGACGCCAACTACTGGATCGCGCAACTGCACGTCGTCGATGTCGACGCCGCGACGATGAAGCCGATCTACAAGCCGGAGCTGCAGATCGCGAATCCGCGATGGTCGCCCGACGGATCGCAGATCGCGTTCATCGAAGGGCTGATGAGCGACGAAGGATCGACGGGCGGCGATCTGTTCATAGTTCCGGCGAGCGGCGGCTCGCCGCGAAATCTCACGCCGAACATCAAAGCCTCAATCACGTCCTTCGAGTGGCTCGCGCCCGACACCCTCCTCCTCGGCGAAAACATCAGCGGCGAGGCGGCGCTGGTTCGGATGAAATCGGGAGGACCCACCGAAGTTCTTCGACGCGGCTACTCCGTCGTCAGCGCCAACGGCCTGATCGGCGCCTCGGTTGCGCGCGATGGGAAGACGAGCGCCATCATTCACAGCGGCGCCCATCATCCGCCGGAGATCTGGACGGGCCCGATCGGAGAATGGAAGCAGTTAACGCATATCAATAATGTGAAGAGCTCCTGGGGCGAAGCGAAAACGATTCACTGGCGCAGCGATGATTTCGACGTGCAGGGATGGCTGCTCGCGCCCGCGAACGTCGATCCGACGAAGAAATATCCGATGGTCGTCAACGTGCACGGCGGTCCCGCTTCGGCGGCGCTCGCGAGTTTTCCGCGCGAACAGAACGCGTCGCTGGCGGCGGCCGGCTACTTCGTCTTCATGCCGAATCCTCGCGGCAGCTACGGTCAGGGCGAAGCCTTCACGCGCGCGAACGTCAAAGACTTCGGCTATGGCGATCTGCGCGACATCCTCGCCGGCATCGATGCGGTCGTGAAAGACAATCCGATCGATACCAATCGCGTCGGCATGTGGGGCTGGAGCTACGGCGGCTTCATGACGATGTGGACCGTGACGCAGACGAACAGATTTCGCGCGGCGGTCGCCGGCGCTGGAATCGCGAACTGGCAGAGCTACTACGGTGAGAACGACATCGACGCCTGGATGATCCCCTACTTCGGCGCGTCGGTTTACGACGATCCGGCGGTCTACGCGAAAAGCGCGCCGATCACATTCATCAAGAACGTGAAGACGCCGACGCTGGTGCTGGTCGGCGAACGCGATGGCGAGTGTCCCGCGCCACAATCATTCGAGTTCTGGAGCGCGCTCAAGACGTTCGGCGTCGACACGCAGCTGGTGGTCTATCCCGACGAAGGCCACAACATCCGCAAGCTCGAGCACCGCAAGGACATCGCCAGGCGTCTGGTCGATTGGTTCAACACGAAGATGAAATAAGGCAGAAGGCAGAAAGCAGAAGGCAGAGGTGAAGGAATACTTCTGCCTTCTGCCTTCTGCCTTCTGCCTTTACAGCCGCTGATCGCTGCCCGACGCTAGAACTTTGAACACGAATACGATCGCCGCGATCGCGACGACGACATACGCCACCACCACCCACACATCGGTCTCGATCTCGATGAGGCGGCTGAGAATCACCGGGACGATCATCAGCGCAAGCGTGCCGAGGACCACGATCACTTTCAGGTTGCTGACGGCGGCTCGTGTTCGCACCGGATCCAGCACCGTCTGGTAATCGTCGGCGTTGCATTCGGGGCAGGCGGTCGAGGCCGTCGGCAGCTCGCGTCCGCATCCGGCGCATTGATATGCACCGCTCTCGACGCTGCGCGTTTCGGCGGAGGACGCGAGCAGCTGCAGCGCCGCATCGCGCTGATCGCGGCGCACCAGCACGGTGATGCCCGACGACAGCGTCTCCACGCGAATTCCGCCATACGATGAGTCGCGAAGAACCGCCGAGATCTCGGCGGCCTCCAGCGTCGCGATCGCGAGCTCCGCCTCGTGGACGGCTCCGAACTTCGTGAGCTCAACGAGATCGTCGTCGGCCATCAGACCCTGAACGTGTCGGGTCGCCAGTTTTTGATCCGGCGTTTGATGTTTTCGCGGCCTTTCAACTCGCCGCCGAGGACGGCTTGCGTCAGCTCGGGGAGCTCTTCGTCCGCGCAGAATCGGAGGCCGATGAGCTGAGAGGGAGTCAGCTCGCCGATGCGGCTCCGCATGTCGGCCGGAAGGCATCGCTGCAATCGCAGCGTCTCCTCCAGTCGGATGATGCGGTCCTGCGCTCCCGTCGCAAAGCTTCGGGTCGCCCAGGCGAGCGCCGCCAGCGCGCCGGCGACGATGACGCTCCAACCGGTTGAAAGCGACGGATATCGGATCAGCATGTACAACGTCACGAGCACGTTGATGCCGAGGACGGGAGCAGCGAAGAAATGAAAGTAGGGTACGAAATGACGGTGCGTGGCGTACGTCTGTGTCTCGGCCATCGTTGCCTCCTCAGAAAACGTAGCGCGGCGTAGCGTGCACCTGCTGCAGCGCTGAGTTGAGGTCCGGTCCCGGCTGCACGCGGAAATGTTGATTGAGCCGCAGGCGCACCTCGGATTTTCCGAGCTCGCGCGGCACTTCGACGAGCGTCACACTGACCGGGATCTCGCCGACGTGGTCCTCGAAGATCTCGCGCATCCGCTTGATGGCGTCCTCACTCATGCGCGCGTACGGAACCTCCAGCGCGATCTCTTTCACTTTTTTCTCGCGGATGCCGTCGAGCGGGATGATCTCCAGCGCGTTGAGCTCCGGCGTCACCGGCGCTTCGTGAAACTCGGCGGCGTGGGAGGCGAACTCAGACTCGGGCACCTCGGATTCAACCACGCCCCTCACCCCTGACCCCTCTCCCGATGGGAGAGGGGCCGGAGAAGACCCAAACAAACTCATGTTGTCTTTCCGATCGCCATACTTCTCCGCTTCGATCTCCTTCGGATCGCGATCGTCTTCCTCGAGATTGTCGTCGTCGTGAATCTCGTACGCCGAAATGCGCGTGTATTCATCATCGGCGCGCTGCGCCTGCTGCTCGGCCGACTGCAGGGCCGCGCTCCGTCCGGCCTGAATGCCGCCCGTGTCTTTGACGCTGGCAGTCAGCAGGACCGCAATCCCGTTGTCGAGCCACTTCAGATACTTGGCGTAGAGATCGCTGAAGACGACGACGTCGACCGAACCGAATTGATCGTCGAGGATGAACTTCGCCATCAGCTTCCCTTCGTTCGGCCCCTTCTTGATTTTCGATCGCTTCAGATTCGAGACGATGCCGCCGATGTTGACGACTTCGTCGACGTGCTCGTGCAGCGTCTCCGTATTCGCATTCGAGAACAGCCGCAGCTCCTCGGCATACTTGTTGAGCGGATGGCCGGTGATGTAGAAGCCGAGCGTCTCCTTCTCGTGGCGGAGCTTCTCTTCCTCGGGCCACTCCTGCTCCGCGCCCCTCACCCGCTCCTTCGCTCCGCTCAGGACACCCTCCCGGGGGGAGAGGGACGAGAAAAGGCTGTTTTGTCCGAGCTCCTTCTCGTCGCGCGCGCGCTGCGCGCTGTCGGCGACCGACTCGAGCGAATCGAACAGCGCCTTGCGCGTGAGGCCGAATGAATCGAACGAACCCGACTTGATCAGCGCCTCGATCACTTTCTTGTTGCAGGCGCGAAGATCGACGCTCTCGCAAAACTGATGCAGCGTCGTGTAGCGCCCGATCGTGCGGCGCGCTTCGAGAATCGATTCGATGGCGCTCTGTCCGACGCCTTTGACTGCGCCGAGTCCGAATCGAATGTTGCGGCCGACGACGGTGAACGAGTAGTTCGACTCGTTGATGTCGGGCGGCAGAATGCTGATGCCCATCTGCGCGGTCTCGTTGATGAACTTCACGACCTGCTCGGTGCGGTCCATCTCGGAAGTCATCAGCGCCGCCATGAAGTGCAGCGGGTAGTGCACCTTCAGCCACGCGGTCTGATATGCGATCAGCGCGTACGTGACGGCGTGGGCCTTCGGGAATCCGTAGCGCGCGAAGGGCTCGATGAAATCGAAGATCTCCGACGCTTTCTCTTTCGCGTATCCATTGGCCACGGCGCCGTCGACGAACTTGACGCGCTGCTTCTCCATCGTGGCCTTATCTTTTTTTCCCATCGCCTTGCGGAGGATGTCGGCGTCGCCGAGGGAAAAGCCGGCGACGGCCTGGGCGATTTGCATCACCTGCTCCTGGTAGACGATGACGCCGTAAGTCTCCTCCAGGATTTCCTTCATCACCGGCACGAGGTACTTCGGCTTCGAAGTGCCGTTTTTGCGGCGGACGTATTCGTCGACCATGCCCGCGTCGAGCGCGCCGGGCCGATAGAGCGCGTTGAATGCGACGAGGTCTTCGAACTTGGTCGGCCGCGCGCGGCGGAGCACATCCACCATGCCGCCCGATTCAAATTGAAAGACGCCCTTGGTGCGCCCTTCCTGGAAGAGGCGGAAGATCTCCGCTTCCTCCATCGGGATCGCGGTGATGTCGACGTCCTTCCCGGTCTCGAGCTTGATCGACTTGAGCGCGTCGTCGATCACCGTCAGCGTGCGCAGGCCGAGGAAGTCCATCTTGAGGAGGCCCATCTTCTCGACGACGCGCATGTCGAACTGCGTCACGATTTCATCGCGCGTCGTGCGATAGAGCGGCACATAGTTCGTCACCGGCTCGGGCGTGATCACGACGCCGGCGGCGTGCATGCCGGCGTGGCGCGCGAGGCCTTCGAGCTTCGATCCGATCTCCACGATCCGCGCGACTTCCTTGTCATTCCGCATCGCTTCGGCCAGCGCGGGCGAATCGTCAGGAGCAGTCTGGAGATTTGTCTCGGGGCCGGACGGAATCGTCTTCGCGACTTTGTCGACCAGCCCGTACGGGAGCCCTAGAACACGGCCGACGTCGCGGACGACGGAGCGAGCGGCCATCGTCCCAAACGTAATAATTTGCGCTACGTTATCTTGTCCATATTTAGTGCGTACATATTCGATGACCTCGCCACGCCGGTTCATGCAGAAGTCGACGTCGATGTCGGGCATCGAGATGCGCTCGGGATTGAGGAAGCGCTCGAAGAGGAGGTCGTAGTCGAGCGGATCGACGTCGGTGATGCGCATCGAATACGCGACCAGTGATCCGGCCGACGATCCGCGCCCCGGACCAACCGGGATGCCGCTGTCTTTCGCGAATTTGATGAAGTCCCACACCACCAGGAAGTAGCCTGGAAATCCCATCCCCTTGATGATGCCGATCTCTTTTTCGAGGCGGTCCCAGTACGCCTGCGGCTCGTACTTTTTTCGTTTGGCGGCGAAGAGCGGCGCCATCGCCTCGAGGCGCTCCTTCAGACCGTCGCGCGCGATTTTCTCGAAGTACGCGGTGGCGTCGAATCCCTTCGGCACCGGAAACTTCGGCAGGTGCAATCCCGAGTCGTCGAATTTCGTGTTGATGCGATCGGCGATGCGGATCGTGTTCGCGACCGCCTCCGGATAATCCGAAAAAACGCGGCGCATTTCGTCGGGACCCTTGACGTAGAAATCGTCGGAATAGAACTTCATCCGACGCTCATCGCCGAGGGTCTTGCCGGTACCGATGCAGAGGAGGACTTCGTGCGCGAAGGCATCGCTCTTTTCGAGATAGTGCGAGTCGTTCGTGCCAACGAGCTGCAGGCCGACCTCTTCGCCGAGGCGCGCCATCATCGGGACGATCTTCTGCTGGTCGGGAATGCCGTGGTCCTGGATCTCGAGGAAAAAGTTTTCGGCGCCGAGGATCTCTTTGTACTGGAGGGCGGCGTCTTTCGCTTTCGCGTAGTTGCCGCCGGCGAGACTCTGCGAGACCTCGCCTTTCAGGCACGACGAGAGGACGATCAGCCCCTCGCGAAATTCGCGCAGCAATTCTTTGTCGATGCGCGGCTTGTAATAGAAGCCGTCGGTGTAGCCGGCGCTGACGAGCTTCACGAGATTGCGATAGCCGGTGTCGTTGGCGGCCAGGACGATCAGATGATTGTTCGATCCGGCGTCGGCGGCCTGATCCTCGACGCCCGCTTTATCGAATCGCGAACCGTACGCGACGTACATCTCGCAGCCGATGATCGGCTTGACGCCGACGCCGCGCATCGCGTTGTAAAACTCGACTGCGCCGAACATGTTGCCGTGATCGGTGATCGCGCAGGCCGGCATCCCGAGCTGGGCAACTTTCTTCGCGAGCTCATCGGGACGGCTGGCACCGTCGAGGAGGGAGTATTCGGTGTGGAGATGGAGATGAACGAAGGACATCTAGCGACCTTAGTTTAGCTTTGGATCGACCCAAAAAGGCACATGCTTCTGTGCAACTTCTACAAGGGGTAGAGCCGTGGAGAGTTCGATGAAGAAGGGAATGTTGAATGTTTAATGTTGAATGTTGAATGACACCCTCATTCAACATTCAACATTCAACATTCAACATTAAACATTCCTCGTTCTCCGAGTTTTTTGTTGTCTCTCCGCAACGGGAACAATCTCCTTCGAAGATATCCGCTGAAACCGCAAAAAAACCAGCACCGCCACCGTCGTCAACCCAGCCACAAATCCCCACCATAGCCCGACCACCCCCATCTTCAGACGGAACCCGAGCAACAGAGACGTTGGCAGACCGACGATCCAGTAGCCGAAGAGGTTCGAGAAAAACGCGAATCGCGTGTCGGCAGCGCCGCGCAACGCACCGATGCCGGCGGCCTGCAGGCCGTCGGAGAACTGAAAGAGTCCCGCGACGAAAAAAAGCGGGATCGCCGCTGCGATCACGTTCTGCTGGTTCGTCAGCATGCGCGCGAGCAGACCGGGCATCGCGATGAACAGCAGCGCGCCGATCGACATCACCAGCGCCGCGCCAATGAACGCCGCATATCCCGCGCGGCGCGTTGCGACCAAATCGCGTGCGCCGACCGCCAGGCCGACGCGCACCGAGCCGGCAGTCGCGACT
>DATBSF010000106.1:0-12745 GCA_036559905.1 Thermoanaerobaculia bacterium | reverse complement strand
TTCTCACGCGGCTTCGCATCGAATGGATTTTTGTCGGCGGCGTCGCGCGTGCGGCCTGGCTCGGCGGCGCGATCGACGGCGGATCGATCGACGTCGTGGCGCTGATGCAGCCGCAGCAAAAGAGTCAGGTTGCGATGATGGCGTCCAATCGCGGATTCGTCGTCGATCGCGAGGAGGTCGATCGTAGCGAAGAGCTCGATCTCATTCCGCTGCACTTCGCGGACGTTCGGATCCACGTCCTGGTGGCCAGCAACGCGCTTTACTCGAAGATGATCGGCGCAGGAAAGATCGTCAAGGAGCTTCGCGTGGCGTCACGCGAGGACCTCGCGCTTCTCCTCACGCTCGGCGAAGACGCCGCCGGCGCGCGGCAGCTCATGTCGGCGCCTGATTTCGATCGCGAGCGTTACAACGAGACGTTGCTGGCCATCGGCCTCAGGGAGCTCGTGCAGTGATCTGGATCGACAAGCAGCCTGACTTCGACGCCGCGATGTCGCGTGTCGCGTCGCAGAAAACGGTTGCGATCGATACCGAAGCCGACTCGCTGCATTCGTACTTCGACAAGGTCTGCCTGATTCAGATTTCCATTCCGGGCGAGGACCTCATCATCGATCCGCTTGCGAAGATTGATCTCGCCGCGCTCGGACCGATCCTCGCGAATCCCGCGATCCTGAAGGTGCTGCACGGAGCGGACTACGACCTGCGCATTCTCAATCGCGATTTCGGCTTCACGATCTCGAATCTCATCGACACCATGGTCTGCTCACAGCTCCTTGGCTACGAAGCCTTCGGGCTCGGCGCGCTTCTCGAGCGGTATTTCGCGCTGACAGTCGACAAATCGCATCAACGCGCCGATTGGGCGATTCGTCCGTTGCCGCGCGTCATGCTGGAGTACGCGGCCAGCGACACGCGGCATCTCATTCCGCTCGCCGACAAATTGCGTGAAGAGCTGATTGCGATGGGCCGCTGGGAGTGGGCCCAGGAAGAATTCGCGCGCCTGGAGAGCATCCGCTTCTCCGAAAAAGAGAACGAGGGATTTCGCCGGCTGAAAGGCATCTCGGCTTTCGATCGCCGTTCGCTCGGGATTGCGAAGGCACTTTACGACTGGCGCGACGAGATGGCGCGCGCCGCCGACCGCCCGCCCTTCAAGATCTTCGGGAACGACGCGATCATCGACGTCGCGAAGGCGAAAGCCGTGACCGATGAGGAGCTGGGAAAAATCAAGGCGCTGCCGCCCGCGCTGCGCAGGCGCTACGGCCGCGAGGTCCTCCGCCGCGCGCGCGAAGCGATGGCTCTCCCTGAAGCATCACTTCCAGAAAAGACCGAGGGGCGACCGTGGTTGCGCGACAAAGCGCTCGAATCGCGCGTGTCGCGCCTGAAGACAATCCGCGACAAGAAAGCGAAAGAGCTGAAAATCGATCCCGGCATTCTCGCGCCGCGACATGTGCTGACCGCGCTTGCGACGACGCGCGATCTGCAGCAGGTTCCCGCCATGCGCGACTGGCAACGCCGCCTCCTCGGCGATGAGTTGCTCGCGGCGCTGTAAAATGCGCAGCAATGCAACGAATCACAGATTACAGAGTCATCGTCATCGGCTCCGGTCCGGCGGGCTGCACCGCCGCGACCTACCTCTCCCGCGCGAATCTCGCTCCGCTCGTCCTGGAAGGATTACAACCCGGCGGACAGCTAACGATCACGACCGACGTCGAAAACTATCCTGGTTTCCCTGAAGGCATCCTCGGCCCGAAGTTGATGGACCTCATGCGGCAGCAGGCGGAGCGCTTCGGCGCCGTCTTCCGCATGGAGCAGGTCGAGAAGGTGAATCTCCGGACTCACCCGTTCGTGATCACCACCGATCAGCGCGAGTATGAGTGCTACGCGATGATCATCGCGGCCGGCGCATCCGCGATGCAGCTCGGCCTGCCGTCGGAGAAAGCGCTGCAGGGTTTTGGCGTGTCGTATTGCGCGACCTGCGACGGATTTTTTTTCAAGAACAAGGAGATCGTCGTGGTCGGCGGCGGCGACTCCGCGATGGAAGAAGCGACGTTTCTCACGAAATTCGCGAGCAAAGTCACCGTCGTGCATCGCCGCGAAGAATTGCGCGCGTCGAAGATCATGCAGGAGCGCGCGCTCGGCAATCCGAAGATCAAGTTCGTCTTCAATTCCAGTGTCGAGGAAGTGATCGGCACGAAGGAAGGCGGCATCACGTCGCTCAAGATCCGCAACCTGCAAACGCAATCGCTGTCCGACATGCATGCGCAGGGATTGTTCGTCGCGATCGGCCACACGCCGAACACCGCGGCCTACGCGGGACAGCTCGAGCTCGACGAACGCGGCTACATCATGCTTCCGCATCGCAATTCGACGGTGACCAATATCCAGGGCGTCTTCGCGTGCGGCGACGTCGTCGATCACATCTATCGACAGGCCGTCACCGCGGCGGGAACCGGATGCATGGCGGCGCTCGATTGCGAGCGCTGGCTCACACATGAACGCATCACGGAACGCTGGGATTTACCGAAGGGCGAAGAAGAACGGGTTTGAAATGTTGAATGTTAAATGTTGAATGGTTGTCCTCATTCAACATTCAACATTAAACATTCAACATTCCTCGCCCTCCTCTTCTGTGCGGCCGCGGCGCACGCGGAGTACCGCGGTTTCTGGGTCGATACCTTCAACACTGCGCTCAACAATCACGACGATGTGGTGGCAGTCGTGGCGAACGCCAGGAGCGCCAGAGCCAACGCTCTCTTCGTACAAGTTCGCCGGCGTGGCGACGCGTGGTACGCGCAGTCGCGCGAGCCGGCGCCCGACTTCGTGCCGATCGCCGCGGGCTTCGATCCGCTCGCCGATCTAATCGCTGTCGCGCATGCTGACGGCATCGAGGTGCACGCTTTCGTCATCGTTGGTGCCATCTGGAACAAGAATCCAACGTTCGAGCCGACATCGACGCTCGGACCGCCGAGGAATCCGAATCACGTGTTCAATCGACATGGCGGATACGATCCGATCAGCAAGACAATCGCGCCAGGACCTGACAACTGGCTGACGCGCACGCTGTTGCCCGATGACGGAAGCGCGATCAGTTTTCAGGGTCACCGTTTCGGCAGCGATTTCTGGATCGACCTCGGACACCCCGCCGCCGCCGCGTACACGCTCAACGTTGTGATGGATCTGGTGCGCGATTACGCGATCGACGGCCTGCACCTAGACCGCATCCGCTACCCGGAGCTCAGCGTTTCGGGACAAACTCCGTCGACTGGAACCAGCATCGGCTACAACCCGACGAGCGTGGAGAGGTTTCAGCGGCGATACGGAATCACGGTCGGATCAGTTCCGCCGGCGGCGAACGACTCGCGGTGGTCGCAGTGGCGTCGCGATCAGGTCACAAACTTTGTTCGTCGCGTCTATCTGAATGCGATCTCCATCAAACCAGAGCTGAAGATCTCCGCGGCGCTGATCGCGTTTGGCGGAGGCCCGACGACCGAGGCTTCATGGAATTCGGCGGAGGCATACTGGCGCGTTTACCAAGATTGGCGCGCATGGACGGAAGAAGGCATTCTCGATCTGGCGATCCCGATGGTTTACAAGGCCGAGCACAATGCAACGACCGCCATCCAGTTCGATCAGTGGACCGAATGGTTGAAGACGCATCAGTACAACCGCGCCGGGGTGATCGGCATCGGTGCTTTTGTCAATGCGATCGAAGGAACGTTGCGCCAGACGCGTCGCAGTCTTCCGGGACTGGCAGGCGTGAACTTCTACTCGATGGCGACATCCAACATTGCCGTGCAGAGCACGCCGCAGCGAAGCTTCGCGGAATTCGCATCTGCGCTCACGACCGGGAAGTCGGTCGATGGCACGACGCTCTATCAAGCGGCCGATCTGCCGCCGCCCTTTGCCGAGCCGGACTCCGTTCCAACGCTGTCGTGGAAAGCGACGCCGACCGCTGGGCATCTGATGAGTTTCGCGCGCCGTCCGGACGGCACCGCGATCGATTCGGCGACAGTCACGATCGAGAACACTGTCACCCATCGAGTCCGTACGACGATGTCAGATGGCGACGGGTTCTTCGGAGCGGTCGACCTCGAGCCAGGCCAATACCTGGTGAAGTTCGAAGCGGGATCGGAGATTTTTCTGGGACCGCTGGTGTCAGTCGTGGCCGGACAGGTCGCTCACGCAGATGTCGGGCCGCGCCGGCGCGCGGTTAGAACGCGTTGAGGATGTACTCGAGCGGATTCACCGGCTGATTATTCAGCCTCACTTCGTAGTGCAGGTGTGGGCCGGTGGAGCGGCCGGTCGAGCCGACGTAGCCGATCACATCGCCGCGCTTCACGCGATCGCCGGGGTGTACGGCAAAGTTCGACAGATGGCCGTAGCGCGTCGAGTAACCGTAGCCGTGTGAGATGTATACGACGTTGCCGTAGCCGTTCGCCCACTCTGATTTCACGACGATTCCGTCAGCCGGCGCGCGCACTGCCTGGCCGACGGCCGAGGAGATGTCGACGGCGTTGTGGGTGCCGGGCTCGCCGGTGAATGGATCCTGCCGCCCGCCAAAGCCGTCCGTGAGGATTCCGTGGACCGGCGCGATCGAAGGCGTTGAGGACAGCAGCAGCGACTGCGCTACGAATTTCTGTTCGAGGGTCGAGAGGTCTTTCTCGATGCGGTGCGATCGGAACGACATCTTGTCGAGGTCGTCGCGATACGGATTCTCGCCAAGGTCCGCCGGACGAAGACCGCCGACGCCGCCCTGACTCGTTTCATCGAGCGTGCTGATGCCGGCGATGATCGCCAACTTTCGCGTGCGATCTTCGACGGTGTGGAGTTGCGTCCGCAGCGACTCGACGGACTTACTGAACTGCTCGTTGGCGGATTGCAGCTCGCGGTTTTCGCGACGCAGCTTCGACAGTTCGTGCGTCTGCGAAAGCGATGTGAAGTATTGAATCGAGAAGAAGGTCGACAGGCAGAGAGATGAGGTGACGATCGAGATCAGAGAGAAGAACAGGCGGTGCGACACCTTCAACTTCCGAAATTTGGCCCTGGCGTGCGGGACAAAAATGATCGTTGAATAACGCTTGTCCATCCTGCTCCCACCTCAACCTTTCCAAACTGAACTATTGGCCCGTTGTAGGGGGGTATTGTAGGGCAGGAGGGGGGTCTGTCAAGCCCGTAAATCACATTGGGGCAAGGACTTCCGCGTTATTTTTATGCCATTACCGCATATTAAGGGCGGAAGTCCGGATGTTTGCAGATGCGATCGGTGGTATCCTCTCGCGCCGCTCCGACCGGAGCGATTTCTTCAAACGGCATGAACGTCAAGAAGCGGCTCCTCGATGGCGCGCGAATGCATCGCGCAATCCGCCGGATGGCCATCGAAATCGTCGAAAAAAATCGCGGAATCAAGGATCTTCTGGTCGTTGGAATTCGCAGCCGAGGAGTTCCGATCGGCGAGCGGATCGCGAAAGAGATCGGCGAGATGGAAGGCCAGGAAGTTCCGTTCGGAATTCTCGACATCACGCTGTATCGCGATGATCTGACCACGATCGCGCCGCAGCCGGTCGTCAAGCCGACGAAGCTGCCCGAGCCGATCGACGACAAAGTGGTGGTGCTGGTCGACGACGTGCTCTACACCGGCCGCACGATTCGCGCGGCGCTCGACGCGCTGATCGATTTCGGCCGGCCGCGCGCCGTGATGCTGGCGGTGCTGATCGATCGCGGGCATCGCGAGCTTCCGATTCACGCCGACGTGATCGGTAAGACCGTTCCCACCGACGCGGATGAAGTGATCAAAGTCCGGATGGCCGAACTGGATGGTGAAGACGAAGTGCTCATCATGGAGAAGTAGAAGTGCCGAGTGCCGAGTGCCTAGTGCCGAGAAGCGCTAGGCACTAGGCACTAGGCACTTGATGCGCGCGCAAACTTCCTCGCTTTCGTCCAAAGACCTCCTGGGCATCGAACAACTTTCTCCCGACGAGATCACGCTGATCCTCGACACCGCCGAAGGTTTCAAGGAAGTCAGCGAGCGGCCGGTCAAGAAAGTCCCAGCGCTGCGCGGCCAGCTCGTCATCAATCTGTTCATGGAAGCGTCGACGCGCACGCGCGTCTCGTTCGAGATCGCGGAGAAGCGTCTGTCCGCCGACACGCTGAATTTCTCGGCGTCGGGATCATCGGTTGAAAAAGGCGAGACGCTGATCGATACCGCCGAGAACCTGATGGCGATGGCGCCCGACATGATCGTCATCCGCCACAAATATCCGGGCGCGCCGAAGATGCTCGCCGACCGGCTGCCGGCATCCATCATCAACGCCGGCGACGGCGCGCACGAGCACCCCACACAAGCGCTGCTCGACGCCTTCACGATCCGCGAACGCCTCGGGCGCCTTCACGGCGTGAATGTCTCGATCATCGGCGACATCGCGCACTCGCGCGTGGTGCGATCGAACATTCATCTCCTCACCAAGATGAAGGCCAACGTCACGGTTGCCGGTCCGCCGACGCTGATTCCGGCGGAGATCGAGAAGCTGGGCGTGCGCGTCGTCCACTCGCTCGATGAGGCCATCGACGGCGCGGACGTGATCATGATGCTGCGCATTCAGCTCGAGCGTCAGGGCAAGCTGAGCTTTCCCTCACTGCGCGAGTACTACAACACCTTCGGCCTGACCCCGCAGCGGCTGCGCCGCGCAAAAGAAGGCGTGATCGTGATGCATCCCGGGCCGATGAATCGCGGGGTCGAGATTGCGTCGGATGTGGCGGATGGGCCGTGGTCCGTCATTCTCAATCAGGTGACCAATGGTGTGGCGGTGCGGATGGCGGTGCTTTATCTGTTAGGCGGAGCGCATGGGGAGTGACGAGGAATGTTGAATGTTGAATGTTTAATGTTGAATGTGAGCGTCAGCTCTTTCTTTCATTCAACATTCAACATTCAACATTCAACATTCCTCGTTCTCTTATGAACTTGTTAATCACGAACGGCCGCATCATCGATCCGAGCCAGCGTCTTGACTCGAAAGTGGATCTGTTGATCACCGACGGCGTGATCGCCGAGGTCGGGAAAAAGTTGAAAGCGAGCGGCGAAACGATCGACGCGTCAGGTTTAGTGATCGTTCCCGGCTTCATCGATCTGCACACGCATCTGCGCGAGCCCGGTCAGGAGCACAAAGAGACGATCGCGACCGGAACGCGGGCGGCAGTGGCGGGCGGGTACACGGCGGTCTGCGCGATGGCGAACACGCATCCGCCTAACGACGAGCGCGCAGTGACCGAGATGATCATCGCGGAGGCCGCGCGCAACGGCGCGTGCCGCGTGTATCCGATCGGCGCAGTCAGCAAAGGTTTGCGCGGCGAGGAGCTCGCCGAGCTCGCCGATCTGCGTACGGCGGGATGCGTCGCGGTCAGCGACGACGGAAAGCCGGTCGCGAACGCGCAGCTGATGCGGCGCGCGCTGGAATACGGAGCGATGCTGCGGATGCCGATCATTGCGCACGAAGAAGATCCGCATCTTTCCGACAGCGGCGTCATGCACGAGGGCTTCAACTCCACTCTCCTCGGCATGACCGGAATCCCGGCGGCGTCGGAGGAGACGATGGTCGCGCGCGATGTGATCCTCGCGCGCATGACGCGCGCGCATCTGCACGTCGCGCATTTGTCGACGGCCGGCGCAGTGGAGGCCGTGCGCGCCGCGCGAAAATCGGGCGTGCACGTCACATGCGAAGTCACTCCGCATCACATCGCACTCGGCGACGACGCCACGCTGTCGTTTTCGACCAACACGAAAATGAATCCGCCGCTGCGTTCGGAAGAGCATCGCAAGGCGGTCATCGAGGCGATCGCCGACGGAACCATCGACGCCATCGCGACCGATCACGCGCCGCATCACTTCGACGAGAAGAATGTGGAGTTCGACCTCGCGCCCTTCGGCGTGATCGGTCTCGAGACGGCTTTTGCGATCTGCTACGACCGGCTCGTGCGGCGGAAGATCATCGATCTCCCGCGGCTCATCGATCTGATGTCGTGTTCCCCCGCGCGACTCTTCAATCTCCCCGGTGGAACACTCCGAGCCGGCTCACCCGCCGACATCACCCTGCTCGATCTCGACTCGCGATTCCAGGTGACGAACACGTTCCATTCGAAGGCCTCGAACTCGCCGTTCATCGGCGAGGCGTTGCAGGGACGCGTCGCGGCGACGATCGTCGGCGGCATCCTGCAGTACGATCTGCGCGCGCCTGCGCCGCTCCCGGCGGGCAAGCCGCGCAAACGGAAAAAATGAAGCGCGTAGTCATCGTCGACGACTCGTCCGCGTACTGCGATCTCTGGTCGAATTTCATGGCCGAGCGGTACGAGAAAGGCGTCGCGGTCGAGACATACAGCCATCCCTACGATGCCCTCCCGAAGATCGACGCCGCGATCGATCTGTTGATCGTCGACCTGGAGATGCCGGGGATGGACGGCAAGAAATTCGTCGATTACGCCCGCGCGAAGGGCGTTCCGGCCCGCCGGATCGTCGTGACGTCCTCGCACTCGGCGGAAGAGCTCCACGAGCGGTTCAAGATCGGGGAGACGATCGCCGTCATCAACAAGACCGATCCCAAACAGCAGGAAGCATTTCTGATGATTTTGGATAGTGTCATGAAGAAATAAGTGCCGAGCGCCGAGTGCCGAGTGCCGAGAAGGGCGGGTGGGCCTCGGCACTCGGCACCAGGCACTCGGCACTCTATAATCACCAAGTGACCGTCCAAACGCCGACGCCCCCGGCGACCGAGCAGCAGCCTGCGTTCAGCCTGAACGATCTGCTGATTTACATGGCCAAGCATGAGGCGTCCGATCTCCATCTGAAGCCGATGCGTCCGCCGCTGGTGCGCATTCGCGGGAAGCTCATTCCGGTCAAGACCGATCCCCTCAAACCCGCCGATCTGGAGAAGATGCTGCTGCCGATTCTCAACAAGCCGCAGCGCGAAAAGTTCGATTCGAATCAGTCCGTCGACATCGGCTATGGCGTTCCGGGCGTGGCGCGATTCCGCGCGAATCTCTACATGCAGCGCGGCACGGTCGGCGGTGTTTTCCGCCGCATCCCGATTCAGATCGTCGGCATCGACGCGCTCGAGCTGCCGTCTGCCATTCGCGACCTCACGCAGATTCCCGACGGACTGGTACTCGTCACGGGGCCGACCGGATCGGGCAAATCGACCACGCTGGCCGCAATGATCTCCGACATCGCGGATCGCGAGCCGCTGCACATCGTGACGATCGAGGATCCGATCGAGTTCCTCTTCATCGACAAGACCGCCGCGATCTCGCAGCGCGAGATCGGCACCGACACGCCGAGTTTCCGCGAAGCGCTGCGCAATGCGATGCGCCAGGACCCGGACGTCATCATGGTCGGCGAGATGCGCGACGTCGAGACGATGCAGACCGTTCTCACGGCCGCGGAAACCGGACACCTCGTCTTCTCGACGCTGCACACCAACAACGCAGCGCAGACGATCGACCGCATCATCGACGGGTTCCCGCCCGATCAGCACAAACAGATTCGCAGCCAGCTCGCGCTGGTCCTTCGCGGGATCGTTTCGCTGAAGCTGATCAAGACCAAGGAAGGGAAGCTGACCGCGGCTGTCGAGGTCCTGAAGAACACTCCGCAGATCGCGAAGATGATCGAGGAAGGCCACACCAAGGACATCCTGGAAGCGATGGAGAGCTCGGTCGGGCTCTACAAAATGCAGTCGATGAACCAGTCGCTGATTGCGCTGCTCGTCAACCAGAAAATCACCTACCAGGATGCGATGGAGCTTTCCAGCGATTCCGACGATCTTTCACTGAAAGTGCGCAAGCTCTTCCCGCAGATCGAAGACCGCGTGCGCGAAGGGGGAGACATGGCTCCGAGCTATTCGGATTTCTCACAGATCACCGAGCTGATGGACATCAAGCGCCTGTACGAAGAGCAGGAAGTGCAATGGCGTCAGCGCCTCACCGAAAAGGATGAGGAGATCGAGAACCTCAAGCGCGATATCGAGTTTCGCGATCAGCAGATGAACACGCAGAAGGGCGCATTCGGTAACAAGGACGAAGAGATCGCGCGGATCAAGGCCGACATGGATCGCCTCCGCAGCGAGGCGCAGGCGAAGATTCTTCAGGCGCAGGAGCGCATCAAAGAGCTCAACCAGAAGCTGCTGGCGCAGACTGGTAAAGAACAGCCGGGGATGAAGCGGTAAGGTGCCGACAAAGCCTTCGAAAAACCTCGAGACGTTTCCCAATCCGAGTCCCGAACGCGATTACGAGATTTCCTTCGAAGCGCCCGAGTTCACGTGTCTCTGCCCGATGACCGGGCAGCCGGACTTCGCGACCATGCACATCCGCTACGTGCCCGATCAGAAATGCGTCGAGCTGAAATCGCTCAAGCTTTACCTCTGGTCCTATCGCGATGAGGGGACGTTCCACGAAGCGGTCACCAACCGCATCGCGGACGATCTGATCCGCGCGCTCGATCCGCGTTTCATTTCAGTCGAGGGCGATTTCTACGTGCGGGGCGGAATCAAGACGAAGGTCAAGGTCGAGCACAGGAAGTGAAGCCGGTTCTCTTCATCCCCGGATTTCCAGGTAGCGAGCTTCGCGATTCGGCCACCAAAGCGACGGTCTTCCCGCCGACTCTCAGCACGCTGATCGATCCGGCGAAGAAGAACGCGCTGATCCAGCGTCTGATCAAAGTTCCCGGCGACCTCGAAGCCGGCCCTCCAATCCGCGACATCCTCGGCGTGGCCAAGCAGGCGCAGTCGCTGTACGACATCCTCAGCGGAAAATTCAAATACGAGACTTCGAACCTGAGCGCCGACTTCTCCGCCATCGGCTGGGACTGGCGCCTCGGCATCACGCATTCGAAGGTGATCGACAAACTGGTCGCCGAGGTGAGTCGGCTATCGACGGGAGGGCGCAAGATCGTCGCGATCGTGCACTCGACCGGTGGCCTCGTCTTCCGCGGCTTCCTCGCTGCGCGTCCCGATCTGATCCCGCGATTCGAGCAGGTGATGGCGTTCGGTGTGCCGTGGAACGGGACGCTCGAAGCGCTCTACGCGATTACGAAGGGCGAGTCGGTCGGATTTCTTTTCGCGAGAATCACCGCTGAGCAGGGCGCGAACATCATGAGTCACGCGCAGGCGGCGTACGACCTCCTGCCGCCCGATGTTCTCGCGGATCCATCGTGGATGACGGCGGATTACATGCGGAACCTGGCGGCTTCGGCACGCGGAGCGTTTCCGCGAAATTTCGACGACTTGCCGGTGACGAATATCTGCGGCTGGGGAATCAACACGTGGATTTCGCGCGCATGGACGCAGAGCAAAGACGCCGGCGACGGGACCGTTCCGATCATTTCGTCAGATTGGATTCGAGGAGCGAACGTGCGCACGGTGTTTCTGCCGATCGGTGCGTATGCGACGGCGAACATCCCGTACGCGCACACGCGCATCTGGGATTCGCCGCCGGTGCTGCAACTCTTCGAAGAGGTGCTCAACAACGCGCCGCGTGCGCCGTTTCTGTGCGCGGCCGCCGACAGCGACGATTACATCGACTACAACGTCGACGTCGACGTTCGTTTCTCCTCCGACATCCCCTGCAATGTGACCGCCGACCTCGGCGGCGCGCACATTCCGGTCGCGATCAATAACGAAGGCCGCGGCGCGTTCATCCTCAAACGCGCCGGAATTCAGCACAACGTGGGCAATGACATCTTCCGCTTCACGGTGACCTTCCGATGGAACGGAGGACAGGTGTCGCGGGCGGTATTGATCAAGTCGGTGTAACGCCGGCGTTACAGCTCCGGCTCATGGCCGGTCAGTTGTCGGAAGGCCTCGATGTATTTCGCGCGCGTCTTTGCGACGACTTCCGGCGCGAGCTCGGGCGGCGTCGAATTCTTGTCCCATCCCGTCGATTCGAGCCAGTCGCGCACAAACTGTTTGTCGTACGACGGCGGATTCTTGCCGATGGCGTATTGATCGGCGGGCCAGAAGCGCGATGAGTCGGGCGTCAGCGCCTCGTCGATCCAGACCGTGCGGCCCTTGTCCAATCCGAATTCAAATTTCGTGTCGGCGATGATGATGCCGCGTGACAGCGCGTAATCGGCCGCCTGTCGATAGATCTTCAACGTGAGATCGCGAAGCTGCGCTGCGAGGTCGTCTCCGATGATCTCCGACATGCGCTCGAACGAGATGTTCACGTCATGGCCGGTTTCTTCCTTCGTCGCGGGCGTGAAGATCGGATGCGGCAGCTTGCTCGCGATTTTCAGGCCCGGCGGCAGCCGGATTCCGCACACCGTGCCCGACTGCTGATATTCCTTCCATCCCGATCCCACCAGATATCCGCGTGCGACGCACTCGATTGGAATGACGCTGCACTTGCGCACGATGACGCTGCGTCCGCGCAATTCGGGATGTGAGCGAACCTCCGATGGGAAATTTTGAAAATTGGATTCCAGAAGGTGATTCTCGATCTTGATGAATTGTTTGAACCAGAAATTCGAGATCTGGTTGAGGATGCGTCCCTTGTCGGGGATTCCCGGCGACAGGACGACATCGAATGCCGATATGCGATCGGTGGCGACAAACAAAAATGCCTCGCCGAGGTCGTACACATCGCGTACTTTTCCTCGGCGGGCGAGTGGGAGCGGGAGCGAGGTATCGAGCAGCGCGCCGGACATGGGCGCGCATTTTACCTTTCGGCTTTGAGTTGCACCTCACCAATTCGATCGGCTGTCGCGCGGACC
>DATBSF010000105.1:0-7965 GCA_036559905.1 Thermoanaerobaculia bacterium | reverse complement strand
ACGCCGACCGGCGCCTCCTCCCGCTGCGAATGGTCTCCGCTGCGGTGCCGGCACGTGCCGCTCGATTCGCGGGTGAGCCTGAACTTCAGTCTCGCGCAGATCGAATCCCGTAGCGGTCCGTCGAGGAATGCCGCGCGAGATAAAACGCTCGAGGGCGCGAAGAGCGCCATGATCTTCCGGTGTCACGAAGCTGATCGCGTCGCCGATAGCGTGCGCCCGCCCCGTCCGTCCGATGCGATGCACGTAGTCCTCAGGCTGCGGCGGAAAATCGTAGTTGATGACGTGCGAGATTCCTTCGACATCGATTCCGCGCGCCGCGATGTCGGTCGCGACCAGCACGCGGACTGCGCCGCTCTTGAATCCGCGCAGCGCCTGGAGGCGTTGACTCTGGCTGCGATTTGAGTGCAGCGTCCCGGTGCTGACGCCCGACGACTCGAGCTTGCGCGCGATCTTGTCCGCTCCATGTTTCGTCCGCGAGAAAACCAGCACTGAATCGAGCGCCTGATCGCGCAGCAGGTGGAGCAGAAGAGCAACCTTCCGGCTCTTCGGAACTTCGTAAACGATCTGTTCGACCAACTCCGCAGGCTCCGCGCGACGTCCAATCTGCACGGTCTCCGGTGTGGTCAGGAAATCCGACGCGATCTTCTCGATCTCTTTCGACAACGATGCCGAAAAGAGAAGTGTCTGACGCTCGCGGGGCAGCGCTTTCACGATCTGCCGGATGGCGGGGAGAAATCCCATGTCCATCATGCGATCGGCTTCGTCGAGCACCGCCACTTCCAATTGCGAGAAATCGACGTGGCCCTGCTGCATCAGATCGATGAGCCGGCCGGGCGTCGCGATGATGATCTCAGTGCCGGACCGCAGCGCCTGGATCTGCGGACGCTCGCCCACACCGCCGTACACTGTTGCGCTGCGCATGTGGACGTGTCTCGCGTATTTGCGGACGTTCTCCTCGATCTGCACAACCAGCTCGCGCGTCGGCGCCACGATCAGGGCCCGCAGGCCGCGCCGGCCCATCTTTGCGCCGTGCGTGGAGAGCCGCTGGAGGATTGGAAGGACGAACGCGGCGGTCTTGCCGGTGCCCGTCTGCGCGATCCCGATGACGTCGCGTCCGCGCAGTACGGCCGGAATTGCTTTGGTCTGGATGGGGGTCGGCTCGGTATAGCCCGCCTCCCGGACAGCTTTGGAAATGTTCGGCCCTAAGCCGAGTGCGGTAAATGGCATGTGTAGTCGTATCCCGTCTGAAAGTTAGATTTTGATTCACTCTGACTTGCGGACGGCGATAAGGCGAGTCAATGAAGCGCAGAGATGAAGCAGTTCTCGGCTGTAACAGCACCGGCCCGGTACAAATTGCCAACCTGCTAGAATGCGCCGCGCAGAAGAGGTGTTCTGGGGCGTGACTTTCCCGTGGCCAGGACGTCCAACCGCAGGGCTTCGCCCCAAAAAAGATGACTCGACTTCTCGCGATCTCTCTCGCTGCCCTGATCAGCGGCACTGCCGCAGCGCAGACTCAGCCGGAGCCGCAGACTCCCAAGCCCAAGCCGGGAACCATAGTCCCGCGCCCTGACTCGGGCCGAATTGTTACCGAACCGACGGCGCCCGCCGCCACGACGACCCCCCGAACGACCACCGGTGAGCTCACGGGCCAGCCGGTCGAGCGATTCGAGGCCGTCGGCAACACCACCGTCGCCAGCGACACCATCCGCGTCTACCTCGGCATTACTCCCGGTGAGCCGTACAGTCCCGAACTGATTCAGAAGAACTTCCTCAATCTCTGGCAGACCGGTCTGTTCGACGACATCCGCATCGAAGCAGATCGCGGTGAGCGCGGCGTCATCGTGCGCGCGATCGTCAAGGAACGCCCGCGCATCGGATCGGTCGAGTATCGCGGCAACAAAGAGCTCAACACCACGAAGATCAACGAGGCGCTCGAAAAAGAAAAAATCGATCTGCACGTCGGCAACACGATCGAGCAGACGCTCGTGCAGCGGGCAGCCGAGGCAATCAAACATGCCTACGCGGAAAACGGATTCGAAGGCGTGAGCGTCGATCCGACTACCGAGAACATGCTGGAAGCCGGCGAGAAAAAAGTCGTCTTCAACATCACCGAAGGCATCAAGGCGACTGTCGCGGCCGTGGATTTCGTCGGCAACACGCACTTCTCGGACCGGCGGCTGCGCCGGCAGATGAAAGAAGTGCAGCCGAACAACATCGTCTCGTGGATCCGAAAGAAGAATCTCTACATTCCGTCGAAGCTCGACGAAGACCTCGAGAACGTCAAGAACTACTACATGGACTATGGCTACACGAGCGTGTCGTTCGGCGAGCCGCAGATCACGACCGTTCGCACCGGCAAGAAGCCGCGCGTGAAGATCACGATCCCGGTCAAAGAAGGAACGGTCCACACCTTCGGCAATGTCGAAGTCTCCGGCAACACAGTCTTCACGAAAGAACAGATCATCGGAGACTTTCCGCTCAAGA
The DNA here is from genome assembly GCA_036559905.1 of Thermoanaerobaculia bacterium. Lineage (GTDB taxonomy): Bacteria > Acidobacteriota > Thermoanaerobaculia > Gp7-AA8 > Gp7-AA8 > Gp7-AA10. The sequence goes on along the minus strand of DATBSF010000105.1, from coordinate 5,481 downwards.
AGGGCGAGATCATCCGCCGCAAAGCGATTCAGAATCGCATCGACGCGTTCAGCGATGCCTATCGCGGACGCGGCTACATCTACTCCTACATCAATCCTGAATACGTCGAGCGCGACGCGAATGTCGTCGACGTGAAAATCCAGGTCTACGAAGGCGAGCAATTCCGCCTCGGACGCCTCGAGTTCCAGGGCAACAACACCACCAAGGACAAGGTTCTCCGCCGCGAGATCTTCCTCGAAGAGGGGCAGATCATGGATATGGAGACCTTCAAGCAGAGCCTCTACAAGCTCGGGCAGCTCGGATACTTCAAAGTCACCGACAATCCTGACTTCAAGGTCAACCAGGAAAAGAAGACGGTCGATATCACCGTCAAGGGCAACGAAGAAGGCAAGAACGACATTCAGTTCGGCGGCGGTTACTCGGAAGGGACCGGCTTCTTCGTGCAGACGCAGTTCTCGACCCGCAACTTCCTCGGCGAAGGCGAAAACCTCGGCCTCAGCTTCCAGACCGGAAACCGCCTGCACTTCTTCTCGCTGTCGTACGCCGATCCCTGGTTCCTGGACACGCCTAACAGCCTCGGCATCTCGCTCTTCAATCGCACGACGAACTATCCGCTGTCGTTCGGCTATCAGGAGCTGAGCAAGGGCGGATCGGTCGCTTACGGCTACCGGCTGCATCGATTCGACAGCCTCTCGCTCGTATACGGGCTCGAGCACGTGAAGAGCCATTACGAGTTCAACGTTGCACCTGATGTGAACGGCAACGTTCCAATCGCGCAGATCTCCGACTTCACCTATTCGCAGTCATCGATCGGACCGGCCTACAGCTTCGATTCGCGCGACAATCCATTCGATACGACGCGTGGCGGACGCGTCTCGCTCGCGCTGTCCTACTCGGGCGGCCCGCTGGGCGGCACCATTCACTCGATCCGGCCGACGCTCGGCATGACGAAGTTCATCCGCTTGTCGCGCCGCAGCTCCTTCAGCTTCAACACCGATCTCGGTTACATGAAGCCGCTCAGCAAGAACTGCTCGAACACACTCGACGAGCAGCAGGCGACCAGTAAGGAGCTCTGCATCCCGAAAGGCCAGCGCTTCTTCGTGGGCGGCGAATACTCGGTCCGCGGATTCGGATACGGCACGCTCGGCCCGAACGAAACGTTCAACGGCCAGACCGTGATCGCGGGCGGCTACAAGCAGATGATCACCAACGCGGAGTACATCTTCCGTGTAAACGATCCGTTGCGATTGGTGTGGTTCGCTGACGCAGGCTGGGGTTGGGGTTACCATGACCGCGTCGATCTCGGAAAACTCCGTTATTCGACGGGCGCCGAGCTCCGAATTTTCCTGCCGGTGTTCCAGTTCCCGATCCGGTTCATTTACGCCATCAATCCTCAAAAGAAACCCGGTGACAAATTCGAAAGCTTCCAGTTCACCATCGGGAATACGTACTAGTTCAAAGCGGTATTTACGCTCTGTCCCTCTAAAGGAGATTTCATGAAGAAGCTTCTCATTTCGATTGCGGTGACGGCGCTCGCTCTCCCCGCCTTCTCGCAGACAGCCGCCACACAGGGTCGTCTGGCCGTCATCGACGTGCAGCGCGTGCTGAACACTTCGGTCGCCGGCAAGGCTGCCCAGGAAAAGCTCAAGAAGCTGCAGGAAGACAAAGTGGCGCGCGCCAGCAAGATGCAGGAAGACATGAAGGCGCTCGACACCGAGATCAACACGAAGAAACTCTCGCTCAGCGAAGACAAGCTCGCCGATCTGACGAAGCAGCTCGCCGACAAACAGGTCGCACTGCAGCGCTTCGGACAGGACGCTGACAAAGAACTGGGCGATGCGCGCGACAAGGCGCTGCTCGAGCTCGAGGGCAAGATCAAGCCGGTGATCGATCAGATCGGAAAAGAGATGGGTCTGGCGGTGATCTTCAACAAGTTCGAGTCGGGTCTGGTCTACGCGTCGGACGCCATCGACATCACCGACACCGTGATCAAGCGCTTCAACGAGACGATCGCGGAAGCCGGCACCGCTCCCGCCGCTCAGCCGGCAGCAGCGAAGAAGCAGTAAGCCGTTACAATGCCCCGCCTATGCCGGGGGTTGCAATCAAAGACATCGTCGCGCTCGTCGGAGGCCGTTACAACGGCCCCGGCGATCGTGTCATCGCCGGCGTAGCGACCCTCAAAGACGCCACCGAAGACCACCTCACCTTCCTCGGCAACCAATCCTACGCTCCGCAGGTCGCAACCACGCGCGCCGGAGCGATTCTCGTTCCGAGCGACCTCGACGGGAACGATCCGCGCTTCATCCGCGTCGAGAAGCCGCATGCCGCGCTGGCCGAGGTGCTCGATCGCTGGTTCAACGATCGGAAGAATCCGCGAGGCATCTCGCCACTCGCTTCGATCGCATCGACTGCCAGACTCGGATCGAATGTGACGGTTGGTGCGTTCACGTCGATTGGCGAGAATGTCGTGATCGGCGATGACACGACCATCCATTCGAATGTCTCGATTTACGACGGCTCGCAGATCGGACGGCGATGCATTGTCCACAGCGGCGTCGTCATCGGCTCCGACGGCTACGGATTCGTCGTGGTCGGCGGGAAACATCGCAAGATCCCGCAGATCGGAATCGTGCGCATCGAGGATGATGTCGAAATCGGATCGAATTCGACCGTCGATCGCGCGGCGCTCGGCGAGACTGTGATCGGCGAAGGCACGAAGATAGACAACCTCGTGCAGATCGGACACGGCGTGCGCATCGGCAAGCACTGCCTGATCGTCGCGCAGGTCGGCATCGCCGGTTCGACCGAGCTCGGCGACTACGTCGTCGTCGCGGGACAGGCCGGCCTTGCGGGACATCTCAAGATCGGCAACGGCGCGCAGATCGGCGGCGCCGCCAGCGTGTTCCACGACGTACCGGCTGGAACGAAAGTGGTAGGCAATCCGGCGATTCCGTTTCGCGAGTTCGCGCGCCGGGACGTTGCACTCAAGCGCCTGGCGAAGAAAAGAGACTGATGCTCACGATTATCGACATCATGAAGATCCTGCCGCATCGCTATCCGATGCTGCTGGTCGACCGCATCGTGGAGATCGACGCCGGCAAGCGGATCGTCGGCATCAAGAACGTCTCCGCGAACGAACAGTTTTTTCAGGGACACTTTCCGGGCGCCCCGGTGATGCCGGGCGTGTTGATCGTCGAGGCTATGGCGCAGTGCGCGGCGGTCCTCATCCTGCGCGACATTCCGAATCGCGAAGAAAAACTCTTTCTGTTCGGCGGCGTTGATAAGGCGCGCTTCCGCAAGCCGGTCGTGCCGGGCGATCAGGTCCGGCTCGAATGCGAGATCATGCAGCGCCGGTCTAACAGCGTGAGGATCCACGGGACGGCGACCGTCAACGGCGAGCTGGTGGCCGAAGCGGAGATGCTGAGCGTAATGGTGGAGAGGCCGAAGTAGTGGCGCAGATTCACGCGACCGCGATCGTCAACAGGGAAGCGTCGATCGGGGACGGGGTCGAAATTGGACCTTACGTCGTGATCGGACCGAGCGTTACGATCGGCGCAGATTCCATAATCGGTGCATTTACGCGGATCGAAGGACCGACCACGATCGGCGAGCGAAATCTTTTCTACGGCCAGGCATCGATCGGCAGCCCGCCGCAGGATCTGAAATACCACGGCGAGCACACCGAGATCGCGATCGGAAACGACAATGTCTTCCGCGAGTTCGTCACGATGAATCGCGGAACGGCGGGCGGCGGCGGGCGCACGACGATCGCGTCGAACAATTTCTTCATGGCCTACTCGCACGTCGCGCACGATTGCCATGTCGGATCGAACGTCATCTTCGCCAACAACGCCACGCTCGCGGGTCACGTCGACATCGGCGACAACTCGACCATCGGCGCGTTCTCGGCGGTCCATCAGTTCTGCCGCGTCGGCGATCACGCGTTTATCGGCGGATTCACTGTCGTGACGCAGGACGCGCTTCCGTACGTCAAGACGGTCGGCGATCGTCCGGCGAAGACTTACGGGATCAACACGATCGGCCTGCAGCGAAAAGGCTTTCCGCCCGACACACTCGAGGCGCTCGATCGCGCGTATCGGATTCTCATTCGATCGAAACTCAAGCTGCAGGACGCTTTGCAGCAAATCGAAAGCGAGCTCGGGCTCTATCCCGAGACACGCTATCTGGTGGAGTTCATCCGCGGCGTCTCGCAGCGCGGATTCATTCGATGAAAACCCGCGTCGGCGTTGTCGGCACCGGCTACCTCGGCCGCCTGCACGCGCGCGTGCTGACGGAAATGCCGGAAGCGGAGGTCGTCGGTTTCGTCGAGACCAATGATGCGATCGCCGGCGAAATCGCGGCGGCGCTGAATCTCCGAAGATTCGATTCCATCGGGGCACTCGCACGCGAAATCGAATGCGCTGTCGTTGCGACGCCGACTACGACGCATTTCGATGTCGCGCGCGAATTGATCGAAGCCGGACGCGACGTGATGGTCGAGAAGCCGATCACGGCCGAAGTCGACGAAGGCCGCAAGCTGAACGAGCTCGCCGAAAAATCGCAGCGCATTCTGCAGGTGGGTCACGTCGAGCGCTACAACCCCGCGATCGTGGCGGTCGCGCCGCTTCTGCGCGACATCCGCTACCTCGAAGCCGAGCGACTCGGCGTCTTCGTCGGCCGCTCGCTCGACATCGACGTGCTGCTCGACTTGATGATTCACGATCTCAATCTCGTGCTCTCGCTCCTGCATTCGCGCGTGACGGAAGTTCGCGCGGTTGGCGTTCCCGTCCTGACCGACAAGGTCGACATCACGAATGTCCGCCTGGAGCTCGAAAACGGCGCGGTCGCGAATCTAACGGCCAGCCGCGTCTCGCAGGAACGCGTTCGCAAAGTGCGATTCTTCAGCAGCGAGGCTTACATCTCGGTCGACACGAAAGAGCAGGAAGTGAAAGGCCTTCAACTCGGGAATCGCGCGATCGAGCCGATTCAGGTGACAGTCGAGAAGAAAGAGCCGTTGCGCGCGGAGCTCGAATCGTTCCTGCAATGCGTGCGTGACCGCAAGCGTCCGCTGGTGAGCGGCGAAGATGGAGTGGCGGCCGTTGCGCTGGCAAAAGAAGTCGCGGCGGCGATCGAGGCATCGCTCAGGAATTGGCGGCGATGAGCGTTCCGATCGGAATCATCGGCGGCTCCGGCCTCTATCAGATGGAAGGGCTGAAGGTGATCGAGGAGCGCAAGCTCAACACGCCCTTCGGCGAGCCGTCCGATCCGTACATCGTCGGCGAGATCGACGGCGTGCGCGTCGCGTTTCTCTCGCGGCACGGTCGCGGACATCGCGTGATTCCTTCCGACATCAACTACCGCGCGAACATCTTCGGATTCAAGCTCCTCGGCGTCCACACGATCCTCTCGGCGAGCGCGGTTGGCTCGATGAAGGAGTCGTATCACCCGACGGACATCGTCTTCCCCGATCAGTTCATTGAT
>DATBSF010000104.1:0-14701 GCA_036559905.1 Thermoanaerobaculia bacterium | reverse complement strand
TGAGTGCCGAGTGCCGAGTGCCGAGTGAACGGCACATCTCGGCACTCGGCACACGGCACTCGGCACTAAGAGACATGCTCGAAATTAAGAACTTACACGCCGGAATCGACGGCAAGGAAATCCTCCACGGCGTCGACTTGCATATCGGCACCGGCGAAGTGCACGCGATCATGGGGCCGAACGGCTCCGGGAAATCGACGCTGGCCAACGTTCTCGCCGGACGTCCGCGCTACGAAGTGACTGCCGGAAGCGTGATGTTCGAAGGAAAGGATCTGCTTTCGATGACGCCGGAAGATCGCGCGCGCGAAGGCGTCTTTCTCGCGATGCAGTATCCGGTCGAGATTCCGGGCGTCAACAACATCTACTTTCTCAAGGCGGCGCTCAATGCGATCCGCAAACATCGCGGCGAGGAAGAGCTCGACGCCATGGAGTTCCTGCAGCTCGCGCGCGAGAAGATGAAGACCGTCGATCTCGATGAGTCGTTCATGAATCGCGGCGTCAACGAGGGATTCTCGGGCGGCGAGAAGAAGCGCAACGAGATTTTTCAGATGGCGGTTCTCGATCCGAAGCTGGCCGTGCTCGATGAGACCGATTCGGGACTCGACATCGACGCGCTGCGCATCGTGGCAAACGGCGTCAACATGCTCGCCAGCGAGAAGCACTCCGTCCTCGTCATCACGCACTATCAGCGGCTGCTGAAGTATCTCGTTCCCGATTACGTCCACGTCCTGGCCGACGGCCGCATCGTGAAATCCGGCGGCAAGGAGCTGGCCGAAGAGCTCGAGCGGCGAGGCTACGAGTGGATCGAGCAGGAGGTCGCTGCGGCGCGATGACCACCGCGGTGCAGAACGACGTCCGTGAACAGGCGGCCCAGCGCTTTGCGCAGCTCGGGTGGCCGACGCCGGAGCTCGAAGAGTGGAGATTCACGAACATCGCGCCGATCGAACGCGTGAAGTGGCGCGAGGATGACGGCGCGCGGCCGGACAAGAAAACGATCGCGGCCTCTCTGCGTCAGCATGCGGTGGCCGAGCTCGTGTTTCACAACGGACGTTTCGTCGACGCAACCGGTGGCGCTTCGGGTCTCGAGATTCTTCCGATCAGCGAAGCCGCGTCGCATCCAATGTTCGAGCGCCATTACGCGCGTTACGCCGACTACCAGCGCCACGCGCTGACTGCGCTCAACACCGCGCATGCCCAGGACGGCGCATTCATCGTCGTCCGAGACGGCGCGGTCATCGAAGGCTTCATTCACCTACTTTTCGTCGGAAGCGGCAACGAAATCTGGTCGCATCCTCGAAATCTGATCGTCGTCGGACGCGCCGCGCACGTGTCGGTTGTCGAGACGTTCGTCGGAAACGGCAACTACTTCACGAATGCGGTCACGGAGATCGTGGCCGGCGAATCGGCGGTCGTCGATCACTATCGCGTCGGCCGCGAGTCCGAGGATGCATTTCACGTCGGGACCGTTCAGATCCACCAGGAACGCTCCAGCAACGTGACCTCTCGGCACATCGCGTTGGGCGGAGCGCTCGTTCGGAATGAAGTCAACGTCGCATTGGCCGGCGAGGGAGCGAATCTCACGCTCGATGGCCTCTTCGTGCTGGCAGAGTCGCAGCACGTCGACAATCACACGGTCATCGATCATGTCAGTCCGCATTGCGAGAGCTTCGAGCTTTTCAAAGGAATTCTCGATGACAAATCGCGCGGCATCTTCGACGGACTGATCATCGTTCGACCTGACGCGCAGAAGACCAACTCGCGGCAGGTGAATCGGAATCTGCTGCTCTCCGAGACGGCCATCATCGATTCGAAGCCGACGCTCGAGATTCACAACGACGATGTGAAGTGCAGCCACGGCTCGACGATCGGCCAGCTCGACGAAGAGGCGATGTTCTACCTTCGCGCGCGCGGCATCGGCGAGGCCGAGGCGCGGAAAGAGCTGATTTACGCGTTCGCGAGCGAGATTGTCGATCGCATGAAGATCGATGCCGTGAAGGATCACATCCACAGCGCGATGTTCCAGCGCATTCCGAAGGGCCTGCCCGAGAGAAGGAGTGCTTCGCGATGACCGCCGTTCTTCCGGATCGAAAAACGGCGTACGACGTCGAGCGCATCCGTCGCGATTTCCCGATCCTGCATCGCACGATCCGCGGCGGCAAGAAGCTGGTCTATCTCGACAACGCCGCCACCACGCAGAAGCCACAGGCGGTCATCGATCGTCTCGTCACCTACTACTCCGAAGAGAACTCAAACGTCCATCGCGGCGTGCACTATCTGAGCGAAGTCGCGACCGCCGCATACGAATCGGCGCGGACGACGGTGAAGAAATTCATCCACGCGCGCGACGAAAAAGAAATCGTCTTCACGCGAGGCACGACCGAGGGCATCAATCTCGTGACGAGCTCCTGGGGCCGGCATCACGTCGGCGCCGGCGACGAAGTGCTCATCACCGCGATCGAGCATCACTCCAACATCGTCCCGTGGCAGCTCTTGTGTGAAGAGAAGGGTGCGAAGCTTCGCATCGCGCCGGTGAACGATGCCGGCGAGGTGATCCTCGATGAATTCGCGAAGCTGCTGACGAAGCGCACGAAGATCGTCGCCTTCGGGCACGCGTCCAATGCGCTCGGCACGATCAATCCGGTCAAAAAGATGATCGCGATGGCGCACGCGAACGGCTCCCTCGCGCTGATCGACGGCGCGCAGGGCGTTCCGCATCTCACGGTCGATGTTCAGGATCTCGACTGCGATTTCTACGCGTTTTCCTCACACAAAGTGTATGGCCCGACCGGAATCGGCGTGCTGTACGGCAAGCAGGCGCTGCTCGACGCGATGCCGCCGTATCAAGGTGGCGGCGACATGATTCTGTCGGTCAGCTTCGAGAAGACGACATACAACGCGTTGCCCTACAAATTCGAAGCGGGCACGCCGAACATCAGCGGTGTCATCGGAATGGCAGCAGCGCTCGATTACGTCTCAGCGCTCGGACTGCCTAACATCGCCGCTCACGAACAGGACCTGCTGCGCTACGCGACAGGCCGGCTGAAAGAGATCCCGGGCATTCGCATCATCGGCACAGCCGCCGAAAAAGCGGCGGTGATCTCTTTCACGCTCGAAGGCGTCCATCCGCACGACATCGGCACGATCCTCGACCAGGAAGGGATCGCCGTGCGCACCGGTCACCATTGCGCGCAGCCGTTGATGATGCGATTCAACGTCCCCGCGACCGGACGCGCGTCATTCGGTCTCTACAACACACGTGAAGAAGCCGACGCGCTGGTCGCCGGCTTGCACAAAGTCGTCGAGGTATTTCGAGGATGAGCTCAGGCGACCTTCGCGAGCTGTATCAACAGGTGATCCTCGATCACAATCGCAATCCCAGAAACTTCAAGGAGCTGCCGGGCGCGACGAAAAAAGTCGAGGGATACAACCCGCTGTGCGGCGATCACTACACCGTCTTCATCGAGCTCGACGGCGATGTCATCAAAGACATCAGCTTCACCGGCAACGGATGCGCAATCTCGAAATCGTCAGCGTCCGTGATGACATCGACCGTGAAGGGCAAGCGAACGGATGATGCGGAGAAGATGTTCGAGATTTTTCACAAGCTCGTGATGGGGGAGCCCGCCGGCCTCAGCGAGGCAGAATTGGGGCGGCTGGCCGCGTTCTCAGGGGTGTCGGAGTTCCCAGCGCGCGTAAAATGCGCGACGCTCGCATGGCACACGCTGCATAACGCGTTGCAGGGCGAGCAGGAAGTGGTGACCACAGAATGAACATGCGCGAAGAAGTCACATTCAGCCGCAACACAGATGCGGTGATGATCCCGAGCGGCGAACGCGTGCTCGTTCCCAACGGCTCCCGTGCAACGATCACGCAGTCGCTCGGCGGCTCGTACACATTGATCACCGATCGTGGCTTGATGATCCGCGTCTCGGGCCGCGAAGTGGAAGCAATCGGCAAGACGCCCGAGAACATACCGGACGCAACACCCGGCGAAGCTCTAACGCCGGAGAAACTCGAATCACTCGTGTGGGATCAGTTGAAGACGTGCTTCGACCCCGAGATCCCCGTCAACATCGTCGACCTCGGCCTCGTCTATCTGTGCGAGTTGCAGGACGCCGAGGACGGCCGAACGAACGTGAAAGTCAAGATGACGCTCACCGCTCCCGGATGCGGAATGGGCCCCGTGCTCGCGCACGACGTCAAACAGAAAATCGAATCGCTTCCCGGCGTGAAGACCGCCGAGGTGGAAGTCGTATTCGACCCCGTCTGGGATCGCAGCATGATGTCCGAGGCCGCGAAGCTGCAGCTCGGAATGATGTGGTGATGCGCTACTTGATGGTGGCCTTCGCAGTATTCGAATACGGTGACGCGCCGTTGCTGTTGGTCGCGCGCAGCCGGTAGTAGTACGTCGTTCGACTGTTGACGTTCCAATCGACATAGCTCGTGGTGTTGGCCGCCAGAATGGCGATCTGCGTGAAACCACTCATCGCGGAAGTCGAACGTTCGAGAAGATACTGCGCCTCGTTCGCTACGTCGTTCCATCTCAGTGAAGCGAATCGCGTTCCGTTCTGTTTTCCGGCGGTTGCGATGAGCGATTCCACCGCGTTGGGAGGATCGTAAGAGGCCTTGAGCGTCCTGCCGCTGGCTTGCCTGATGATCGTAGCGACTGCTTTTCCGTCGTTGTCGTAACTGTCGACCTTTCCGTCCGGGGTGGAGTTCGGGCCGCTTCGATCGGCTCCGCGCCTGCACGCGTCGCTCACGCAGCCATCTGCAAACGCCGCCAGCGCCCGTCCTCGGTTGTCCATCTGCAGATCGTTGAAGTCGAGCAGATTGCGCGTTCCGCTGGCACAGGTCGTTCCGCTCGTACAGATGACGCCGCGCTGAACCGGGTCGTCTCCTGTCGCTTGAACCGTCGTCCAACTGTGCCCGCGGTCGTAAGTCGTTGCGACGTACCCATACCACGTTCCATCGAACGCCATGTCTATACCGATTCCGTTCGCACCTCCAGTTGTGCTGCCGACGAAGAAGACGGACGCGCGATCCCCGTCGCCGGCTACAGCGGCGGGAAAAACGCTGTTTTTGATTCCTGAAACGTAACCGAGATCCTGGTCATCGGACCAGGTGTTCCCTTCATCGCGCGAGATGGCCACCCGCGCGTGTCCGTCGCCGTTTGAATATGCGAAGTAAACCGTTCCGTCCGATCCGATTCCTACGCTCGGATCCGTCGATCCCGATGTGCTGTTGGGAACCGGACGAACGTTCCACGTCAGTCCGTTGTCAGCAGAAACTGCGACGGCCTGATGTCCGCCGCAGCTCTTGTTCGGGACGTACACAGTTCCATTCGGCGCAACTTTGATGTGACCGTGCAGTCCCCCGCATTGAGTGAGCTCGTACATCGGCACCGCAGCTCCAAAGGTCAATCCGCCATCCTGACTGAGCGCAATCTCTGCCAGTGCGATGTCCTGCGATGCGTAGTAAACGGCGTTCGGATAGGTCGAAGTCGGCAGTGGACCGCGACCGGCCACTCCGGGCTTGAACGGTCCTCCGCCGATGGTCTGGTGATCGACGCCGGAGCCGATTCCGGCTCCCTGACTCGACGTCCATCTCTCACCGTCGTCGTCGGTGTATGAGGTCAGACTGATCTTGGTCGGCAACAACTGCGAGACGAACGTCCTGCCTGTCCCTGAATCCGTGAAGAGAATCGGATCAAAACTCAGCGCCGAGGTGTTCAGGGCCGACCGATCGATCCACGTCGCTGTGGCGGGGCTGGTCGAATCGTCGAACGTCACACGCAAAGTCTGCAAGCCGGCGAGAAAGAATGCCCTATTGGTCTTCCAGTTCACGCCGATGCTGGGCTCGCCGGCGTCCTGTCCCATCGGGGCAGGAGCGGCAAAGTTCGAATACGTCGGCGGTGCTGCGGTCGAGACCGGCGGAACATCGGCCGATCCATTCACCACGCTGACAGTTCCCTGATATTGATCCGCCGCGGTCGCTGCAAAGTAGACAACATGAATCACGAAGAGGCCCGTCCCATTGGTTGCCGGATCGAGCGTCGCCGCCTCCGCAGTCGTCGCGCCGTTCGCGGAGCTCGCCACCTCCGGTCCGTCAACGCTGTCTTTGTGGACAACGAGATCGTAGTCGTTTGCGGGAGCCAGCCAGCCGAGCCTTACCTTGACCACCTTCCCGATCCAATCGGCGGGTGCCCCGGAAAGCGTCAGGTTGAACGTCTCGCAAGTCAGACCTTCAACGCACGTAGATTCTCCGTCAGGGGAGCTTCCGCCTAACGCGTTGCCGTTCCAGGTCACAGGAGAGCTGGCCGCGGGTGAGATCGTTGCGCTGCCTGGTGTGGCAGCGATGAGGTTGCTTTGCGATCCGATCAGAAGGGACGAAATAACGATGAGTGCGCCGGACAAATATCGCTGATGCATTCGAGGACTGCCTCCGCCTTAAAGTCGGTCGGCGTCCCTTTTTGCCAGCATTACGCCAATAGGCGATCACGGAGTGACCGTCGTCACTGGACCTGAGAACTAGACTTCTATCGGTGATCCTGGAAGAACGTCCACTCTCCGACCGGATGTCCCGCCTGTAGCTGCTGCGCCTGCATCATTCCGTCGATCGCGGCGACGATCGCCACGATTCCCGAAACGATTCCGCAGCTCGCGAGGCCGACGATCCAGACGCCGATCGCCACGTAGCCCTTCATCTTCTGGCCCATGATGATGTAGCCGACGCCGCCGAAGGCTATGAGATTGAGCACGAGGATCAGAATCGGATCTTTCGGGGGCTGAGTCGGGCGGATCAATACTTCAGGTTTGGATCCGCCACTGCTGCTCGGTGTTGACGGGGGCGTGTACGAACCACCAGGTGTGTCCATTTCAATCTCCTACATTTTGTCGGCGTAGTCGCTGAGCATCGGAACGCGCAGGCGCTGACCGCTGGTGGCCTTCACAATCCCCATGACGACGAGAATGACGTACCCGATGAAGACGATGCACGGAACCCACAGAGTGAGGCATCCGACCAGCGGGAAGAAGTGGCCGATGCCCCAGAAGACGACCTCGATCGCGGTGTATGCGATCGCGAGGATGAGACCATTCTTGGCGTGCCACTGAACGTCGCGGTCCTCTTTTTTTGCAACGAGAGGAATGATCGAGAGAAACCACAAATACGACAGGACGAGCATCGCGGTGTCGCGGCTGCCGCCGCCGGTGACGCCGCCCGCGGGCGGGGGTGGCGGTGGTGTGAATGACCCGCCGGGCGGTGGTACGTGAGGCGTTTCGCTCATTGCATCTCCTTCGAGTTGCGGATTCTATCCAGTTTCCCGCAGGGCAGCGAGGCGTTTTTCGGCAATCAGCAGCGGCGCAATGATGAGCGTGATGGAAAGAGCGACGGCGATCGCGATCGGAACGACGAAGACAAGCACGCTTCCGTAATCGAGCGCAAAAATTCGCCAGAAAAAGTATTGGACGACCGGGCGCGCCATCAGCGCCATGATCGCGCCGACGTAGGCGAGCGCGGCAGCCATGTAGCCGAATCCACCCAGCGACAGCCCAACCTGCAGCGGGTTTTCGGCCGCAAAGTTTGGCGAGAGCGCTCCGAGACCGACGCCGAGACTCACGAGTGTCGCGGCGAGCAGTGATGCGCCGATCAAGGTGAACAACCAGACCACGAAGCTGGCGTGCATGATCACGTTTGCGAAAACCGTCAGGAGCAGCGAGAGCGCAGTCAGCGGAATCGTGTAGACGACGACCTTCGATATCAGAAGCCGGCGATACGAAACCGGTGCGGTCTGCAAAATCCAGAATGCCTTTCCTTCCGAAGAGATCGATGGATATGCGAAGCGCAGGCAGATCGCGGAGATGATGAAGCCGGCCATGCCGAGGTTTGCGTAGGCGATGATGGGCGCGCGGGCGTCGCCGCCCAGGGGCAGCATGCGGACGTTGTAGAGATACAAGAACAGCAGCGCGATCATCAGGAAGAGTTGCGACCATTGCGCGACATCGCGCGTTAGCGTGCGCACCTCTTTTCCGATCATCGCCTGTGTCTGCCGGTCAAACGACCGCAGGAGCCAGTCGGCGATTCGCGTGAATCCGCCCGCGCCGATCGCCGCCGGCGCCATGCTCTCGCGCGCGCGCACGAAAGCCTTGAAGTAGATCGGCGTCCCGATCACCACGAATGCGATCAGCAGAACGATCGCCGGCGCGACGATCTTCATGGGGAACAGCGTCGTTTTCTGTCCGCCGGCGACGGCGACCATCAAATCGGCCAACGCCGTTCCCGGATAGCGTTCCATCGACGGCAGCTCGATGGCTTGAAGAGCACGCGCGAGATCATCGGTGCCGATCGGCATGAAGAAGCGCTCGGGACGGCTCATGCGAAACGCAACGACGGCAACCGTCATGACGAGAATCGCGAGCGAAGTGACGATCTGATGGACGCGCTGCACCGGAAAGTAGCGGACGAGCGCGATGATGACCGCGCTTCCGAGCGTCACCGGAATCGCGAGCAGCAGCGCCAGATCGATCAGCACGACGGGAAAGAACCAGGCTTTCACGTGGTACTGGCGCGCGAACGCGATGAACATCGGCACGAGGAAGACATAGATGATGGCCGAGCTCTGCAGGAAGGTCTTCGTGAGGCGGCCGATCACGAGCCGCCATTTCGGCATCGGCGCGGCGTGATACGTCTCGAGATCGAGATCCGTGAAAAAAGCGCCGATGGCCGCCGTCATCGAGGACGAGAACAGCACCGCGACCGCCACGAGAAACGCGAGCGCGAGGACGTTGCGAAGAAGGCCTAACGCAAAGAAAGGCGACGTCGCTTCGATTTTCGCGACGGCCAGGAACAGCCGTTGAAAGAGAGCGAAATCGCCGTAGAGAAAAAGAGTGACGATAATTGTTGTTATTCCGAGCTTGATGACCGCTGAGCCGTTGAATGGACGCAGCTTCGCGATCGCGATGCGAAGTGGCCACATCAGTTTTTCAACTCCGAGCGAAGCGAGGAGTCAACGCTCGTTCTCGCGAACCTCTTCCTCGGTATGCTGACGCTGATTCCTCGCTGCGCTCGGAATTGCATCAGGTCAGCGACCGCACTTCCTCGAACCACTGCATCGTGCTGGCGTGACGCTTGGCGCGCGCGCGTGCACGCTCGAGCCCGAGCTCGATCAGTCGCTCGATCAATCGCGAATACTTGATCTCCGTCGCTTCCCACAGCTTCGGATACATCGAGATCTTCGTGAAGCCGGGAATGGTGTTGATCTCGTTGACGAGGATGCGATTCGTTCCGCGCTCGAGAAAAAAATCGACGCGCGCAAAACCGGCCGCACCGATCGCGCGAAACGCCGAGACCGCGAGGCGGCGCACTTCGTCGATCTTCTCCTTCGGCAATTTGGCAGGGATCACCAGTTGCGCCCTGTTCTCGATGTATTTGTCCTCGTAGTCGTAAAACTCGCGGCCGGCGACGATTTCGCCAGGCAGAGACGCTTCCGGCGCGTCATTGCCGAGGACCGAGACTTCGATTTCGCGGGCGTCGACGCCGCGCTCGACCAGAGCCTTGTCGTCGAATCGAAACGCCTTCTCGATGGCCGCAGCGAGCACGTCGTCGCTTTTGACTTTGGTCACGCCGACCGATGATCCGCCGTTCGCCGGTTTCACGAAGTAGGGAAGGCGCAGCGCGTTGTTGACCGCGCGCAGGATTCGCTCGCGCTCCGTCCGCCAGTCGCGCTCGAGCACCTGAACGAAATCGACGATGGGAAGCTTCGCGACCGCGAAGATGCTCTTCATCGAGGCCTTGTCCATTCCGATCGCCGAGGCCGCGATGCCGCTGCCAACATACGGAAGTCCGATGGTTTCGAGGTAGCCCTGCAGCGTTCCATCTTCGCCGCCCGTGCCGTGGATCAGCGGAAATGCGATGTCGGGCTTCTGCGCCTGCACCCAGGTTTCGAACGAGTACGAGTCGTCGCCTTTGTCGCTCCGTTCGCTGCCTTCGAGGATGCGCGCGCTGCGCGCCGGCGCGATGAAGCGTCCGTCGCGCGCCATGCAGAGCGGAATGATCTCGATGCGCTCCTTCGACGCCGCATGCGCGACCGAGCGCGCCGAGAGAATCGAGACCTCATGTTCGGCGCTCAGGCCACCGAAGATGAGAACCGTCCGGATCATTTTGAGATCGGAATGCTGCCTAACAGATATTTCAGATCGTCGTCGCGCCAGCGGATTCCGCCGCCGATCGTGAATGCCGTGTTGTTCAGGACGTTGTCGACGCCGGTGCTGATGAAGAGCATCGGCATGTTCGGCTTCTCCTGGCGGAAAACATACTGGCCGTACATGCGCAGATGCGGGTTCTTATCGCGAGACTTGCCGAAGTCGAAAGCCTCGCCGGTAAGGTTGATGCGGTTGTTGAGGTGATAGTCGACGCCGGCGCCTCCGCTCGAATCGAAAAGGCCGACGCGAACGGCCAGCGGCTGCAGATTCCATCCGGCCTGCGCCGAGAGCAGGAAGCCGCGCTCGAAGCGCGTTTCCGTGATGACCGTGGAGACGCTTCTCCCGGTAGCCGGATCGGTGAACGTTAGATCCGTGACTTTGTCCTTCCGTTTCCCGATCGGATCGGTCGCAAATTCGACGTTGTAGAACCGGTTGCGCTCCGGATTGGGAATCAGGCGGAGCGTGACCGCCGCGCGCGAGTTGCTGTTGATGCTTCCGACCTGATCGCTTCCGGGGTTGTTCAACCCGGCGTAGTAGTCGCCTTTCATGCCGAGGTCGAGGGCGATGCGGTTCGCGCGGCCGAGCGTGGTGCGCAGCTCATTGACGCCGCTCTCGACCGCGGTCAGTGCCGTGTTCAGCCTTTGATGCGCCTCATCGCTGTAGAGCAGTTTGCCGACGGTGCCTTCGCCGCTGCGAACCTGACCGGTGATCGCGTTCAGATTTTCGGTGCTGGTTTTCAGATCCGTCGAAAGTTTTCGAAGGTTCTCGACGACCTGTTTGACGTCCTGGCGATTTTCTCCGACCGTGCCATTCAGCGTGTTCGCGACTTTCTCGATCGAGGAGGTCAGCCTGGGAATCTCATTCCGGAGTTGCGCGGTGATCTCGCGCGCATTCGCGAGAGTGGCGTCGACGTTTACCCGATTGGTGGCCACAAGATCGCGCACTTGCTCGGTGATCTGACGGGCGTTCTCGACGATGGCCTGCAATCGCTGCTCGCCTTGCGGACCACTGACCGCCGTGCGCAGCGATTCGGTGATTGCTTTCACATCGGTGGCGATCGCCGAAATCTGGTTCGTGACGTCGTCGATGGATGCGGGCTGCGAGCCTTGCAGCGTCGTTCCCTGCGCGAGCTCCGGCATGTTTGTCGGACCCGGCACGATTTCGACGTATTTTTCACCGAGGAGACCGAGATTCACGACGCGCGCGAATGCACCCTTGCGCAGTTGAATGTCGCTGTCGATTTCCATCGTCACGACTGCTTTTCCGTCGCCGCGAAGCTGGATGTCCTTCACCTCGCCGACCGGAACGCCGGCGACGCGGACTTTCGACTTGTTGTCGAGACCAGCGACCGAATCGAAAACCGCGGTCACGGTTTTCGTGCCCTTGCGGTTCGGACGAATGTCTTCGATCTTCAGGATGAAGTAGCCGAGGATCGCGAGGATGATCAGCATGAAGATGCCGACTCTGGCTGCGGATGACATCAGTGCACTCCGTTCGGACGATTGTAAAGCGGGTCGATGCCCGCTTTGCGCAGCATTTGAAAGAGCGACGCAAGCGGTAATCCAACCACATTGGTAAAACTGCCATGAATCGAATCGATGAACATTCCGCCTAACCCCTGCGCAGCATATGCCCCTGCCTTGTCGCGCGGCTCGCCGGTGGCGACGTACCAGTCGATGTCCTGAGGCGTCATCGGGAGCATCCGCACCTCCGTCGCAGTGACGTGTGTGTCGGTGTAAACGGGCTCGATGCGACGCAGCGTGACGCCGGTGAACACAACATGCGTGTCGCCCGAGATCGCTGACAGCATGCGCTTCGCGTCGGCATCGTCGACCGGTTTCTCGAGAACCTGATCGCCGAGGACGACGGTGGTGTCGGCGGCGATGATCCAGCGGTCCGGATGCTCTTCCCCGATCGCGCGCGCTTTCTCGCGCGAAAGACGCGCCACGTACTCTTCGGGCGTCTCGCCGTCCGCGCGCTGTTCCGGAATGTGACTCGGCACGACGTCGAATTCGAGCCCGATCGATTTGAGAAGCTCGCGCCGGCGCGGCGACGAAGAGGCGAGAACGAATCGGACGCTCATCGGCGCGTGATGCTCAGGATCACGACGAAACGCGCGTCGGCAACGATGCGATAGAGGATGCGCAGTCCGTCGACGAGAAAACTCCAGTAGCCGCGCAGCGGATCGAATAGCGGAGCGCCGATGATCGGATCTTCATCGATGACCTCGAGTGTGCGGCGGACGGCCGCTTTCTCGTCAGCGTTCAACGCGCGCCATTGGGGGAGCACGCTTTCGGCGATTCTTAGACGGTCATTCCACATCTTTAAAGGCAGAAGTCAGAAGGCAGAAGGCAGAAGTGGCAGGGTGGGCCTTCTGCCTTCTGCTTTCTGCCCTCATACTTCAAACAAGTCCTCCGGCAGCATCATCGCCCCGCGCTTCACTTCATCCTCAGCGACCTCGATCTGGCGGCGAAGATCGGCGTTGTTCGACACCTCGATGGTTTCGCGCAGCGCCAGGTACTCGTCATGCGAAATGAGAATCGCAACGGGTCTTCCGTCGCGCGCGAACACCGTTCTTTTTCCGCTGACCTCGCACTCAGCGACGAGCTGACGCACGTCGGGGGGCAGATCGAGGAGCTCGAGTCGCTTTTCCATCGCCGAACAGGCTCTTCAAATACTCACGAAACTCGGTCGCCAGCGCCGGATGCCGCAACGCATAGTCGACCGTTGCTTTCAGATATCCGATTTTTTCTCCGGCATCGTAGCGGCGGCCGTCGAAAACGTAACCATAGAAATCGCCCTGCTGGACGAGCTGCCGCAGCGCGTCCGTCAGTTGAATTTCGCCGCCCGCGCCGCGTCCCGTCTTCTCCAGGATCGGAAAAATCTCGGGCGGCAAGATGTAGCGGCCGATGATCGCGTATTGTGACGGCGGCTTCGATTTCGGCTTCTCGACCATGTCGGTGATCCGAAATCGTCGTCCGCCGGCGCTCGATCCGGCGACAATTCCGTAGCGGCTCGTCTCCTCCGGTGTGACTTTCATGAGCGCGACGACCGGACGTCCCGTCTCTTCGTAGACGCGCCGCATCTGATTGAGACACGGCTCGTCGGCAAGAATGACGTCGTCGGGAAGCACGACCGCGAACGGCTGATCGCCGACGGCATCGCGCGCGACGAGCACGGCGTGGCCGAGTCCGAGGGCCTCTTTCTGGCGGACGGCGATGAGGTCGACCATCCGCGAGACCGTCTCGACCTCGGCGAGCAGATCGAGCTTCTGGCGTTCGCGCAGAGAGCGTTCCAGCTCGGCTGTATCGTCAAAGTGGTCGAGGATCGTGTCCTTCCCCTTCGACGTGACGATGATCAGCTTGTCGAATCCGGAGTCGCGCGCTTCCTCGATCCCATACTGCAGAATGGGTTTATCGACCAGCGGCAGCATTTCCTTCGGAATGACCTTGGTGGCGGGAAAGAAGCGCGTGCCGAAGCCGGCGCAGGGGAAGACACAGGTACGGAGGGTCGGCATCGCGAGGTAGGATAACAGTAGTCGATTGGCGGCAAAGTTGCTTTCCGCCGATACTTATAGAACGCGATGCGTAAAGTCCTCGGTTTTCTCGCGATGCTCGTGGTGGCCGCACCTGTCTTCGGACAGTGGCGGCGGGCGGCGCTCTACGGCGCCGACGTCCGCGCGCTGATCATCGACCCTTCCCGACCCGACACCCTCTACGTTGGCACCAGCGGCGGCGAGGTTTACGTCTCGACCGACGCCGGCAAGTCGTGGCAGAACCCGCGCAACAGCGTGCCGTTTCCGGGCTACGTCGTCGACAGCCTGGTCGTCGATCGCAGCGGGCGGCTGTGGGCGGCTTCGTGGGGGCTGTGGGGCGGGGGCGTCATCGCGGTGTCCGAAGACTCGGGAAAAACATGGATGCGCAAGGACGCGGGCCTCGAAGATTTTTCCGTGCGCGCGATCGCCGTCGATCCGCATGACGACGACTACGTCCTGATCGGCGGGCTGACGGGCGTCTATCGCAGTCGAAACGCCGGATGCACCTGGGAAAAGATCTCCGATCAGGAAAACGTCGAATCGGTGGCCATCGATCCGCGTACGCACGAGCGCCTGTTCGTCGGCACGTGGCGCCAGGGTTATCGCAGTGACGATGGCGGCAGTTCGTGGACGCTGATCAACAACGGCATGGTGCTCGACACCGACATGTTCGAGATCACCATCGACTCCAACAATCCCGACAACATGTGGGTCGCGACGTGCGGCTGGGTATATAACACGAAAAATAGTGGCGATAATTGGACACGATATAAAGATGGATTCAACAATCGTCGCGTGCACGACGTCGAGCTCGATCCGTGCGATCGCGATGCTTTGTACGCCGGCACGGTCGCGGGTCTCTATCGATCCAACGACGCCGGCAAGACGTGGTACGTGGTCTCGGATGAAGACCTGGTCGTCAACACGATCGCCCTCCATCCGCAGCGCCCCGGCCGCATCATCCTCG
>DATBSF010000103.1:0-25883 GCA_036559905.1 Thermoanaerobaculia bacterium | reverse complement strand
GAGATCCGGACGCTGCGCGACGATGACCCTAGCGAAGTGCGGCAGGTATTGGAGCGAGGTCATCGATCGTCTGAAAAACAATGACGGTCTTGTCGACGAAGTGGGTCGGTCCGCGGAGGATCAGCGTTCCGGACGTGTCGTCCGCCAGCACGATCTCTTCGCGCTGTGTGGCCATCGCTTTTTCGAAGGCGCGAAAGAATGTCGGTTTCTCGTGGCGCAGATGGAGCGTGCGCTCGATCGCGACTCCCGAGTAGGCCCTCGACTCCGGGAAGACGGTCATCACATCGTCGCGGACGACAAAAGTCAGCCCTTGCGACACCAGGATGGCATTCAGACTGTTGTCCCATGGAATGTCGGGCAGATTCATCGTTACGCTGCCATGAACCGATGGATCGATGACTACTGACAGCCCGGCAAAGCTCGCGAACTTCCGGATCACATCGACGACGTTGGCGTCTGCCAGGTTGAGACTCACGCGCCGGCCGGTGTAATTGCGGGGCGGGGAAGCTTCCGGATGGCGGTCTGTTTCGGGGTCCATGGCCGCGAGCGCGGAACGGATCGCGTGGAGGCGCTCATTCGTGTCGAAAACGATGATGAGGCCAGTGCGAGGCGACAGCGCGACGGCCCCGGTCTCGCTGAGCAGAGGCCGCAGCGAACTGACGATCGCCGCGCGGTCGCGGCGCTTGAGAGCAAACGAGACCCACGAACGAGGCGCGATCCGCTCGCGCTCTCGACGGCGCTGTTGTGACTCGAGAATCCAGATCTCGCCGTCCTGCCACAAGGCAAGGTCGAGCGTGTTGACCACATTTCGGACCGCTTCGTCCCAGGGCACATTCTTGAGCGCGATCGGAACGGCGGTAGCAGCCGTTTGCCTGACTGAGTTGTCCTGGACGAGCGGCCAGCCCGACGCGCGCGCGACGAGCTCGATGAATTGTCCGGTTCGGATTGTTGAGCTCGATGAGATTTTTCGCGCCGAAGGTTTCGATCCGTTGAACAGATTTGCATCCACCGTGAATCGATAACCGGAAAGACCGTCAATGATCGCGACGGCATCCTTCGCGGCCGCGATGTCCGATACCGAAACTTCGACCTCGATTGCTGAATTCGTCCTCGGGCTGATGGCAGCGGGAATTCCGGCGAGCTGGCCCTGACTCACGAACGCGAGGACGTCGCTTGCCTTCGCGTGCTGTAGCTGGATCGTGACGCGTTGTCGTTTCTCACGCTCGGGACGCGGGTTGACGACGATCGCAACGAGCGCAATGAGAAGGGCCGCGGCAGCCGCGGCGAACAGCCAGCGGCGGACGTTTTTGCGCGGCCTGCCAAGCTCCGCAACAACTTGCTGCGCCGTGCCGCGCTGCGCCGGATCGGGATCGAGCAGGCGTTTTGCGACAGGGTGATCGGCTAATCCGATCTCCGACATCACGACGCCGAGGGCGTAGAGATCAGACGGCGGCCCGGAAGATTCGCCACGGAGCTGTTCCGGCGACATGTAGCTCGGTGTTCCGATCACATGGCCTGTCTGCGTTAGCTGCGGTTCGCTTTCGAGCCGCGCGACTCCGAAGTCGGCGACCTTGGCGCGACCACGATCGTCGATGAGAATGTTCGCCGGCTTGATGTCGCGGTGAACGATCCCAGCGGCATGCGAGGCGGCCAGCGCTTCGGCGACTTCACGAATAATTTCTGTCGCGCGGCCGGCCGCGATCGGAACGATCTCGCGCAGCGAACGGCCGGAAACGACTTCCAGAACGAGATACAGGCCCTCTGCATCTTCGCCGGCGTCGTAGATGCCGACGATGTTTGGATGTCGGAGTCGCGCCATTGCACGTGCCTCACGCAGGAAGCGCTCGCGGCGATCGGACGACATCGCGCCGAGGAGCTTCAGGGCGACGTCGCGCATGAGGAGGGTGTCGCGCGCAAGATAGACGGCGCCGAATCCACCTTGACCTAATTTCGCGATCAATGCATATCGATTCGCGATCAGCCTGCGTTCGACAGTGCGATCGTCGTCCGCGGACATACATTCAGTCTAGCGTGCCGTACAACATCCGGCTGATCTGCTCGCGCGATTCGTTGAGCAGCCGATCTTTGTCGCGAACGGTGAGCCCTTCCGTCGGAATCGGCGTGCCGACGCGAACGGTGACTGGACCCGGTGTCAGCACCTTCGCGTTCGCGCTGTAGACGTCGTACGTTCCGACGATCGCGACTGGCAGAATCGGCAGACCCGATCGCAACGCGAGGAGAAATCCGCCTCTTTGAAACGGACGCATCGCGCGCTCGCGCGAACGGCCTTCCTCCGGAAATACGACGACCGTGTTTCCTTTGCGGATGCGATCGACCGCCTTCTCGAACGACTTCACCGCCGTGCGCCGATTCTTTCGATCGATCGGAATGAACCCCGCCCGCGCGAGCGCCCATCCGAAGATCGGAATCTTGAACAGACTGATTTTCGCCATGAAGCGAATCGGCTGCGGGATCGCCATGAAGATGCACGGGATGTCGAAGTAACTGGAGTGATTCGCAATGAGGATGTAGCGCTGCTTGCGGTCGATGACCTCGGTCCCCTCTGCACGGAGCTGGATTCCGGCCGCCTTGAGAAGGCTTCCGGCCCACAGGCGAATGATGGGCTCGATCACCCGCGCGTTCGACTTGAAGACCGCAACCACCAGGGTCGCGAACGCCAAAGGAAGCGTCACGACCACAGCGATGAACCCGGTCCAGATCGTCCGCAGCACGTCGCGGATGATACTCAGCTAAAATGACGCTCCACTGCAAATAAGGAGTTAGAAGGTGTCCGACAGTCTGACAGCGACGGCAGTTCTCGACGAAGTAAGCGGGGGCGGACGTCCGGTCATCAACGACTTGACGATTCACGTCGCGACCGTGAACGGATCGGGTTCGCAGTCGTCGAACAACGTTCTCATGCGCTCGATCTTTCAGATGGGCGTCCCGGTCAGCGGCAAGAACATGTTCCCTTCGAACATCGCCGGCCTGCCCACGTGGTTCACGATCCGCGCGAACAAAGACGGCTGGATCGCGCGCAAGAAAGAAGTCGACCTCATGGTCTGCATGAATGCGCAGACCTCGCGCGAAGACGTCGAAGCGCTGCAGCCGGGATCGCTGTGCATCTACGACGCGCCGCTCAACTGCAAGGCGATTCGCAAAGACATCGAGTTCTATGAAGTGCCGTTCGCGAAGCTGGCGGGCGAGCTGACGACCGACTCGCGACTTCGCAAACTGCTGACGAACATGATCTACGTCGGCATCGTCGCGGAGCTGATCGGCATCGAGCGCCAGGAAATCCTGAACGCGCTGACAAAACAATTCAAAGGGAAACAGAAGGCCATCGAGCCGAACGTCGCGTCGATCGACAAGGGGATGGAGTTCGCCCGCGCGAATCTGCCGAAGCAGAACAAGTGGCGGATCGAGCGGATGAACAAGACCGCCGGGAAGATCATCATCGACGGCAACGCGGCCGCGGCCATCGGCGCGATGTTCGGCGGCGTCACGGTCGTGACGTGGTATCCGATCACGCCGTCGTCGTCGCTGTGCGAATCGCTGATCGACTACATGAAGCAGCATCGCATCGGCCCCGACGGCAAGGCGACATTCGCGATCGTACAAGCCGAAGACGAGCTGGCGGCGGTCGGCATGGTGTTAGGCGCGGGCTGGGCGGGTGCGCGATCGCTGACTTCGACGGCCGGCCCGGGCATCTCGCTCATGTCCGAATTCGCCGGCCTCGGATATTTCGCCGAGATCCCCGGTGTCATCTGGGACATCCAGCGCGTCGGTCCGTCCACCGGTTTGCCGACACGCACCGCGCAAGGCGACATCCTCCAGGTGCTGTTCCTGTCGCATGGCGACACGCAGCACATCACGCTGTTCCCGGCGAGTGTCGCGGAGTGCTTCGAATTTGCGAGCGAGGCGCTCGACCTCGCGGAGATTTTTCAAACCCCCATCTTCGTCCTCTCCGACCTCGACCTCGGCATGAACAACTGGATGTCCGATCCGTTCAAATATCCCGAGAAGCCGTATCGGCGCGGCAAAGTGTTGACGCAGGAAAAGCTGAAGGAGTTGGGCGGGAAGTGGGGACGCTATCTCGACGTCGATGACGACGGAATCCCGTACCGCACGATTCCAGGCACCGACGCGCCGTCGTACTTCACGCGCGGATCGGGTCACGATGCGTTTGGACGCTACTCCGAGCGTCCGGAGGATTACAAAGCGACCGTCGACCGGCTCGCGAAGAAATTCGAGACCGCGAAAAAGTACATTCCACATCCGATCGTCGATTTGAAGCCGGGCGCCAAGATCGGATTCATCGCCTACGGCACGACCGATTTTCCGCTGCAGGAGTCGCGGCATCAGCTCGAGAGCGAGCGCGATGTGAAGACCAGCTACCTGCGGTTGCGCGCCCTTCCGTTCACGGATGAATTGAAGGCGTTCGTCGCCAATCACGAGCGCGTCTACGTCGTGGAGCAGAATCGCGACGGCCAGATGGGCGATCTGATCCGGCTCGAAGTCGGCGAAGATCAGAAGAAGATCCGAAAAATATTGCACTACACCGGCCTGCCGTGCGACGCGCGCTCGATCACCGACGCCGTTCTGCGCATGGAAGGCAACCAGAACGAGAAGATCATTCGCGTCGGCGTCGATAAGCGCGCAGTAACGCAGATGGCGGCGGAGGACTAGAGGTCATGGCTGACAGCACACTGAAGATTGGAAGCGAAGCGCCGAAAGAAAATCGGATCGGACTGAAGGCCACCGATTACTCCGGCGGCAAGTCGACGCTGTGCGCCGGCTGCGGCCACGACGCGATCAGCAATCAGATCATTCGCGCGTTCTACGAGATGAGCGTCCAGCCCGAGAAGGTCGCGAAGTTTTCCGGCATCGGCTGCTCTTCAAAGACTCCGGCCTACTTCCTCGGCCGCTCGCACGGATTCAATGCCGTGCACGGGCGCATGCCGGCGGTTGCAACCGGCGCCGCTCTCGCGAATCACGCGCTGATGGGCATCGGCGTTTCCGGCGACGGCGACACGGCTTCGATCGGACTCGGCCAGTTCATGCACATGGTCCGACGCAACATTCCGCTGATCTACATCATCGAGAACAATGGCGTGTACGGACTGACGAAAGGACAATTCTCGGCGACCGCCGATGAAGGCTCGAAGCTGAAGACCGGCGTCATCAACGACCTTCCGCCCATGGATCTCTGCGGGCTGGCGGTAGAGCTCGGATGCGGATATGTCGCGCGTGGTTACGCCGGCGATCCGAAGCAGATGATCAACATTCTCAAAGGCGCGATCGCACATGATGGCCTCTCAGTCATCGATGTGATCTCTCCGTGCGTCACGTTCAACAATCACGAAGGATCGACGAAGGGCTACACCTATTCGAAGGAGCACGACGAGCTGCTACATCAGATCGGATTCGTGCAGTCGTACGAGCAGATCGACATCGACTACGCGCCGGGTGAGATGCGAGAAGTCACGATGAATGACGGATCGCGAATACTGCTGAAGAAACTCGAGGAAGATTACGATCCGTCGGATGCCGTCCAGGCGCTGCAGCGGTTGCACAAGGCGACCGAGGCGGGCGCCATGCTGACCGGCCTCGTTTACCTGCGCCCCGAGAAGAAGAGCTTCATTCGTCTGCTCAACATGAGCGAGAAGCCCCTCTGGCAGCTTGGCGAGGCGGAAACCCGTCCGCCGCGCGAGGCGCTCGACAAGATCATGCGGGACTTGATGTAGCCTCCGCCACGCTGAATGTCGGGCAGGAAGTGCGTTGCCCGTACTCGCGGCAGCGCGTTCACGTCCTGCACTGCCGCCGTCAACGGCCTTTTCCATTAGTTGACCCCATAGCGGCCCCTTTCTTGCTCTGTCTGCTTGGTATGGCAAACGACGAGAAAGGGGCCACTGAGGCCCAGACAGAAAAGATCGAAGCAATCGTGGGTTCGGAAGTTCTCGGTTACGAAGGGGCGGGGCGGGAGGAGCACAGCGGCGAGAATTCGCCCACCGAGCCGAAAGACCTTCGTGACGAGCTTGCGGACAACCGGCCGGATGACCTGAAGTAACTAGCGCTTCTTGCCGACGAGCTCCGCGAGGCGGCTCTTCGCTTCAGGACTATCCTTGTTGATCTTGAGCACATCCTCGTAGCACGACTGCGCGCGCGACGCGAGGCCTTCGCTTTTGTAAAGATCGCCGAGCGAGATCAGCGCGTCGACATTATTCGGATTGAGCGACAAGGCTTTCTGATAGCTCTCCGCAGCTTCGCGCCGCCATTTCGGATTGCGCTCCTGACACTGACCGAGCAGATACCACGCCTCGGGATGATCGGGAGCGAATTCCACGGCCTGACGCAGGAGCACGATCGCGCTGTAATAGTCGCCGGTGACGCTGTGTTCGCGCGCCTTCGTGAAATTCTGTTCCGCGATCACGCGCTGCGTCAGCCGCTTCTGTAGCTCGCCGGGCATGTGCCCTGATTCCTGCTGTATCAGTTTGTCGTAGGCCTGACGGCGGACGGAATCCTTCAGCACGAGCGTCGCGTCATCAATCCGCCGACTGATCGCCTGCACCGCATCGCGGACGATCGGAGGAAACGTGTTCACGTCGTACTGCTTTTTCTTTTCTTCCGATGCCGTGATGATCTGCGCGCGGCTCGCTGCACGCGGCACGCCGAGGATCTGGTAATGATCCATCGACGGCAGTTGACGTGAGAATCCGACGGCGCGCAGCGATCGCTGATCGCTCGATCCGATCGCGGCGAGCAATTCGAGGTCGCGCTGCATGTCATCCGAATTCATCTCCGGCGCGGGCGCACTCGTCGGATCGACGATCGCGTAGAGGCCGAGGGTCATCATTGCGATGACGACCTTGGCGGCCGTCACCGATTCGGTGGAGAACTGTTTCAGAAACGCCTCGATTGTGATCCGCTCCCGCAGCGACTCCGTGATGCGCCGTTCTGATTCGGTCAGCGGGATCGAATCGGGGCTGAAACGAGTGTCGCGTCCCGGGGCAATTTCACGCTTCAGATCGCCGAGCGACCGGCGCAGGACCAGACCGTTGGTGATCGAGCGGACGCCTTCCAGCACCAGCGCTGCCGTCGAGAGCAGGAAAACACGTTTCTCCGGAGATAGCGCCGCATCTTCGGTGAAGGCTGCCGTTCCCTCATCCAGAGAAAAAAGCGGGACGAATTGCGCGGTCAACCATTCGCGCAGAAGGGTTTGCCGCCACGAGAGCTCGGCCAGACCGGCCTCATGAAATTTGGCAACCGATTCGGTCGCGTCGTCGGCGACCAATTGCGTCGCGCGCTCCGCCGGTATGACGCCGCGGCGCACGAGAAAATCGCTGAGCGAGTCCTCCGGAGCCGACGACGTGATCAGCACCAGCTCGCCCTGCGACCAGTACAGAACCTTGCGCAGGGGCGCACGGATGACCGTCAGATTTCCGGTCCGCCGCTGTTGCAGAATCTCGCTGACGATCACTGCAAACGGCGTGATTTCGATTCGTTCCAGGCTCACGGAGGCTTGTCCCTATCGATCTGCTTTTAACACAGTTCCGCGGTTCGACGGCCACTGGCATGAAACGGGCTGCACTACGTCACGTCATATGTGTGCAATGCCGTCCACCTTCCCGATGTTCCGAATTTTCGAGTGATACCATGCAAGCAATGAAGAAGTTCCTCCTCATCCTGTCCCTCGCGTGTGTTTTCAGCGCGACGGCGGTGGCCCAGGAGTTTTCCGAAGATCCGTACGAATTCATCCTGGCCAAACTCGCCGCGCAGGATGGGCGATACGACGAAGCGATCTCGCGCATCGACAAGGTCGTGGCGCGCAATCCCGGAAATCCGGTGCTGCAGTTCGAGCGCGCGATGATCCTCATCGACGCGTCGCGTCCTGATGCTGCTGAATCCGCTCTCCGCGATGTCACCACCTCCCGTCCCGATTTCTACGACGCGCAGCGCGTCCTCGGGCGACTCCTGCTCGATCGCGCCGGCAGCGACCGCGCCAAAATCGACGAGGCACTCTCGCATCTGCAAGCCGCGTTCAAGGTCAATCCCGATGACATCGGCACCGGCATGGCCGTCGCGCAGATTCTTCTCTCGACCAACCGCACCGCCGACGCCGAGAAAGCCCTCGCGACGCTTCTCGAGCGTGCGCCCGATCAGCGAACGCTCAACTACACATACGCGCAGGTGCTCACGAAACTCGGACGCGGAGATGAATCGCGTCAGTATCTCGAGCGCGCCGTCCAGGTCGATCCGACTTTCGGTCCTGCGATCCTGCAGCTCATCGATATCTATCAAAAAGAAAACGAATGGCAGAAGGCTGCCGATCTGATGCAGCCGCTGATCAATGACGATCCGATGAATCTCGATCTGCAGCGGCAGCAGGCGTTCTATTACCTGCGCGCCGGACTGCCGGAAAAAGCCCGCGCGGCTTTCAAAGCGCTGCTGGAGGCCGATCCGAAAGACACGCGATCGCAGTTCTATCTCGCCGAGGCGCTGAACGATCTCGAACAATACGAGGAGGCCGACAAGATTTATCGCGCCCTCCTCGCGAAGACTCCCGCCGATCCCGATGTACTAGCGAGCTACGGGCTGAGTCAGACCGGGCAGCGTAAGTATGACGACGCCCAGAAGACTTTCCGTCTGCTGCTGGCCGTCAACGATCTTCCCGACAATCTGCAGGTCCTCGCGAAGACGCAGTTGGCGTACATCGATCTGCAAAAAGGTAACTACGAGGACGCGCTGAGCGGCGCGAAATCGATTCTCATCTTCCGCGACAAGCCGAACGCGCAGGCGGTCAACATCGCGCTCGACGCGTTGAAGCGGCAGAAGCGCTACTCCGATGCGATCGCGCTGTTGCAGCCGCTGGTCGATAACTACTCGTCCGATCCGTTTGTCAACGCGCGCTACGTGGAGATGCTCGTGCGGGCGGGGGCGACCGATCGCGCGAAGATGGCCGCGGCGACGCAGGCGAAGTTCGGCACGAAGAATACGCTCGCGACATCCGAGGCCTACATCCAGACGGAGCAGTACGAGCCGGCGATCTCGATGCTTCGCGATGCTCTCAAGAAATCTCCTGACGATCTCGATCTGCAGTTCGAGCTCGGATCGGCATTCGAGCGCTCGGGCGACAAGAAATCCGCCGAGCGTCTCTTCCTCGACATCCTCACCAAGCGTCCCGAACACGCCGCGACCCTCAACTACCTCGGTTACATGTGGGCCGAGGGCGGGGTGAATCTCGACCGCGCGGCCGACATGCTCAATCGCGCCGTGAAACAGGAACCGAAAAATGGCGCGTACGTCGACTCGCTCGGCTGGGTTTACTACCAGCAGGGCAAACTCGATCTGGCCGAAAAATATCTGACGGACGCCGCGCATCTTCTCCCGCGCGACGCCACCGTTCAGCAACACCTCGGCGACGTCTTCGCGAAGCGCGGCAATGTGCACCGCGCGCTCGATCTGTACCGCGTGGCGCTCACTCTCGAGCCCGACGCGAAGGACGAGGTCAAGCTGAAGACGAAAATCGCCGAGTTGGAACGCCAGCAGGCTGCCGCGCAGCGTTGATCCGTCGAAGCGCCGCGGTCTGTCTCATTCTTCTCGCGGCCTGCCGCACCACGCGCCCGCCTGACGCCGAGGCGATTGCGCCGCTGAGCGCGAATTCGCCTGCCGAGGCTGCGCAGCAGCTCGCGGATCGGCGAACGCAGTTTCGCGGTCAGCGGAGTTTCATCCGGCTGAAGTTGGGGCAGATCTCTGCGCGCGGACAACTGCAAATCGATTCCGGCGGCCGCCTGCTGATGACGATTTACTCGCCAATCGGCACAACCGTCGCGCGGCTGTATGCCGAAGGCGACGACGTGATTTTCCTCAACGATTTCGAGGCGACAGTCTCGCGCGGGAAGGCTTCCGACTTCGGCGCGCTCGGCGGCCAGACCGCGCTGCTGCTGGTCGGACTTCCACCTGCGGGCGTGGAATCGATCACGTACGGCGCGGCGGGAATCGAGAGCGTGAATCTCGCCGGCGCCACGATCCGATTCGATCCGCCGGCTTATCCTCCGAAGCGCGTGACCATCGATCAGGGACAGCGCCACATCGAGATCGAACACCTCGAGAGTTTCGTCGACACCGCGACGCTGACACCGCCGGAGATTCCAAGCAGCTATCGTTGCTGCGTTCCGCCGCCGCTATGAAGGCTTACGCCAAGATCAACTGGGCCTTGCGCGTGACCGGGAAACGACCGGACGGTTTCCACAACATCGAAACGCTCTTTCAAACAATCTCGCTGCACGACGATCTGACATTCGAACGTGCCGATCGCTTCTCGCTAACGTGCGACGATCCGACGATTCCCATCGACGAGACGAATCTCGTCGCGCGAGCCGCAACCGCGATCGGCGCAAGCGCGCGCATTCATCTGCAAAAGCGAATTCCTGCCGGGGGTGGGTTGGGGGGCGGGTCGTCGGATGCGGCGGCGGTTCTGCGTGAATTCAATCGGAAAGATCCGCAGATCGCGTTGTCGCTCGGATCCGATGTTCCTTTCTTTCTCGAAGGGGGCACGGCTTACGCGACCGGCCGCGGTGAGGTCCTCACGCCGCTGCGCCGCGTTGCGCCGGTTCCGCTGTTGCTTCTGATTCCGGCGGAACGCGTATTGACGGCGCAGGCCTACGGAATGCTTCGCCGTTTCTCGCCGCCGCTCGGCATCGATCGCTATCGCGCGATGATCGATGACGATCTTCTCGACCACGCGACGGAGCTGATCAACGACTTCGAAGAGGCGATCTTCGCGAAGTTCCCGCATCTGCACGCGCTCAAGACGCGGCTGTACGAAGTCGGAGCGGCGTGGGCGGCGATGAGCGGATCGGGATCGACGATCGTCGGCGCGTTTCGAAGTCAGGCGGATCGCGACGCGGCCGTTACGCGATTTGCCGGCGTGCGCGCGATCGCATGCGAGACCGTGTAACGCCGGCGGCCTCGCCGGCTGTTATGCCGGCGGCTCGCCGGCTCGGCTTCTGCGCGACGGGCGCCGCCGGGCCGGCGGCGGAACAGCCGGCGAGCCGCCGGCGCGACGCGTCCGCACCGATTCGAGCCGCGTCTCGATCGCTTTCTCGGCGCGGTCGAGCGAACGCGGATCGTTGCGGAGCTGGCAGGCGAAGTTCGCGCCGAAGAAGAGCGAGTTGAGCTCGAACGCCAGCTGCGCCGGATCGACGCGAGAATCGAGATGTCCTTCGTCCTTCGCCATCTGCACTGCTTTCTCGAGCGCGTCGATCCACTCATCCATCGCCGTGCCGATGACATCGCGCACCGGACCTGACCGTCCATCGAATTCGAACGACGCTGCCGCGAAGAAGCAGCCTCCCGGAAAGACGCCGCGCCGCACGTAGTCGATCCACGACTTGCAGATCGCCATCAGCCGCGGATATCCACGTTCGACATTGAGTGCCGGGCGAAAAACTTCATCGATGAATCGCTGCTTCGCGGCTTTGATCGTCGCGAGCTGCAGCTCTTCCTTCGATCCGAAATGCGCGAACAGCCCGCTCTTCGACATCTTCAGATCGTCGGCGAGGCGGCCGATCGTCAGACCTTCCAATCCGTCAGTCGATGCGAGATCGACGGCGCGATAGAGAATGCTCTGCCGTGTGCGATCGCCCTTCATGCGAAGGCCGGAAGGTCCTTGCGAAGCTCGTTGTGCACGTCGCGGAATCGATCGGTCCACGGCGTGGGCCGCCGCGATGCGGGATCGAGCTTGACGATCGTGCGCTGGCCGCGCGCGTGCGGGATTTTTCCATCGGCGCTGGAGCAGAGGAAGCCGTAGACGCAGCTGGTGTTGCCGAGGTGCTCGACCCACAGGTCGATGCGCATGGAGCCGGGTCCGAGGAAGGGATTGAGGTATTCGATGCGGAGCTCGCGGACGACGTGGAACTGATCGGGATTGTTTGCGATGTCGATTTGCCAGGTGCCGCCATTGGCGGCGTAGCAGGCGCTGACGGCGCGCTCGACGTGGGCGGGGAAGCGGGAGTTGTGGAGCATCTGCATGGGATCGAGCTCGTCGAAGTGCACGGGGCTGAACCAGGTGAATTTGGGGTTGATGTCCATTTTCTGCTCCTTTGGCGGGCAAAATAGCACGAACGTTCGTTTACTGCAAGCGGCGTTCACCGTTCATTTACTTGACCAGTCAACTATTCATCGATTAAGGTGTCGCACCTCCCGTGACCGTCCTTCATGAAATCAAGCAGCGCAAGCCCTTTCCGTCGAAAGGTCAGGAGGCCGCCGTCACCCTGTTGCGCACCGCCGACGTCGTCCGACGCCTCGTCGGCTCGGCCGTCGAACCGCACGGCATCACCGTCCAGCAGTACAACGTCCTACGCATTCTTCGCGGCGCCGGCCGCGATGGCTTGCCCACGCTCGAGATCGCGCAGCGCATGATCGAGCAGACCCCCGGCATCACGCGCCTCATCGACCGATTGCAGACGAAGAATCTCGTCGAGCGCCAGCGCGGCGCCACCGATCGCCGCTGCATCTTCTGCCGCATCACGACCGAAGGCACGGAGTTGCTGGCCGGCCTCGATGCGCCCGTCCGCGACGCGACCGATGCCGCCTTTCACTCGGTCAACAAGAAGCAGCTCGCGCAACTGGTCGAATCGCTCGACCGCCTGCGTCAATCCATTCAACGCATCACCAAAAAGGAGGAGTAATTCATGAGGTCCATTCTCACCACCGTTGCCGCGGTGTTGTTCGCCGTCAGCGCGTTCGCTGCCGACAACTTCATCGTCGACAAGAACCACTCGGAAGCCACCTTCCAGGTCCGTCACCTGGTCAGCCGCGTGAGCGGCAGATTCAACGAATTCTCCGGCGCCATCAGCGTCGACGAGGCCAATCCGGCCGTCTCGTCGGTCGAGTTCACGATCAAGGCACCTTCGATCGACACCGGCAACGACAATCGCGACAAAGATCTGCGCGGCGCCAACTTCTTCGAGGTCGACAAGTATCCCGAGATCACGTTCAAGAGCACCAGCGTGAAGCCGACCAGCCGCAAGAATTTCTACGACGTGACCGGCACCTTCACGATGCACGGCGTCACCAAGACCATCACCCTGCCCGTCGAGTTCCTCGGATTCATCAAGGACCCGCGCGGGAATACACGCGCCGGATTCACAGCCCACACCGTCCTGAATCGCAAAGACTACGGGATCATCTGGAATCGCGCGCTCGATAACGGCAGCACGCTGCTGAGCGATGACGTCGACGTCACCGTCAACATCGAGGCAGCGAAGTCCGCGGCCGCGGCCAAAGAAGAAGTAAAGAAGGAAAAAAGTTAGGCTGTTAGGCGGTTGGGATGTTAGGACGTCCCAACCGCCCCCTCCAACATCCCAACATCCCAACTCGCTATACTTTCCTCCTTCAGCAAAAGGGAGGTCCCGATGGGTCGGCTGTTCCGCGCTTTCGCTGGTGCGCTTGTCTCCATCGTCTCGATCAACGCGTTCGCCCAGAACTGCGATCTTGGCGGCCAGACAAACTTCACATGCGACTCCGCGATCAACGCGGGGTCGAGCGCGCAGTGCACGCTGAGCATCAAGAACAACGGCACGGCCGACTGCGTCGGCAACTGGACGTCGACGCTCGCGTCGTTCGATCCGGGGACGTTCAGCGGCATCCAGGCCAGTCCGATCTTCGGCAACTGCTCCTTCGTCGGCGATGTAAATCTGCCGACGCCGATTTTCAATCAGACCGTCATCCACAACGCCTGGAAATGCGTCGGTAGCGGCACGCTGTCGCCGGGGGCGTCGGCTTCCATGACGGGACGCGTCAAGCCGGATGCGGCATTCAACAGCTCGACCTTCATCGCTGGTTACATGCTCACGTTCCAGCGAACAGGCAGCATCGGAGGTACGCAAAACCTGACGTCGTATGGCGGCAATCAGATCACCGTGAACAATTGCAATGCGGTTCCTGAAGTCGCCGGGTCCTCTCCTTCCGGAGTCCCGTACGTGGTCTCATGGAACGCGATCAGCGGTGCCCCCAGCAGCGGTGGTTACGAGATTCAGGAAGCGACGCGATCCGATTTCAGCGACGCCGTCACAACCAGCACGCTATCCAACAGTCGTACCTTCCAGCATACGGTCGCAGTCGCGACCACATTCTTCTATCGCGTGCGGCCGATTTCGTGCGGCGGATCGGCGGGATCGTTCGGACGTTCGGCGCAGATCGTCGTGCTGCCCCAACAGCCGGCGAAGTCGCGCGACTTCGATCTCGTCGTTCCGCTCGGCAGCACAACCCCGGTTTCGCAGACCGTGACATTCTCCGGACTGGTACCGAATTCCACGTTCACCGTCACGACTGACAAGCCGTACCTTACCGTCACGCCGGCTTCGGGAGCGGTGCAAAGCGACGGAACAGTGACCGTGACCGTGCGCGGCGACCCGAGCGGTCTTTTCGTCGGCGCCAACACCGGAACGATCATCATCAACGCGCCGGCTGCAAAGGGCACTGTCATTCCGAACGATTCGCGCAGCAACAGCACCACCGTGTCGATCAGCCTCGTGACGCCGGTCAATGGATCGGCGAAGGTCGCGCCGCCGCCGAACGACGCGTTGATCGTTCCTGCGGTCGCGCATCTCGAAGGTGTGGTCCCATTCCGCTCGGACATCCGGATCACGAACGCCGGATCGTCGGCCGCGACCTACCTCCTTTCGTTCACTCCGCAAAACCAGGACGGCACGACGACCGGGCGACAGACGACCATCACGGTGGACGCGAATCAGACGGTTGCGCTCAACGATGTCCTGAAAGACTTCTTCGGGTTCGCGCTGCCGGACGATCAAGCGGGCGGCGTGCTCGATATCCGCGTGCTCGCCGGATCGGCGGCCACGACGTTCGTGTCGAGCCGCACATACGCCGCGACGGCGACCGGAACGTACGGACAGTTCATTCCGGCAGTAGCAGTAGCGAAGTTCCTGAAAGCCGGCGGCGGCTCGCTGACGCTCACGCAAGTCGCGCAGTCGGATTCCTTCCGCACCAACATCGGACTCGTCGAAGGCCTCGGCGCAAACGCGAATGGACGCCTGCGCGTCTTCGGCAGCACCGGCTCGAGTCTCGGTGAATTCCCGTTCACGCTGCGACCGTTCGAATTCATGCAACTCGGATCATTCCTGGCGACGAAGGGCATCACCGCGAACGACGCACGGATCGAAGTCGTAGTCGACTCCCCGACCGGCGGCGTAACAACATACGCTTCGGTACTCGACAGCAAGACGAATGACCCGTTGGCGGTATCGCCGATCCAAACTGCCTCGCTGTCGGCGAATCGTTACGTGCTCCCCGGCATGGCGGATTTTGCGTCGGCGGTCTCGAATTTCCATTCCGACATTCGCATCTTCAACGCCTCGCCGTTTGCTGTGAACGCGACCGCCACGTTCTATCCGCAAGGCAACGGCACGCCGGTCGTACGCGCGGTGAGCATCGGCGTCGGCGAGATCAAGGTCTACAACAACGTGCTGCCTGGGCTCTTCGGCGCGACAGGAACCGGCGGATCGATCGTCGTCACCACGCCGGCCAATACACCGCTCGTCGTCAGCGGCCGCACGTACAGCAACGATGCAGCGAGCGGCGGAACATTCGGTCAATTCATCCCGGCCGTGACTCCCGCGGAAGGAATCGGACTCGGCGACGCGCCGCTGCAGGTGCTGCAGCTCGAACAGTCCGCCAACTTCCGCTCGAACCTGGGACTCAACGAATTGACGGGAAACCCGGTGACCGTCCAGATTGGCGCCGTCGTCGACGGTTCGAAGACAGCCGCGTCGACCGAGGTGACGCTGGCGCCAAGCGAATTTCGGCAGCTGGGCAGCGTGCTCGCGTCGCTGAACGCCGGGAACAGCTACAACGGTCGCGTCACCGTGAGAGTGACATCGGGAAGCGGTCGCGTGACGGCGTACGGTTCGGTGGTCGACAATCTGACGAGCGATCCGACATACGTGCCAGCGCAGAAATAAAAACAAGTTCACCACAGAGACACAGAGGACACAGAGAGACTCTGTGATCTCTGTGCCTCTGTGGTGAGGGTTCTATTTTTTCAAAGGATCTTCCGGCCACGCATGCTTCGGATATCGCCGCGACAGTTGCTTTCGAATTGACGGATAGGTGTTCTCCCAGAAGCTGCGCAGATCGCGCGTCGTCTGCACCGGACGTCCGTTAGGCGCGAGCAGCTCGAACGTAACCCCACGCGGAGTCTCCGTCATTCCGAAAAGCTCCTGTAATTTCACGGATGCGACCAGGCTGCCGTCGTCGCGCGATTCGAGTTTCGCTTTGCGCCCACTGGGCAGCGTGATTGTGGGAAGGCTTTTCTCTTTGGGCTTCGGAACGGGCAGCCGCGCGATCGTCTGCTCGTGGAGAGGAATCGCGCCGTAGAAGCGGCGCTCGACGATGCGATCGCCCTCCTGCACTTGCTCGCGGCGATCTGGCTTCAGCCATTCGCGCTCGATCGGACGTGCCATGCGAATCAGATCGCCAGTGATCTCGAGGACGACGAGGAACTCGCTGCGTCCGTCATCGATTTCGCGCGCCAGCGTGGCGCCGGTGCCTGAGGAGAGAAGGACTCCTGACCCGCGGCGCATTGCGACGCGATCGGGATAGCCGGCCAGCAGCGCGCGGCGAAGCGTCGCATCGTCGACATGCCGGCGATGCGATTTGCCGAGAATGTTGCGCACGATGGTGGAGAGATCGCGGGGGTCCTCGTTCATGAGCTGCGCGCAGATGTCGATGGCTTCGTCGGCGCCATGCGCGTCGATGAGCACGCGCGCGAGCCGCGGATGCAAGGGAAACTTGCGGAGCTCATCGAGGTCGCCGAGCTGCGCGAGCAGCGCAATCGCGGCGTCGAGCCGCTCTTCGGGTGGCCGCTCAAACCATTCGAATGTCTTCGGATCGCCGCCCCATCCGATGATATCGAGCACCGCCGATGCGAGATCGACGCGGCGAACTTCCGGCTCGCGATGCGGACGCAGAATGTCGCGCTCGTCCCACAACCGCACCGCCCGCCCGGGTGCAGTTCGACCCGCGCGGCCGGCGCGCTGATCCGCCGAATCGCGCGAGATGCGTTCGAGCACGAGGTGATCGATCGCAGTCTCAGGATCGAAGCGCAGGACCTTGTGCAATCCGGTGTCGATGACGGTGTTGACCCCTTCGACGGTCAGCGAAGTCTCGGCGATGTTCGTCGCGAGGATGATCTTGCGTCGCGCCGACGGCGCGATCGCACGTTCCTGCGCATCGACGTCGAGCGAACCATGCAGCGGCAGGGTTGCGAAATCTCGAAGTTCCGAAGTCGCTCGGTTGATCTCGCGCGCGCCGGCGAGAAAGACGAGCACATCGCCTTTCGGTGGGATTACGTCGCGCAGCGACCTGTTAGGCGCGTATTCGATCTCGATCGGAAACGTGCGTGCTGCGATGTCGAACACTTTGGCGTCGAGAAATTTTGCGAGCGGGCCGGCGTCGAGCGTCGCCGACATCACGACGATCGCCAGATCGTCGCGGGCGATCGCCGCCTGCTTCACGAGCGCCAGTGCGAGATCCGCGTGAATACTGCGCTCGTGGAATTCGTCGAGCACCACGGCGCGAAACTCGCTGAGCAGCGGATCGCCCTGCAGGCGCGCCGTCAGGATTCCTTCCGTTGCGACCAGCAATCGCGTTTTCGATGAGAAACGCCGCTCGAACCGAATCTGCCATCCGATCGCGTTGCCGATTTCCCATCCGCGCTCCTGCGCGATGCGCCGCGTCAGCGCGCGCGCCGCAACGCGACGCGGCTGCAAAAGAATCGTTTTGCCGAGGGCCGTGAGGGCGGGTGGGATGCGGGTGGTCTTGCCGGAACCGGGCGGCGCGACGATCACGGCGGTGCGGTGCGCGCGCACGTGCGCGACGATTTCGTCGACCCAGGCATCGATCGGGAGCGGCGTTTGCACCACAACCGGCATTATGGCGAACGACGACGATATCGATTACACCGCTGAGGGCTCCACACCGCCGCACGAGAAGGACGATCCGACGAATGCCGGTTACGACGAAGCGGCCCACAAAGGGCCTGGAACGTATGGCGTTCGCGAAGGCGAAGGCGGCGTGTTCGGCACGACCGGCGGCGGGACTTTCGGCGGCGGACTGCACGTCGAAGAGCGACCGGTGATCGAAACCGAACGCGGGAAAGACGAAAAGCCCTAGGGCGTCACGGTTTTCAGATCATCGCCGACGATGATCTTTCCGCGAAACGTCTTCGCGGCTCGCTCCGCGAAGGTCTTCTCCGCGCCGGCCGGAATCAGGTGCGTCAGCACGAGCGTCTTCACGCCCGCCGCCGTCGCGATCTCGCCCGCTTCTTCGGCTGACGTGTGATACGCCTTCAGCCTGGCCGCGACTGCCGGGTTGTCGACCTTGTCGAAATGCTCGGGGAGATACGCCTCCTGCACGAGGACGTCGGCGCCTTTCGCGAAGCGGATCAAATTCGCATTCGGCCGAGTGTCGCCTGACACGACGATCGTTTGCCCGCCCGATTCGAAGCGATAGCCAAATGCCGGCTTGACCGGCGCGTGATCGACCGCGAACGCCGTGATGCGCACATCGCCGTCGTCATAGACCACACCTTCGCGCACGACGTGCGTCTTGATCGTCGCGCCGGCAGCCGGATGCTTCTCGATGACATCGCGGCGCATGTGAATGTCATAGGCGAAGAATTGCAACATCGCATCCGACAATTTCTTGATTCCACTCGGCCCGTAAAGCGGCAGCGGAGTAGTCTTGCGCCCGAATTGCCACGACGTGATGAAAACGTCCGGAAGACCGGCGGTGTGATCCGAATGGAGATGCGTGATGAAGACGCCGCGCAGGTTCTCGTATTTCAGCTCCGTCCCCGCCACGCGCATCGTCGTTCCTCGGCCCGCATCGACGAGAAACCATTTGTCGCCGGCGACGATCGCGGTGGCTGGCCCGGCGTGATTCGCGTCCGGCCGCGGATAGCCGGTGCCGAGGAGAATGACGGCGAGGCTAAGCAATAAATTCGTCATAAACAATCTGCGACCACGACTCCATCGCGTCGCGCGATCCTCGCAGCGCGGCGCGCGCCATCCACGCGCCGGTCATTTTGTCAGTTTCCTTGACCTGCACATCATTGCCTTGTGCATCCAGAAGATAAGCGGCGCCGAGGTGGACGCGGCCGACGTCGGTGGAATCGTCGTTGATGATGCCGATGAATTGCATGTCGAAGGCCGATCCGATCCAGACTTCTTCGTCGAGCTCGCGCTGCAAACCCTCGAGCAGCGATTGTCCGGGATTGATGTGGCCGCCGATGCCTAACGAGACCTTGTGGTGCAACCTCGCCTCGCTCTGCTTCGGCGTGCGGATCAAGACGAAGTAATCGTCGCCGTTGCGAATGAGCACGTACGGAATGATCTGGCGAAATTCGGGCGAGATCTCCGCCGTCGGACGATCGATGAAAAAGTGCTTCGACGCGATGAGATCGAGGATCGCCCGCGCATGATTGCGAATCAGGCGTCCCGAAAGAAAAGATTGCAGATCGACTGTGCGGACGACCATCACTTGTTCGTTCTTCATCGCAATGCCTCGAGCACCGTGTCATGCAGAAGGCCGTTCGATGAAACGCCGCTGCCGCGATCGGCGCGCGGCTGGCCGTCGAGTGACGTGAAACGTCCGCCTGCTTCCTCGACGATGATCTGCAGCGCGGCCATATCCCACCACGCGACTTTCGGCTCGACGGCGATCTCGGTCGCTCCCTCCGCGACGAGCATGTGGATCCAGAAATCGCCGAAGCCGCGGGCGCGTCCGCATTTCTGCATCAGGCCGAGGAATTTCTCGGGCGAGGCGAAATCGGCGACGCTGTCGTATCCGATCTGCGCGTCGGCGATCTGATCGACTTTCGAGACGTGGATGCGTTTTGCATCGCAGAACGCGCCATCGCCGCGCGAGGCCCACCATCGGCGATTCAGTGCCGGCGCGGAGGCGACGCCGACCTCGCCATCGAGTGCGATGAGCGTGGCGAAGATCGGAATGCCGCGGATGTAGTTGCGCGTCGCGTCGATCGGATCGATGATCCAGCGGCGTGCGGACTCGCCGCGCTTGCCGAATTCCTCGCCGACAATCGCATCGTCCGGCCGGTCGCGATCGAGTCGCTCACGAATCGCGCGCTCGACCGCTTCGTCGACTTCCGTGACGGGGGTCTGATCTTTCTTGGTCCGAACCGAGAACGCGCCGCGGAAGTGGCGGAGTGTGATCCGGTCGCTGATGTCGGCCAGCGCGAGCGCGAGTTTGAGGTCCGGGTTCACCTTTTTCAGCCTAGCACGTCAAACCTTTCATTTTCCTCGGCGTCTGAACGGTCATGCTGACGGCAATCGCGATTGCAACCTTGATGACGGCCTTTCACGAGCTCGATGAAATGTGTGCGCGCGACAACGGCCACATGTGGGGGGTCTCGATTTGCGGGCCGACGGTTTTCGTCGAACCGCAGACGCGGCACTTCGTTGCAAAACGTGCCGGCGAGGTCACCGAGGGGACAATGCCGGCGTCGATTGGAATTGCCAATACGGCCGTCGACTGGCAAGGCGACCGCTGGACGATGGTGCTACTTCCGCTGCCGGCCGACGCCTACGCGCGGCGCGTGCTTCTCGCTCACGAATCCTTCCACCGCATTCAGCCGAAGCTCGGTCTGGTTGCAAAAGAGGTTCCTAACTCGCACCTCGATACGGTCGAAGGGCGATATCTGATGCAACTCGAATGGCGCGCCCTGGCTGCAGCGCTCGGTGGGGATCACAAGGCGCTGTCGGATGCGCTCGCGTTTCGCGAGAAGCGCCGCGAAATGTTCCCCAACGCGGCCGCCGAAGAGGATGCGCTCGAAAGGAACGAAGGGCTCGCCGAGTACACCGGAACCGCGTTCGCGGAGCCATCGCTTCCGAAGCGCATTCCGCATCTGATCGAGGCGTTGCAGAAGGCGGAGAAGACGCCGACGTTTTCGCGATCGTTCGCTTACGCCACCGGTCCTGCGTGGGGCGCGCTGCGCGAGATGGGATACGGCGAATCGAAGTTTGGCGCAGCGGAACTGCTGACGGCCGAACGCGCTCGCGACGAAAAAAAACAGGCGATGCTGCGCGACCTGCGCGCGCGATTCATCGACGGTCGGGTTCTGACTTTGCCCCTCCACAAAATGCAATTCGAGATGGACCCGAACAAAGCGCAGCCTTTCGAGCCCTACGGCACGGTCTATCCGACGCTCACACTGCGCGACGACTGGGGAACAATCGTCGTGAAGGGCGGCGGCGCGTTGATCTCCGCCGATTGGTTGCGACTGACGGTTCCACGCGAACCGGCGGAGAACTACACGCTGACGCTCAGCCAAGGTTGGAAAATCGAAGGTGATACCGTTATCAAGCGATAAGGAAAGAATGCGGGAACGTGCCGAAGTGTTACCATCACCCGGGAGCCGAATGTGACCGCAGCCAAGAAGAAAACCTCCGCGAAACGCGCCGTACGCAAGGCATCGCCAGTACCGCGAGCACGGCGAGTCATCCTCTTCCCAACAGAGCGGAGCACGATCGGTCTGAAGAAGATCGAGGCGGTGGTCGCGGCTGTGATCGCACGCCGATCCTCTAACAAATGACGGCGGGAGAATACGACCGAAACGTATTCATCAATTGCCCCTTCGACGCCGCCTACGCACCGATTTTCGAAGCGATTGTTTTTGCGGTCCACGACGCCGGATTCCGTGCGAAATGTGCCCGCGAGAGATTGGATTCGAGCCAGGTACGGTTGCAAAAGATCCTCGGCCTCATCGCTGAGAGCCGGTACTCGATTCATGACTTGTCGAGGACCGCGCTCGACGAGAAAAGCCAACTGCCGCGCTTCAACATGCCCTTCGAGCTTGGAATTGATGTTGGCTGCAAGGAGTACAGCCCGAAACACAAGGGCAAGTCATTCCTCATCTTCGAGTCAGAAAAGTACGGTTTCCAGAAATACATCTCAGACATCGCCGGTCAGGACATCGCCAAACACTCCGACGATCCTCTGGAGGCAGTAAAGCGGGTTCGAGATTGGCTCAGAACTGAATCCGTGCGCGCGGAGATCCCAGGCGGGATCGCGATTTACAAGCACTACGAGTCATTCCGTCAGGATCTGCCGGCAATCTGTGAGGGATTCAAGCTGGACGTGAATGAGCTAA
Source organism: Thermoanaerobaculia bacterium (assembly GCA_036559905.1). Lineage (GTDB taxonomy): Bacteria > Acidobacteriota > Thermoanaerobaculia > Gp7-AA8 > Gp7-AA8 > Gp7-AA10. The sequence continues at coordinate 3,688 of DATBSF010000103.1, read as the reverse complement.
CGTTCGTCGACTTCTCAGCAATCGTCGCGATGTGGCTCGAAAAACAGGCGTTATCGCCCTCACCCGACCGATAATCCCGCTGCAATGTCGGTCGTCCTATTTTTTCTCGCGCTGATCGCCGATCCGCCCCCGCTCCGATGGGGTGGCGATGCCGAGGGCGGCGCTCCGTTCGTGGAGGCCGATCCGCGCGATCCGTCGAAGGTGCGCGGATTCGACGTCGAAGTCGCTGACGAAATCGCGAAAGGCCTCGGGCGCCGATCGGAATTCGTCCAGGTCGCGTTCCAGGAAATCGACCAATCCGTCGAGCGCGGCGACTTCGATCTCGGCATGAGCGGCGTCGAAGACATTCCGGCGCGGCGCGCATCGCACGCGGCGACGATTCCCTATTACGAATTCCACGAAGTCCTCACCGTGCGCGCCGCGGACCGCGACCGATTTCGGACGATGGCGGACCTGCGCGGACATCGCATCGGCACGCTCAACGGCACGATGGCATACGACTTTCTGAAAACCCAGCCGGTGTTGGTGGTGTCGTACGACGACGACGTGCATCCGTACTCCGATCTCGAGCAGGGAAGAGTCGATGCAGTGCTGCTCGACAACATCATCGCCGCGCGGCGCATGCGTTCGATCAAGGGCCTCTTCACGCAGCCGCAGCCGGTCGCGACCGGGCATTACATCGCGGTGCTCGCTCGAACGAACACGGCGCTGCGCGATCGCGTGAACGCAGTGCTGCAAGCGCGCATGCGCGATGGAACACTCGAGCGGATTTATCGCAACTGGGGCATTTGGGATGAATACCAGGCGGCATTCTTCGCTACCGTGGAAAAGAGACCCGAACCACAGAGCACACAGAGTACACAGAGCACACGAAGCACGATTGTCGCGTACATCCCGGCGCTTCTTCGCGCATCGCTGATCACGATCGTCCTCTCGTGCGCGGCGATGGCGCTCGCGATCATCGTCGGCGTCCTGATCGCAAGCGGCCGCGTCTACGGCAACGTCTTGCTGCGCTCGATTCTCACGACTTACGTCGAAGTCGTTCGCGGTACGCCGGTGCTGCTGCAGCTCTTCGTTCTCTATTACGGACTCTCATCCGTCGTCCGCCTCCCCGCATTTCTCGCCGCGCTCCTCGGACTCGGGCTGAATTACGCGGCATACGAGAGCGAGATCTATCGCGGCGCGCTGGAGGCGGTCTCGCGCGGACAGCTCGAAGCGGCACGCACGCTCGGATTCACGGAATCGCAGGTGCTGCGGCTCGTGCGCGGTCCGCAGGCTTTTCGTCTGGCGCTCGCGCCGATGACGAACGACTTCGTCGCGCTGCTCAAAGACTCGTCGCTGGTTTCGGTGATCACGGTCGTGGAGCTGACGAAGCAAACGCAGATCTTCGCGACGAACATCGGGAGCTGGGTGATTCCCGGCGCTCTTTGCGCGGCGCTCTATCTCATCATGTCGCTGCCACTCTCGCGATTGGCCGGCAGACTGGAGGCGCGTTGGAAAGCAGCGACCTCCTGAAGATCGACGGTCTCCGCCTGACGCACGGCACGCGCGAGATTCTGCGCGGAATCAGCATGCGCGCTGCGCGCGGCGAGCTCGTTGCGCTGATGGGGCTCTCGGGCGGCGGAAAGACGACCGTGCTGCGCTGCATCGCCGCGCTGGAAGCGTTCAACGCCGGCACGATCGGTATCGATGGCGTGGCGCTGCACGCCGGTCCACTGCCGCCGCGCAACGTGATGCGCGAGCTTCGTCGCCGCGTGGGAATGGTTTTTCAACTGCATTACCTCTTCGAACATCTGACGGCTCTGCACAACATCACGCTGGCGCCCACGCACGTCGCGGCCGTTTCTCGCGCGGATGCCGAGGCGCGGGCGAATCAGTTGTTGGAGTCGTTGGGCGTCGCGCATCGCCGCAACGCGTTGCCGCGCGAGCTCTCCGGCGGCGAGGCGCAGCGCGTCGCGATCGCGCGCGCGATGGCGATGGATCCGCCGCTGCTGCTGATGGACGAGCCGACGGCATCGCTCGATCCCGCGCGCCGCGGCGAGCTCGGAGAAACGCTCGTCAAACTGACCGGTGGCGGTCGCACGCTTCTCATCACGACGCACGATGACGATTTCGCGCGCGATTTTGCCGATCGCGTGATCATCCTCGCCGAGGGAGAGGCTGTCGAAGAGGGTCCGGCTCGCGAGGTGCTGACTCATCCGCAGCATCCGGCGACGCGGGCGCTCCTCGCGCACTAAATCACCACAGAGAACACAGAGATCACAGAGAATACATGCCGATGCTGACCACTCTTCGTCTCGCCTCCGCGCTCACGATTCAGGACTACGCGACGATGCCGCTGGTTTCGTCGCCGGTGATTTCTCCCGACGGCAAACGCATCGTGTACGTCCTCTCGCGCGCCGATCTGGAGCGCAGCGTCTACGACACCGACCTGTGGCTCATCGGCGTCGATGGATCGAACGACACGCGCCTCACGCGTTCGCTATCGACGAACAATCATCCTCGATGGTCGCCGGACGGAGCCCGCATTGCATTTCTCTCCGATCGCGATGGCGGCCGAAATGCGATCTGGATGATCGCTGCGAACGGCGGCGAAGCGGAGAAGATCACCGCCGAGAAGAGCTCAATCTCGGATTTCGAATGGTCGCCCGACGGCAAGAGCATCGCGTTCGTGATGCGCGAGCCGGCGCCAACCGAGAAGGAGGATTTTCGCGTCGTCGGCGATGATCCGCGTCCGCCGCATCTCTATCTTCTCAACGTCGAATCGCGCACGGTCACGCGGCTGACACGTGGGCCATTTTCAGTGACAAATCCTTCCTGGTCGCCGGATGGATCGTTGATTGCCGTCGAGTATCGGAAAAACGACGAGCGCGATAGTGAGCGCCGCGAAATCGCCGTGGTCAGTGTGGTGGCGGGTGCCCCCGCCCGCCCCATCGTGACATCGGGGATGAATCGCAATCCGAGTTTCTCGCCGGACGGAAAATCGGTCGCGTTTCTTGGATCGGGCGGTGTCGATGACTGGCTGCGCGAGCAACAGATCTACGTCGTACCGGTCGAAGGCGGAACGCCGCGCCTCGTCTCAGGCGAATACGGCCGCACGCCCGATCAGATCGTCTGGGGCGACGCGCAGACAATCTGGTTCGATGGCGCGTGGAACACGACGTCGCAGATTTTTCGCGTCGGCGCAGACGGCACAGGCTTTCGCGACGTCTCGCATGTCGATGGCCTGATCAGCGGTTTGAACATGCGAAACGGCGTGAGCGCGTTCGTGATGCAGTCGCTGACGACGCCACCCGAACTTTTCGTGTGGCCGATGAAACAGCTCACGCATCACAACGATGCGTTGCGCAATCGCGATCTCGGCGAGACGCGTCTCATCCGCTGGAAAAATCCGAAGGACGGACTCGAGATCGAGGGATTGCTCACGCTTCCGATCGGCTATCAGGCCGGCAAACGCTATCCGATGCTGACGTTCGTTCACGGCGGTCCCGCTTCGCATCACGATCAAGGCTTCTTCGGCTACCTCGGTCCCGTTTATGCGCCGCAGGTTTTCGCGGACAAAGGGTTCGTCGTGCTGCGGCCGAATCCCCGCGGCACGGGCGGCTACGGCGAGAAATTTCGCGCGGCGAACCGAAATGACTGGGGCGGCGGGGACTGGGCGGACATCAACGCCGGCATCGACAAGGTC
>DATBSF010000102.1:0-17795 GCA_036559905.1 Thermoanaerobaculia bacterium | reverse complement strand
CGTGGGAGATCGACGGCCGCCGGATTCGCGGCGAGGCCGAGATCGAGATTCGCGTCGACGCATTCACTTACCGGCTGTCGACGGGCTCCTTTTTCCAGGTGAACCGCCACCTCCTGAGCACGATGCTGCGGCTGGTCACTGCGCACGCCGCGCGCGTTCGAAACAAACGGCTTGCGATCGATCTCTTCGCCGGCGTGGGTTTCTTCACGCTTCCGTTGGCTACGCTGTTCGAACGCGTCGTAGCTGTTGAAGGAAAGACCGACCCACATTCGAACGTCGAAACGATCCAGTCCGCTGTCGAGGACTTCGATATCCCCGACGCCGATTTCATCTTCCTCGATCCGCCTCGCGCGGGTGCGCGCAAGAACACGATCGACGCGATCGGCCAGCGCGCGCGCGAGATGATTTGTTATCTCTCCTGCGATCCGGTAACCTTTTCCCGAGACGCGAGCCGGCTGATCGCGTCCGGGTGGCGCCTCTCCACTCTCGACCTCCTCGATCTCTTCCCCAACACACATCACGTAGAAACGCTCGCGTCGTTCGAGCGTGCAGAATGATGTTCCCGCCGCACTCCCGCTGATCGCGTTCATCGCCGGCCTGGTTTGCGGATGCTCCGTGCGCGACGCAATCGCCTTTCTCACGATCGCCGTGCTCCTCGGCGCGCTCAAATACTTTCGCGGCGCGTTGATCGTCGTGTGCGCGGCGCTTGGCATCATCGCGGGTGCCGCGAAGCCATCGCCAGTCGCCATCGCCGACGATCGATTTGTGCGCGTGGAGGCGACGATCGATCGCGATTGGACGCGGCGGGGCGATGTGAATGTCCTTCGCGTGCAGTACGAAGATCGGCCGCTCACGGTCTACGCGCGCTTCCAGCCGAAGGCGATCGAGATGGAGAAGTGGATCGCGGTCGAAGGATTTCTCCGAAGGAACGATCGCGGTGACTTGATCATCGCGGTGAAATCGCCGCGGCTTCTCGAATATCGCGGGACGTTGTCGCGACTCGATCCGGCGGCCTGGAATCGCGCGCTCGCGAATCGTCTGCGGCCTTTCGCCGCGAGGTTTCCGACCGAAGTCGCGCTGGTGGAAGCACTCGCATTGGGAAGAGGCGAGCGACTGGCTGACGACATCCGCGACAACTACAAACGCGGGGGCACCTACCACCTTCTCGTTTTTTCAGGATTGCAGATCGCGTTCGCGGCGGGCGTAATCGCGTTTCTGCTCCGCGCGATGCATGCGCCGCGCGCCGCCGACTGGTCGCTGCTGATCTTTTCGATCATCGCGCCGATTTTCATCGGACCGACGGCTTCGGTATCGCGCTCCAGCATCGGCATCGGTCTCTACGCGATCTCGCGAATCCTGCAGCGGCCGACTACGCTCGAGAATCTCTGGTGCGTGGCGGCGCTCGTGCGATTGCTGATCGCGCCGTCCGATCTCACCGACGTCTCCTTTCAACTGACTTACGCCGGCGCCGGCGCGCTGCTGTTCATTGGAAAAGCGATGGCAGTCGGCAGGCGCCGCTGGATCGCGTATGCCGTCGGCGCGGAGTGCGCCGTTACACCGCTGACGCTTTTTCATTTTCATCAATATGCGCTCGGAGGATCGATCACGACGCTGCTTCTGACGCCGATCATCTTCGCGACGCTCGTCGCGTCGGCGCTCGTGTGCGCGATTCCGTGCGCCGCGTTTCTGCACATGGTCGGGTTTCTCAATCGGATCTGCACAATCGTCAACGGAGCTGCCGCGACCTTCGCGGGCTGGTATGCCGCTCCGCCAATCGCGTTTCTGATCGGCGGATTCATTGGAGCGCTTCTCGCGATCGCGTTCCTGCGCGGGCGTGCAAGGGCAATCGCGATCCTCCTCGCGACGCTCGTGCCCTGCATCGGATCGATCATCGTCGCGCATCGCGATGTGCAGCGGCCGACGCTCACTCTTCTCGATGTCGGCCAGGGCGACTCGATTCTGATTCGAACTCCGAGTCACGCGGTTCTCATCGATGCCGGGAGCCGTTACTCGAACGTCGTTCCTTTGCTGCTCGATCGTGGAGTGCGGAGGCTCGACGCCGTTTTTCTCACGCATATGCATCCCGATCATTGCGGCGGCCTTCCCGATGTGGTCCGTCATCTCGAAGTTCGCGAGATGTGGATTTCGCCGAGGAAGTTTTATGGGGATTGTGCGCAGAGGGTGCTGGAGGCGGCTTCGATCGAGCGGACGCCGATTCACCTCGCGCGCGATGGCGACCGTCGGACCTTTGGCGGAATCGCAACGCAGGTATTGCTCGAGTCGCGCACGTTCAAGCGCTCGCCGGAAAACAACAGCTCGATCGTCCTTCGCGTCCTCCTTGGATCGCGAACCGTTCTGCTCACCGGCGACATCGAGCGCGAGTCTGAGCGCGATCTCGCGGGCCGTATCGAACATGCCGACGTCCTGAAAATCGCACATCACGGCAGCCGTTCATCGACGACCGCCGCCTTTCTAGACGCCGTTTCGCCTCGGATCGCGATGATTTCCTGCGGGCGTCGGAATCTTTTCGGCCATCCGCACGCCGAGGTCATCGAGGCGCTGCGGCTACGGAGGGTCGCCGTCTACCGCACGGATCACGACGGGGCGATCGACCTGACTGTTGACGGCCATCACATCTTCGTCAGGCGTCAAATTGACACGCCACCATGAGGTGCTACAGTTAAATTCGCCTCTATGTCATCGACCCTCTTCCGCCTCGGACTCTGGATCATCCTGGCGGTCGTCGCTCTGTACGTTCTGCACGAGACTTACGCTGACACGCACCTTGCCGAGTACTTCTCGACGCCGATGCTCCAGAAGGGGTTGGTGGTGGGTGGCTTCATCCTGGCGGCCGGTCTGGTGATGCGGGTCATCGAGCGAGGCGCAAAGAAAGTCGTCCACAAGAATCGCTGCTCGATCTGCAGGGTGCCGGTCCCGGAAGGCGCAATCTATTGCCGTGAGCATCTGCGGCGCGTCCTGCAACGCGAGGACGAACGCACGCACATGACGCACACTCGGCGCTAGGGAACCTCTGCGCAAATCCGGCATGCTTCGTTGCGGGCTGATGGCGATTGCGGGCCGTCTGCGTCGTTGCTCGTCGTCGACGATGTCACGACATCGCCTCCTCCTCGCGCCTAGCATCCGGCCCGCAAGCGCCATCAGCGAAGCGTGCCGGATTTGCGCAGAGGTTCCCTAGTGCGGGTCGTCGTGATCGCCGGTCCGACCGGCACCGGGAAGTCGGAGCTTGCGGTCCGTCTCGCGCAGTCCACAGGCGGCGAGATCGTCAATTTCGATTCGATCCAGCTCTATCGCGGATTCGACATCGGAAGCGCGAAGCCCTCGGCGGAAGTCCGCGCCCGCGTGCCGCATCATCTATTTGATGTCGTCGATGCCGGCGTGGAATTCAATGCCGCGGAGTACGCGCGTATCGCGCGCCCGGTCATCGAGAAAATCGCACGGCCGATTCTGGTCGGCGGAACATTCTTCTATTTGCGCGCTCTTCTCACCGGCCTGCCCGACATGCCCCCGCGCGATGAGGCGGTCCGCGAGCGCATCCGGCGCCTCGCATCGAAACCGCGTGGTCAGCAGCGGCTGCATCGGTGGTTGTCGCACGTCGATCCGAAGAGCGCGGGCGCGATTGCTCCCACCGATCGACACCGCGTCGAGCGCGCGCTGGAAGTCTGGATCGTCAGCGGGCAGCCGATTTCGACCTGGCAGCGGCCGACTGCCAAGACGGCCGAGGAGATTCCGGCGATCAAGATCGCGTTGCGTCTCGAGCGGAAGCAGCTCGTGAAAACGCTCGATGCGCGCGTCGACGCGATGTATCGTTCCGGCCTGATTGAGGAAACACGGCATCTGCTCGAGCGCTATTCGCCGGCCGCCCGCCCGTTTCAGGCGATCGGCTATCGCGAGGCTGCTGCCGTCGTTGCCGGTCACATGACCGAACAGGCGGCGATCGCCGAAACCCGCCGCCGGACTCGCGCGTATGCGAAGCGGCAGATGACGTGGCTGCGTGCGGAGCGAAATGTGCATTGGGTCGACGCCGCCGACCGCGCCGCGGCGTTCGCCACAGCACTACCGTTGGTCGAGGGAGAGAGTTGAAGTATTTCAAGCTGACGATTGCCATCGCGGCGCTCGCCGCTGCGAGTTGCCAGACCGCACCTCCGCCCGTTGTCACGCCGCCGCAGCCTGAAGCGCAGCATCTGATCGATCCGCGCGTCGGCTGGAAGGGAACGACAACCGATGCGATCTCGCGGCGCTTCGATACCGCGTGGCAAATGATCCTTGCGGGCGACTACGTGAACGCGCGTTCGCGGCTCCAGGACATCCGCACCCGCGACGCGAACTACGTTCCGGCCAGCCTCGCCGAAGCAGCGATCGAAGTTGGGGAAGGACGATTCGATACGGCCCGCGCGACCGTCGAACAGATCGTCGCGAAGAACCCCGGCTATACGGCTGCCGAGGTCTATGCGGCTGAAATTGATGTCGCGCAGAACCGAATTCGCAGCGCCTACGACCGTTATCGCGAACTGGCGCAGCGTCCCGATGCTCCTCCGGGCGCCGCGTCGCGATATGCGGAGCTGCAAACCCGCGTTTTCGATCAGCTCTACGGCGCGGCCGTCGGCGCCCAGCCCGAGCAAGCGATCGCCTTTCTCCGCGAAGCGCTGCAGATCATGCCGAGCGCAACGGCGGCGAGGACGCTCCTCGTTCGGGAATTGATCACGCTCAAACGTTACGACGAAGCGAAAACCGAGATCACGCCACTTCTCGATACCAGCGCACGCGATCAGGCCGACGTGCAGGAAGCGCTCGCGGAAATCGATGTCGGTCACGGTCAATACGAAGAGGCGATCGCGCGCTACGAGCGGCTCGCGCGCCGCGATCCCGATGGCCGGTATCGCCGGCGGCTGGATCAGGTCAAGGAGCTGTTCGCCGCTGCGAACATGCCGCCGCAATATCTGCGCGCGATGGACGCGCCTTCGATCACGAAGGCCGATCTGGCGGTGCTCATGTACTGGAGAGTCGCGGCGATCCGGTTCGCGCAGAACGTGCCGGCTCCGCCGATTGCCATCGACATCAGCGAGACCCCCGGCCGCGACGAAATCATCCGCGCCATCGCCCTCGGCATCTACCCGATCGATCCGGTGACGCGGCGCGTCAATCCCGATGCTGACATCACGCGAGCCGGGCTGGCGCGAATCGTCGCGCGTGTGCTCCAGCTTCGCGGGGCCGCGTGCGCGCGGCAGGTCTCAGGGCAGGACGCGATTCTCACGGCATGCGGCGTGACGACTGCTATCGACGATCTGCCAGTAAGCGGGCGGGAGGCATCGGCGGTTTTGGAGCAGGTGGACAGGGCGATTTCGCGGTAACCACGCCCCTCACCCGGCCTTCGGCCACCCTCTCCCGATGGGAGAGGGGCAGAGGTTTGTCCCTCTCCCATCGGGAGAGGGTGCCGCGAAGCGGCGGGTGAGGGGCGCGTTAGAACAACGTCAGTCTCGGCAGGTTAAACCTCTCGCGAATCAGCCTCCGCAAATTCGCCTCCTCGGTCCGCGCCCTGATTTTCGGATCGAGCTTTGACGCGTCGCCGAGGGAGGTGGAGATCTCGCGGCGCAGGGCGTCGACGTCCTGCGATGCGATGAGGCTGTCGATCAGCTCGCGTTCGATCTCCATTAGCCGCTCCTCGATTCGCGGGACGCTGCGCTCGCGAGCGAGATCGCGCACGCGCGACGCGAACGGCTCGTCCAGCCGATTCGCGAGCTCTTCGAGGCGCGTTTCGGGGCTCGCTTCCGGCGTCGTATCGCTGCCACCGACGTAGAGGTCGCGGCGCGCGTCCCACAATTCCTTGACGGCGTGGCGGCAGTAGCTGAGGCTCGAGATCACTTTGCGGCGGCCGCTGGTCTCGTTTTTCTCGAAAACGCTGTCGATGGCTTCGATGACGATCGGAAGTGGAATGCCCTCGGTGCGCCACCGTTGCATGAGGGCCCAGTCTTTTCCCGAGAGGATGAAGGGCGTGGCGCGGCGGAAGGCAAAATGTGCCTCGATTTCGAGGTAGTAGTCATCGGACGCCATCGTTCCGAGATGCTACAATTTTTGGGTCCAGGTTCCTCCAATGACAACCGCAGCACCTCGCGCAGAGGTCACGATCTACACCCCTCTCGCGTCGCCATTCCGGGAGCAGTTGAATGGAGACACGGTGTCGATCGGCCGCGCCTCGGACTGCACGATTCCGATCAAAGACCGCTACTTGTCGCGCAAGCACGCAGAGATCGTTCCGTTGAACGGCGCGTGGTCGCTGCGCGACTGCGGAAGCGCGAACGGTACATATCTCAACGGCACGCGCGTGGAGGCCGATCAACCGCTGCACAGCGGCGATCGCATCCGGCTCGGCGACACCGAGATCGTTTTCGAAGCTGTGCACAACACCGATCGCATTCTCTCGATCGCTGATACGGCTTCCAACACGACCATCGCGATCCCGATCACCGAGATCGAGCATCGGAAGTACGACACCGGCGATCCCGCGAAGCTGAAGACCCTCAGCCAGCTGGCGGCCGAGCTGCTCGAAGATCAGCCGCTCGATCAACTCTTCGGCTACATCACGGAGCGCATTCTCCTGCACACGAAAGCGTCGCGCGCGGCCATCGGTCTGCTGCGTCCGGACGGCCAATCGTTTCTGAACGTCGAAGTGCGGCGTGAGGATCCGAAGGACACGTCAGAGCTGCGCATCAGCCGCACAGTGATGAACGACGTGGTGAAGGAAAAGAAGGCGCTTGCATTCGTCGACATTGCGGCCGACGAGAAATTGAAACGCGCGCAGTCGATCATCATGCAGGGCATCCGATCGATCCTCTGCGCGCCGATCATCATCGGGAGCTCGGTCGTCGGAGTCCTGTACGTCGACTATCTCGTCAGCCGTCAGATTTCCGAAGACGATGTGAGGCTGATCGCGCAGATCGCGAGGTTCGCGGCGATCAAGCTCGAGACCACGCGGCTGCGCGAAGAAGCGATCCAGAAACGGATCATGGACGAGGAGCTGAAAACCGCGTCCGTCATTCAGCGGCGACTCCTTCCGCCCGCCCCGACAGGAGTCGCCGGATACACGTTCGCCGGAATGAACCGGCCGTGCCGAACCGTCAGCGGTGACTATTACGATTTCGTCATCCGCCCGGATGGCCGCGTCTACTTCGTGATCGCGGACGTCAGCGGAAAAGGCGTGACGGCCGGTCTGTTGATGGCCGGCTTGCAGGCGTCTTTTCGAATCTTCACCAAGAATGATCCGACGCCTTCCAACCTCATGATGCAGCTCAACGTCGCGCTCAAGGAAAGCCTGCCGCAGTCGAAGTTCGTGACGCTTTTTCTCGGAAGGCTCGACACGAAGTCGGGACTCGTCGAATACGCGAATGCCGGCCACTGCCCGCCCCTTTGGATCAAGCGCAATTCCGTCCAGGAAGTCGGCGACACCGACCTGGTCCTCGGCGTCATGACGCGCGCGGTCTACGCCGGACGTCAGCTGCAGCTCGAACCGGGCGACTCGCTGGTGATTTTCACAGACGGCTTGTCGGAAGCGGTGAACCCTGACGGCGAAGACCTCGCTTCGATCGCGCTGCAGAAGAAACTCGCCGCGCTGCACGGGAGCTCGGCCGACGATCTGACGAAGGCGATCGAAGAGACGATTTCGGGAGTCGCCGATGCGCAGCTCTCCGACGACGTCACGTTAGTCGTTGTCAGCCGCAACGCCACTCGAGTAACGGCCTAGAAAATCGAGAAAAATCGGCTCGATCGAATCCGACGCCACGCGAAAAATCCGATCGGCGTGGTAGTTGCCGGGGATGTCGATCACATGCAGCTCTTTCGGCTCGTTGGCCGCTTCGTAAAGCGCGACCGAGTGTTTGTGGCTGATCAGCCAATCGTTGCGCACGTGAATCAAACAGATCGGGACATGCACGTTGCCGACATCATCGAGCGGCCGCAGCTTCGGCGACTTCCGCGCCCGCCATTCGAAACGCGGACGGCGCAGCGCCTGCGAAAACGCGATGTGATGGTGGATCGTGAACGGATTGATGCGCGGGCTGATCATCGAGAAGTCGGCCACCGGCGAGATCAGCAGAAGTGAATGGATCGGGAGCTCATGGCGAGCGGCCATCGAGATCGCGACCGCGGCACCGTACGACAGTCCGACCAGCGTAATCGACTCGATCGGAAGTCGTTCGAGCAGGTCCTTCGCAACCGCCGCCGTGTCGTGGTGCTCGTGCAGGTTGAAACCGTAGGTACCACCGCTTTCTCCATGGCCCCGTGGATCGGTCACGACTGCGGTGTATCCGTGATCGTTCAACAGCGTCGCGAGGGTGACCATCGATGGATGTTTGCGCTCCCGCCAGAAGCCGGGGACGATGATCACCGCCGAGCGCGAGCCGGCATCGTGGATGTCGTACGCGATCGGCGTTCCATCAAAGGAGACCACGGAGCGCGAGACGGGGGCGGGGAGACGGGCGGGATCGCTTGACATTGGCAACGACGTTTCTAATATAGCGCCACGTGAGCGGTTTCCGCTCATGTCCTCCCGCTGTACTCCCCCGGTTGTTTCGGATGAGCCTCAGGAGAACTCGCGAATGAAGAAACCTTTCTCGATCACGATTTTCGCTTTACTTGCGGTCGCGCTCTTCGCGTTCGGCTGCAAGAAGGAAGAGAACGCCAGCACTGACACGGTCACGACTGACACATCGGTGTCAGCAACGACCGCCACCACGGCGACGATGGATACGATGGTTCCGCTTACGACCGATACGAGCGGCACCGGCATGATGACGTCAACCGCCACTTCTGGAACATCGGGCACCAGCACCACGGCAACGTCGACTTCGACGACCGGCACGAGCAGCAAGGAGAGCGGCGAAAAGACTGGCAAATCGCCGACGAAGAAGAAGAAGGGTTACTGAGAACGACGGCTCCGTCTGGCACCCGCGTTGCTAATTTGGAGCCGCCAATATTAGGAAAAGGTTTGTCCAGGTAACGCACAGGATGAAGAAGGAGGTGAGGTAGGCACCCTCAATAAAAAACTCCTACAAGATTCATCACGCAATCAAATTCAAGAGAGGAAATGTATGAAGAAATATCTGGTAATTCTGACAGTCGTGGCCGTCGCACTGTTCGGCTTCGCCTGTAAGAACGAGCAGAACACGAACGCAACCGACACCGGCACGACGGCGACCGATACCAATATGAGCAGCACCAGCTCGACGATCTCGACCACCGACACGTCGGCGACCGGCATGACCAGCACGATGTCGTCGACCGACACGACTGGAACCACCGGAACCATGAGCTCCACCGATACCACGGGCACCAGCGGAACGAGCGCAACCATGGGAACGACCGGTACGACCACCACCACGGTTACCACCACGACCAAGAAGAAGAAAAAAGGCTAGGCTTCAGGTTTTCTGATTTTCGGGCGCCGTCGGATTTCCGGCGGCGCTCTTTTTTTTCTCTTCCAGATCGCGCCGCAGCTTCTCGTACACGCGCACCGTTTCGGCCTCGAGAGTTCCGATGTCCTTGTTGTTCTCGATGACGTAATCCGCGTAACGCTTGCGTTCTTCGCGTGGCATCTGACGCGCCATGCGCCGCTCGGCATCGTTCCGATCCATTCCACGAGCGACTGCGCGCTCGATCTGCAGCGCCGGCTCGCTGTCGATCACTACGATCTTGTCGTAGCGCTTCCTGCCTCCCGATTCGAGAAGCAGCGTTGCCTCCACGACGACGATCCGATCGCGGTCGGGGAAACGCCGCGCTTCGCCGTTGATCACGCCCTCTTCCTGCGCGATGACGAGCGGATGAATCAGCGAGTTGAGCTTCTTCGCTGAGGCGTCGTCGACGAACGCGATGGATGCGAGCCTGGGACGATTGATTTCGCCGTCGGGCCGCAGAATCTCCCTGCCGTACGCGTGGACCAACGCTTCGTATCCCGGTTCGCCCGGGCGATAGAGCCGCGTGACGATCGAGTCGGCGTCGATGGTGACGCATCCCAGCCCCGCCAGCGTGCGCGCGGCCGTCGATTTTCCCGACGCGATTCCACCCGTCAGTCCGACGCGCAGAATCATCCGCGCCTCCGCCCGGCCGCGATCACGGTGTTCTTCATCAGCATGGCAATTGTCATCGGTCCCACCCCGCCCGGCACCGGCGTGATCCACGATGCGACTTCGCGCACCCGCTCGAAATCGACATCGCCCGCGAGTTTTCCATCGACGCGATTGATGCCGACGTCGATCACGATCGCGCCGCGCTGCACCATCTCGGCCGTGACGAATCGCGGCTTGCCGATCGCGGCCACGAGGATGTCGGCCTCGCGAACGACATCCGGCAGGTCGCGCGTGCGCGAATGGCAGATCGTCACCGTTGCATTCTCCCGCAGCAGCAGCGCGGCGACCGGTTTGCCGACGATGTCGCTTCGCCCGATGACGACCGCGCGTTTGCCCGCGATGTCGATTCCGGTCGAGGCGATCAGCCGCAGGATGCCGGCCGGTGTGCAGGGAACGAGCGCCGGGCGGCCGAGGTGGAGGAGGCCGACGTTGATGGGATGGAAGCCGTCCACGTCTTTGGCAGGATCGATCGCATCGATCACTTTCTTCGAATCGATCTGCTTCGGCAGCGGCAATTGCACTAATATAGCGTCAATATTGTTATCTCGATTTAATATATCGATTTCGGCCAGCAGTTCGTGCTCGTGCATGGCACCATCGAAGACGAGCTCGGCGCCGGTGAGGCCAAGCTCCTTCGCCTTCCGGGCCTTGTTGCGCACGTAAACCTCGGATGCTGGATCATTTCCGACGCGCACCGCGACCAGCCCCGGCTTGAACGGCAGTTTTCCGAGCGCCTCGCGCACTTCCTGCTCGACCGCCGAGGCGATTTTCTTTCCGTCGATGATGTCGGCGGGCATCGAAAAGGCTTGTACCACATGTGGAATGAATACCTTGACTGCGATTGTTCGCCAGTGTTACCGTTTCACCCCTTTCCCAGGAAAGGTGTGTAGTTCGTTGTCCTGTAAAGAGTTGTTATCGTCAGCCGACGAATGACGACTAGCACCTGACAACTGATTTTTTTCAGGAGAGTCATGCGTACGTATTTCCCCAAGAAGGGTGACATCAAACCGCGCTGGTTCATCATCGACGCCGAAGGCAAAGTCCTCGGCCGTCTCTCCACGACCATCGCGACCATCCTTGCTGGAAAAAACAAACCGACTTACACCCCGTTTCTCGACACCGGCGATCACGTGGTCGTGATCAACGCCGAGAAAGTCGTCCTCACCGGAAAGAAAGAGACCGACAAAATCTACCGCAGCCACTCGCAGTATCCGGGCGGTCTCAAGGAGCGCGCGGCGCGTTTTGTGCGTGCCGAAAAGCCGGAGCGCATTATCGAGGAAGCGGTGTGGGGAATGCTGCCCAAGAACAAGCTCGGGCGGCAGATGCTGAAGAAGTTGAATGTTTATCGCGGCACGAAACATCCGCACGAGGCGCAGAAGCCGGAGCGGCTGGAAGTCGCGGAGTAATCGAGGAGGAGAAATCTTGGCTCTGGTTGAATACTACGGAACGGGACGGCGTAAAACCTCGACCGCCCGCGTCCATCTCCGGCAGGGAACGGGTCAGATCACGGTCAACAATCGCCCAATCGATGAATACTTCGGCAACGACGTGCTCAAGATGATCATCAAGCAGCCGCTCTCGCTCACCGAGACCAGCGACAAGTTCGACATCGTCGTGGTCGTCGACGGCGGCGGTCCCAGCGGACAGGCCGGCGCGATCCGCCACGGCATTTCGCGCGCGCTGCAGGTCTACAACGCCGAGCTGCGCAAGCGCCTCAAGAAGGCGGGGCTCCTCACGCGCGACCCGCGCATGAAAGAGCGGAAGAAGTACGGACAGAAGGGCGCCCGGGCCCGCTTCCAGTTCTCCAAGCGCTGATTCATGTTTCGTTTTTCTCCACGGCTTGAATTGAGACAGGGGCATCTGCTCCTGTCTTTTTGTTTTTAAAGTCACAACGCAAAGGAGGGTTCACTTGGCGGTCTCTATTACGATGAAAGAGCTTTTGGAAGCTGGCGTGCATTTCGGTCATCAGACCAAGCGCTGGAATCCGAAGATGAAGAAGTACATCTTCGGCAAGCGCAATGGGATCTACATCATCGATCTGCAGAAAACGCTAAAGCTCTTTAAAGAAGCTTCGGCATTCATTTCCGATCTGGCATCACAAGGCAAACGCATCCTGTTCGTCGGCACCAAGCGCCAGGCCCAGGACGCGATTCTCGAAGAAGCCAACCGCTGCGGAATGTTCTACGTGAACAATCGGTGGCTCGGTGGCACCCTGACGAATTTCACGACCGTTCGCAAATCGATCGAGCGTCTCAAGGAGCTCGAGGCGATCCTGAACGACACCGAGAAAGAGCTGTCGAAGAAAGAACGCGCACAGCTCGATCACGAACGCGAAAAGCTGCAGAAGAATCTCATCGGCATCCGCGAGATGGATTCGCTTCCCGATGCCCTCTTCGTCATCGATCCGAAGAAGGAGTACATCGCAGTCAAGGAAGCGAAGAAGCTCGGCGTGCCGGTGGTGGCCATCGTCGACACCAATTGCGATCCGGAAGACATCGACTACGTCATTCCGGGCAACGATGACGCCATTCGCGCGATTCGTCTGTTCACGCTGAAGATTGCCGACGCGGTCCTCGAGGGCTACAACCTCGCCGACGAGCGCTATGTCGGAACTGAGGACAAGGCGGCGCCGCCGGCCGAACCGGCCGCCATGCCCGCCGAAGCCACAGAAGCAGTTCCGACTCCGGTCGCGTCATAAATCTTGTCCAGGGAGAATCTGATGACTGATATCACCGCAGCCATGGTGAAAGAGCTGCGCGATCAAACCGGCGCGGGCATGATGGACGTCAAGCGCGCGCTGACTGAAGCCAGCGGCAACATGGAAGAGGCGACCAAGATCCTTCGCAAGAAGGGTCTCGCGGCCGCGACCAAGAAGGCCGGGCGCATCACGTCCGAGGGCGCCGTCCACGCGTACACGTCCGGCAACGTCGGCGTGCTCGTGGAAGTGAATTGCGAGACGGATTTCGTCGCGCGCACGGACCAGTTCCGCCAGTTCATCGACGATCTCGCGAAGATGATCGCGAAGAGCAAGTCCACGACCGTCGAACAGCTCGTGAACGAGAGCTGGAACGGCGAGACCGTCGCGCAGAAGACGCAGGCCATGATCGCGAAGATCGGCGAGAACGTGACGATCCGCCGTTTCGTCCGCTACGAAGCCGCGCCGAACGCGA
The DNA here is from genome assembly GCA_036559905.1 of Thermoanaerobaculia bacterium. GTDB lineage: Bacteria > Acidobacteriota > Thermoanaerobaculia > Gp7-AA8 > Gp7-AA8 > Gp7-AA10. Next base: position 4,489 of record DATBSF010000102.1, on the reverse strand, counting down.
CGATCGGAACGTACATTCACGCCGGCGGAAAGATCGGCGTCATCGACGAGCTGGTCGCGAACACGAAGGCCGATCGCATCGCCGAAGTTGCCCGCGACGTCGCGATGCACATCGCCGCCGCCGAGCCGCGCTTCATCCGCCGCGAAGAAGTGACGGAAAAGGACCTGGCGACCGAGCGCGAGATCGCGCGCGACCAGGCCGCGAAGTCCGGCAAGCCCGAGAACATCGTCGAGAAAATGGTGACCGGCAAGATGGAAAAGTTCTACGGCGAGGCCTGCCTGCTCGAGCAGCCGTACATCCGCAACGACAAGCAGAACGTCGGGGACTATCTCAAGACCACCGGCAAGGACGCCGGCTGCGCCTACACGATCACGCGGTTTACGCGGTACAAACTGGGCGAGGGAATCGAGAAGCGGGGCGACGACTTCGCGAGTGAAGTCGCGGCGGCAATGCAGTAAACTCGCGCCGATGACCGACGGCGCCCGACCCAGGTACAAGCGCATCCTTCTGAAGCTTTCGGGTGAGGCGTTGATGGGTGGCCGGCGGACCGGCATCGACGCCGATACGCTGGCCGGCATCGCCGACGAAGTCGTCGCGGTCCACAACGAAGGCGTCGAGATCGCGATCGTCGTCGGCGGCGGCAACATTTTTCGCGGCGTGACCGCTGCCACCGAGGGGATGGATCGCGTCACGGGCGATCACATGGGCATGCTGGCCACCGTGATCAACGGCCTCGCGCTGCAGGATGCGCTCGAGCGCCGCGGCGCAAGGACGCGCGTGACCACGGCGATCACGATGTCGGAATTTGCGGAGCCGTTCATCCGGCGCCGCGCGATCCGGCATCTCGAAAAAGGGCGCATCGTGATCTGCGCCGCCGGCACCGGCAACCCGTTCTTCACTACCGACTCCGCCGCCGCGCTTCGCGCGAGTGAGCTGAAGTGCGAGATCATCTTCAAGGCCACGAAAGTCGACGGAATCTACACCGCCGATCCCGCCAAGAACCCGAAAGCCGAGCGACTTCCACACGTGACGTATCAGCGCGTCCTCGCGGACCGCCTCGAAGTGATGGACGCCTCGGCCATCGATCTGGCGCGCGGCAGCTCGATTCCGATCTACATCTTTTCGCTGCGCGAGCGGGGAAATATTCGAAAAGCATTGTTAGGCGAAGGAATCGGTTCGATCGTGACCGAGGAGATGCCGGTCGAGGTTTGAGATGATTCAGGACGTTATCCGCGATATCCAGCATCGGATGCATGGCGCCATCGAGGCGCTGCATCGCGAGTTCAAGAGTCTGCGCACGGGCCGCGCGAATGCCGCCATGCTCGACGGAATCACCATCGATTACTACGGCACGCCGACGCCGATCTCGCAGGTCGCGAATCTGAAAGTGCCGGAGTCGTCGCTGATCGTCGCGGAGCCGTGGGACAAGTCGATGGTCGCCGCGGTCGAGAAAGCGATTCGCACCTCCGAGCTGGGACTCAATCCTTCCAGCGACGGCAAAGTCGTGCGCATCCCGATCCCGCAGCTGACCGAAGAGCGGCGCAAGGAGCTGGTCAAACGCGCCCATCACATCGCGGAAGAATCGCGGACCGCGATCCGCCAGGTGCGGCGCGACGGAAACGACCGGCTGAAGAAGATGCTCAAGTCCCACGAGATTTCCGAGGATGACGAGAAGCGCGCGCTCGATGAGATCCAGAAGATGACCGACAAACACATCGACGAAGTCGGCGGCATCCTCAAGCACAAAGAAACGGACATCATGGCCGTGTAGAAGAGTGCCGAGTGCCGAGTGCCGAGTGTCGAGAAGGGCGGCGGGACTCGGCACCCGGCACCCGGCACTCGGCACTTATGCCTGTTCTCGTCATCATCCCCGCGGCCGGAAGCGGATCTCGATTCGGAGGCCCGATTCCGAAGCAATTCCAGCCGCTCGCGGGAAGGCCGCTCGTGCAATACGTCGTCGAACGGTTTCTGATGACCGACGTCGCGCGCATCATCGTCGCGATCCCCGAGCCGCTTCTCACCACCATCAAGCAATCGCCGGGTGATCGTGTGCTGTTCGTCGGCGGCGGCGAAACGCGTCTTCAATCGGTGATCAATGCGATGAAAGAGGCCGGCGATGATTGCGACGTCGTCGCCGTGCATGACGCCGTCAGGCCGTTCTTTCGGATCGACACGTTTTCTCGGCTGATCGAAGCCGCGCGCGAATATGGCGGCGCTGTCCCCGCGCTCCCGGTCTCTGACACGATTCACGCGACGCGTGATGGCCGTCTATCGGCGACCGTCGATCGATCGAACCTCGTCGCCGCGCAGACTCCGCAATGTTTTCGCTTCGAAGTTCTTCGCGATTCGCTCAAGCTCGCGCAGGACGAGAAGTTTGACGCGACTGACGAAGCAGGACTCGCCGCGCATTACGGTTACCACGTGCAGGTCCTTCCCGGCGATCCGTTCAACATCAAGATCACGCGTCCGGAAGATCTCGCGCTTGCCGAGGCGCACTTCGAAGAATGGAGCAATGCATGATCCGAATCGGTCAGGGAGTCGACGTCCATCCCTTCGACGAATCGCGCCCGCTGATCCTCGGCGGAATTCGCATCAGCGATCGCGGCGGCCTGGCGGGTCATTCCGACGCCGACGCCGTCCTCCACGCTGTCACCGACGCACTCCTCGGCGCTGCCGGGGCGGGCGACATCGGCCAGTACTTTCCCTCATTCGACACGCGATGGAAGGATGCCGATTCCGCGCACTTCGTCGCCGAAGCGAAGCGCGTGATCGAAGAGATGAACGCGGAAATCTCGAATGTCGACATCACGATCCTGGCGCAGAAACCGAAGCTCGCGCCGTTTCGCGAGGCGATGGAGGCGAAAATCGCGAAGATGCTCGATCTGCCGGCGGGCCACGTCAACGTCAAAGCGACGACCACCGATCACCTCGGATTCATCGGCAGGGGCGAAGGCATCTGCGCGATGGCGGTGGTATTGATCCAGATCGGCGGCGACACAGAACGTTCCCCGGTCGAGGGCGTCTTATGAGCATGCGAAAAACTGTCGCGTTGCTCGTCTTGCTCGCACCATTTTCCGCAAATGCCGATGCTCTCACCGATCTTCGCGCGACGCTGGCGCAGCTCGGCGCCACGACGCCGGTGCACGGCGCATTCGAAGTCACCTCCTCGAACAAGAACAGCGACGAGGATCAGCCGTTTCAAGGAAAGGCGAGCGTCGGATTCGAGATCGGCGACGCCGGGCTGCGCATTCTCTATCCCAAGCCCACGCTGATCCAGGCCAATCTGGAGGCGCGGGCCGAGGCGGCGGATCCCGAGCGCCAGACGCCGGCGCGCAGCGGAATCGGTCGCATCCATGCATTGGATCTCGCTGAGCTGCTAGACGGTGCGGCTGCTCTGACGATCGAGCTCTTGACGGCGCAGCTCATCGACGCCAAGCCGGCGATGTATCGCGGCAAGCCGGCGCGGCTCATCGCGCTCAAGCTCTCGCCGAAACTTTCGAAAGGGGCGAGCAAACGCGTGAAGAAAGTCGACGCCACACTTTCGGTCTTTCTGGGCGATGACGGAGTGCCGATCGCGGCCGAGCGACACTTCTTCTTCAAAGCGAGCTTCATGCTGATGTCGTTCGAGAGCGACCAGAAACAGAGCTGGACGTATATGCGCACCGGCGATCGTCTGGTTGCGACCTCGAGCGAGGAGACGCAGAAGTCGGACGGAATGGGACAGCACACTCTGACACACGTCGTGCAGGTCGTGCGGGTCGCTACGGAATGATGTCGAAGCGGCGAATGCTGGCGGGGCGGTAGACCTCAAAGTCGCGCCGGTCGAGCGTGAAGATCCGCGAGATGCGCTCGCGCTCAGCGACCGCGACCAGCGCCGCATCGGCGAGATCCATCGGAAGGTTGCGGTACTTGCGCATCAGATGGCGCATGCGCGTGCAATCGTCGGCGGTGAGCGCCTCGGTGAGCAGAGCGCCACGTTCGATGTCGCTCAAAAGAGCCTCTTGCGCCTCGAGCGAGTATCGGAGGAGGTACATTGCTTCGGTCAAAGCGGGCCAAACCGTGAGCAGCGGCTCATCGATCGACTGCAGTGCAATTGTGCAGAGCTGATGTTTTGCGTCGCTGCCATCGAGAAGCGCGATCAAGGGGCCAGCGTCTACGAGAATCATCCCTTTTGCCGGCGTCGGTGTTTCTCGAGCGCGATTTGATGGAACTTTTCACCGGTGTTCTGCGAGAGGTCCGAGCGCCCGCTGGGGAACTTTCCGATGTGGTCCTTCATCCGTTCGTAAACATCGATCTTCTCGGTTGCCGGATGTTCTTTCGCCATCTCCTGGATGGCGCGGCGGACAAGCTCGGAGCGCGAGACGCGGTGCGCGCGAGTAAGCTTGTCCAGCTTCCGGCGTGTGTCGGGATCGAGGCGCACCGTGATGACCATGGGAGGATTGTAATACAGATGTCATACAAACGTATTACGATGTATTACAGATGACCA
>DATBSF010000101.1:0-3547 GCA_036559905.1 Thermoanaerobaculia bacterium | reverse complement strand
CGCGGGCTGGACGCCGAAAGAAATGGTGCTCAAAGCACCGCTCGCGTTGCACATCCATTTCCCACGGCTGCGCAGCGCGGCGTTCGACGAGACGCCGCAGGACGAGGAAGCGGAGAAAGAGGCGAAGAAGAATTACACCAGCCAGATCGACAAGATTCGCGACATCCTCCGCGATGCGCAGGCCTACGCGAAGGCGACCGACGCGCGCTCGCGAAACACGATCGTCCGCCGAGTCGACAGCGACGTCCTCCTCGATGCGCTCGTGCCGGTGGTCACAGGACGCGAGCCGGTGATCATGCACGCGAGTCTGGCGAAAGACATCAAAGCCGCGATCAAGTTCGCCGATGAGTTCAAGCTCAAGATGATTCTCGCCGACGGCGACGACGTCGCGCAGGTCATCCCGGAACTCAAGTCCCACAACATTCCCGTGATCCTCGGCCCCATCCTCGCGCTGCCGCCGCGTGAGGACGATCCATACGATCTGATCTTCACGAACGCGAAAACTCTTTACGATAATGGCATACGTTTCTCGATTCAGTCCGGGGATGCGCACAACGCGCGCAATCTGCCGTATCACGCCGCGATGTGCGCGGCGTTCGGATTGCCGAAGGATGTCGCGCTGAAGTCGATTACGATTTTTCCGGCAGAGATGTTCGGCGTCGCCGACAAAATCGGCTCGCTGGAGGTCGGCAAGATCGCGAATGTGATCGTCACCGACGGCGATCCGCTCGAAATCGTGACGAACGTCAAGCGCCTGTTCATCGGAGGCGAGGACATTTCGCTCGACTCGTATCACACGCTGCTGTACGAAAAGTTCAAGAAGAGACCGTAACTACGCCCCTCATCCGGCCTTCGGCCACCTTCTCCCGGTGGGAGAAGGACAGAAGGCTGCCCCTCTCCCATCGGGAGAGGGTGGCGCGAAGCGCCGGGTGAGGGGGTACAATCCACCCGGCTCTTTCAAAATTAGTCTGAAAACGGTGCTCGGGAAGCCGGTGTAATGCCGGCGCGGCCCCCGCCACTGTGAACCGGAGACGAATCACGCTGCGCTTGTAGCGCCCACTGTCCCGCAGTGCGGGACGGGAAGGGAGGCGTGAGGAGGACGACCCGGAAGCCAGGAGACCGGCCGTTTCGGACGCAAACCCTTTTTCACCCACTTCGGAGGGAAGTCGTGAAACGTGTCTCATTCTGCATCGCTCTTCTCGCTATTCCTGTCTTCGCACAAACCCAAACACCCAGAATCGCCGACCAGATCATCGTGACTGCGTCCGATCTGCCGGAGACCGTCGAGTCGACACCGGCAACCGTCACGGTCGTGACGAAAAAGGAAATCGATGATCGTGCCGCGCGCGGCGTCGCCGACGTCCTCCGCGAAGTCCCGGGACTCAGCGTCAGCCGCACCGGCTCGCTCGGCAAGACGACTTCCGTCTTCGTCCGCGGCGCGAGCTCGAAGCAGGTGCTCGTGCTCTGGAACGGAATCGAGATCAACGATCCGTATTTTTCGGGATACAACTGGGGACAGTTTTCGACCGTCGGCGTGCAGCGCATCGAAGTCGCCCGCGGCCCATTTTCATCGCTGTACGGAGCGGATGCCGTCGGCGGCGTGGTGAACATCATCACCAGCGGCGGTCGCGATCATGCGGATCTCGACATCGCCGGCGGCGGACGCGGACTCTTCAACGGCGTAGCCGCATTTGGCCAGACGTCGGGATCGACCGCGTTCGACATCGCGGTCGAGCATCGTCAGGACGACGGCTTCGCGCCCAACGACAACGACCGCCAGAATTCTCTTCTCGGCGGGTTCAGGTTCGCGCCGAGATCGAACGTCTCGATCGGTCTCACCGGGCGCACCGCAAACTACGACCTCGGCGTTCCGCGCAACACGAACGACTTTGCGACGGCATACATCGCGACGCCGCATCATCGCGAACATGGCAAGGAGTGGCAGCTCGCCGTTCCGATCAGCGCGGAGCTCGGAGCGATTCATACGGAGCTGCGCGTCTCGGAGAACCACCGCGACGATCGCAACGAAGATCCCGACTCGAAATCGTTCGGCGCGACCACGTCGATGCGGCGCACCCTCCATGTCGCGGCGCGAACAGCCACATCTATCGGGACGATCGTGGTGGGTGCCGAGGGGGAGAAGGCGGAAGCGGAGAACCACGATAGCTTCGGGCTCGACATCGATACGCACCACCGGTCGAGCAATGCGTTTTTCGTCGAGGACCGGTTGTCGCGCGGACCCTTCGAGCTTTCTGTCGGAGTCCGGCGCGATCACTACGACACATTCGGCACCGAGACTTCGCCCCGCATCGGCGCAGCGTGGACGCGCTCCGGGAACAAGTTTCATGCAGCGTACGGCGAGGCGTTTCGCGCTCCGCAGATCGGCGAGCTGTATCTGCCGTTCTTCGGGAATCCCGATCTCCATGCGGAACGCAGCAAGAGCGCGGAGATCGGATACGACCGATTCTTCGACAGCGGCGCGAGCGTCTCGATCACGGCGTTTCGCAACACTTTCCGCGATCTGATCGTGTACGACCTGGCGGCGAACAAATTCGGCAACATCGGCCTGGCGCGATCGCGAGGCGTCGAAATCGCAGCCACCAATCGGCGCGGCCCGTTCACGAGCGCGCTGAGTTACACCTATCTCCGAGCAATTGAGGAGCCGACAGGTTTGCAATTGGCGCGACGGCCGAAACACTCCGGCTCGCTGGCCCTCGGATACGACCGCGGAGCCGGAAGCACGCAACTCGTTGTGGCGCGAGTCGGCAGCCGTCCCGACGTCAACGATCTCTTTCCGTTCGGCACAGTGACTAACGCGGCCTACACGGTGGCGGATCTGACTGTGCGCTGGAGGATGGGCGCGATCACGCCATACGCGAAGATCGAAAACCTGACCAACACGCGCTACCAGGAAGTCTTCGGATTTCCATCGCCCACGCGACGCGCGCTGCTGGGCGTCCGCTACTCCGTCACGCGCTGAAGGGAGAACGAAAATGCGAACGATCTTCAATGCTCGCTTCTGGCTGGCTCTGACTCTCGTTGTCGTCGGCGTCGTCCTCCGCGTGATGCCGCATCCCTGGAACTTTGCGCCGATCGGAGCAATCGCGCTTTTCGGGGGCGCGCGTTTCGATCGCCGCTACTTCGCGATCGGCATTCCGCTCCTGACGATGTTCGTAGGCGATGCCTTCATAGGATTTCATTCGCTGATGCCGGTGATCTACGCGACCTACGCGCTGATCGCGGTGATCGGAATGTTCCTTCGCGATCGGACAACAATCCCGGCAATCGGTGGCGGCGTGTTGCTGTCGTCGACGGTCTTCTATCTCACGACCAACTTCGCCGTGTGGGCGATGGGAACGACGTACGCGAAGAGCGCGGCCGGACTCGTAGCGTGCTACATCGCCGCGATTCCATACTTCGGCAACACGCTGGCATCCGACGCGATCTACGCCGCGATTTTCTTCGGAACGTTCGCGGTCGTAGAACGTCGCCTGCAGACAGCATGACGCCACGCATCGTTTCGCTGCTTCCGAGCGCCACCGAAATC
>DATBSF010000100.1:0-2500 GCA_036559905.1 Thermoanaerobaculia bacterium | reverse complement strand
TCTCTACGCGCCGATCTTCGTGGTAAGCGGCGTCGCTTCGCTGACAGCGAATCCATACGTTCACCCATTTCCGCTCGCGGTCTTTTTTCGGGGCTTGCCGTCGTACGCGATGGCGGTGTGGTCGAGTTGGTTCGCCGACGTTCCGTTGATCGTGCAGATTCTGATCGTGGCAGGATTCATCATCGGCGTCCGCAAGCATCCGATGTGGATCGGATTCGCCGCGGTGATCGCGATCGTCGTCTTGCAGCGCGTCCTGCCGTTTCCACGAGTCTGGCTCCCGTTTCTCGTCCTCATGTTCATTACGAGTGCCGCGTCATGGCCGTGGAGCCGAAGCGAGCCGGCAGTCGCGGCGGCAATTTTCATCGCGCTGATGATCACGGGAATGAACAGCATCCGGCTGCGCGAGACGGGCGAGCTCCGTCCGGTGCGCGAGATCGCCCGCGAGCTGAATCGGCGCGCGAATCCCGGCGATCCGCTGTTGGCGCTTCCGCCATCCGACATTCCGGTGGCGTTCTATTGCAAGCGCGTGGAGGTTTTGCGTCCCGATGTGAATCGCCCGCGCCTGTTCGCAATCGAGAATCGCGATTACGGACAGTCGCTGCCCGCGACGCTCGCGTTCTTCAAGATCGATCCGAGACAGTACGCGATCCGAAAGGTGCGCGACTTCGGATCGGCGGCGCTGTACGAATTGCGGCGGTGAGCATGTTCGAAGGGTTTGAAGCCTCCCTTTCGGAATCGATCTTCATCCGGCGCAAAGGCGTGGGCCCGCCGCTTCTCCTGCTGCATGGTTTTCCCGAAAACCATCTCATGTGGCACCGCGTCGCGCCGGTTTTGTCCGAACACTTCACGGTGATCTGCGCGGATTTGCCGGGATACGGATCGAGCGCCGAAACGGCGCCGAACAAGAGTGCCATGGCGCTTGCCATGATGCGCATGATGCGCGCACAGGGTTTCTCGCGCTTCTCGATTGCGGGACACGACCGCGGAGCGCGCCTCGCTTATCGACTCGCGCTCGATCATGCGGACAACGTCGAAAGGCTCGTGCTGCTCGACATCGTCCCAACCGCCGAAGTCTTCGAGCGCGCCGACATGCGATTTGCCCTCGCGTTCTGGCCGTGGTCGCTGCTCGCGCAACCGGAGCCGTTGCCCGAACGCCTGATCGCCGCTGATCCGGAGGCGATCGTCGATGACGCGCTGTCCGCGTGGGGCTCAGACCGTGCGGCATTCCCGGCCGAAATTCGGAGGGCGTACGTCGACGCTCTGCGCGATCGAGCGCATTCAATTTGTGAGGAATTCCGAGCGGCGGCAACACTCGATCTCGCGCGCGATCGAGCTGATCGAAAAGCGAATCGACGGATTGCGTGTCCCGTGCTCGTTCTGTGGAGCGCGGACAGCGCGCTCGATACCTGGTATGGCGATGAGGGTGGACCTCTTGGAATCTGGCGCGCCTGGGCGGATGACGTCCGCGGCCACGCCGTGGCGGGCGGACATTTTTTCCCCGAGGCGAATGCGAGCGTCACGGCGGAGGCGCTGCGCTCCTTTTTCCTGCAGCGGCGGTGAGAGCCGCGCCGCACTCGGCCTCGATCTTGAGCGTCGCGAGTTCGTCGCCGCGTGTCGGTCCGATATTCACGATCGCGATCGGAATCCGGCGCTCCGCCGCGCGCTTCACGAAGCGGAAGCCCGACCACACCGTCAGCGAAGATCCGACGACGAGGAGAGCGTCCGCTTCGTCGACGCGCTGCATCGCGAGCACGACCTTCGCGGCGGGAACCGTCTCGCCGAAAAAGACGACGCCCGGCTTCAGGACGCCACCGCAGCGATCGCACGATGGAACTCGAAACTCGCCGACGAGCTCCCGCGCAACTGCCGAATCGCCATCGGGTGCGAAGTCCGCCTCGTCGGCGATAACGCGTTCGTCGTCGAGCCAGCCGGCATTCAATTGCGCCAGTCGATCCTGAATATCGGCCCGCGCAAATTCCGATCGGCAGTCGAGGCAGACGACGACGCGATTCCGACCGTGGAGTTGCACGAGCTTCCGGCTTCCGGCCTCCTGATGCAGATCGTCGACATTCTGCGTGATCAGGAAATCGAGCGTTCCGCGCGACTCGAGCTCCGCGAGTGCGTGATGCGCTGCATTGGGACGCGCGGCAAGAAATCGCGGCCAGCCGCGATAGCTGCGCGCCCAGTAAAACCTTCGCACTGGATCGCTGCGAACAAAATCGTTGTAGTAGATCGGCTTGTGCCGCGTCCACGCACCGCCCGGACTGCGATAGTCCGGAATGCCTGACTGAGTGCTGCATCCAGCGCCGGTCAGGACGACGAGTCGTCGCGACTCGGCGAGAAATTCCGAAAATGTCATGGCTTGAACGGCTCGACGATCTTCGGGCCCGTCGCGATATCGACCAGCGCGCGAATCAGAATTTTCTCGCCGCGCTGGAGATCCGCGATCGGATTCTTCTCGTCGACGTCATGTCCGGGATACGGCTTGTCGGGAAACCAC
>DATBSF010000099.1:0-8473 GCA_036559905.1 Thermoanaerobaculia bacterium | reverse complement strand
AGCGTGTGCGCGCGCAGGCCCTGGTTGACGGCGTGCAGCGTGTCCATGTTGTTGGGGTCGTAGAGCTCGATCCCGCCTAACAATTTCTCCGCGTGCAGGACACCTTCTTCAGTGAGCACGGCCGTGTGCTGCTTCTCGTCGACCTGATAGTCCTTCTCCTTCACGAGGCGCGGAATGATCCGATCCACCGAGTAATACTTGTCCACCCGTTCCTCGGACGGACCGCTGATGATGAGCGGGGTGCGCGCTTCGTCGATCAGGATGGAATCGACCTCGTCGACGATGGCGTAAACAGGATCGCGCTGCACCATCGATTCGAGATCGAATTTCATGTTGTCGCGCAGGTAATCGAATCCGAACTCGTTGTTCGTGCCGTACGTGACGTCGCAGCGATACGCTTCCTGCCGCTCGCGATCGCCGTGCGGGTTCTGGATCACGCCTACGGAAAGGCCGAGGAATTTGTAGATGCGGCCCATCCAGTCGGAGTCGCGGCGCGCGAGGTAATCGTTGACGGTGACGACATGCACGCCGCGTCCGGTCAGCGCGTTGAGATAGACCGCCAGCGTCGCGACGAGGGTCTTGCCTTCGCCGGTTTTCATCTCGGCGATCTTTCCTTTGTGCAGCACGATTCCGCCCATGAGCTGGACATCGAAGTGCCGCATGTTCAGCGTGCGCTTGGCGGCCTCACGGCAGACGGCGAATGCTTCGGGCAGCAGATCGTCGAGCGCTTCCTGCAGATCGGTCTTCGCGGCGGTGATCGCGTTCTCGTCGCGCGGGACTTCCTTCTTCGCGGCGTCGAGTACTTCGACGACAGGACGGAGGCGCTCGCGAAACTCCACAGTCTTGCCGCGGAGCTCATCGTCGGACAGTTTCGAGATCTCGGGCTCGAGCGCGTTGATCTGGGCGACCTTCGGAAGCATGCCCTTCACATCGCGCTCGTGCTTCGAGCCGAAAATCATAGTGAGTACTTTGTTGATCATTGATTACTCCAGGTGACTACAGCGCGGCGAGAGAGTGCGGGGCTAGATCGCCGCGGGGGCGCGCGGAGTGGCAGCACCGGTGAGCGGGGCGTCGGACGGACAAGCGTGTCCGTGCCACACCGATGTGGCACCGGCGCTCTTGCCGGTGCGGTGAACGCGACCAGCTGAAGCCGTTCGACACACGGCGGCTCGCTCGGCTCGCGAAGTCACGACATTCGCCGTCGGCGGCGCAACCGGCGCCGGTGTTGCCGCGCCGAGCGCGAGTGCGAGAACGAGATACAAGTTCATCTTCGGCATCAATACTATCGCGAGAGCGCGCTGAGGCGGCTCAGCGACATCCAGGTCTGGTGACCGAGGAAAACGACAAGAAAGAAATAGGCCACCGCGATGCTGGCCCTCTGCGTCAACGTCACGTCGTAGAAGTGAGTGTCATCTTTTTCGCGCTGGATCGAGGCGTAAACCTGAAAAGCGACGAGCGCGAGGACCAGAAGCATCAATGGGTTAGGCTGCTTGATGACTTTGTAAATCAGAGCGCCACCGCCCAGGACCCACATCCACTTTGTCACGGCTGCCGAGATGCGGCCGCCGTCGAGCATTCCGATCGGAAGCAGGTTCAGCAGGTTGACTGCGAAACCGGCGGCGGCGATCGCCAGATACATCGGCGCGTCCGTCCATTTGTAAACCTGCAGCACGATCAGCGACGCGATTGTTCCCGCAACCGGACCAGCAAGACCGATCTGCGCGTCGTCGTACGCCGATCGCGGCTGATCCTTCAGCGTGACCGCTCCGCCGATGAACGGGATGAACACCATCATGCCGGCGCGAAGACCTTTGGCGCGGATGACGACTGCGTGTCCGATCTCGTGAATCAGGACGATCAGGACGAAGCCGAGGACCAGCGGAAGCGGCGCTTTGGTGGCGTAAGCCGCGATGCTGAGCGCCATCGATGCGCCCGCGACCGCGAATTGCGTCAGGCCGAAGCCTTCGAATGGGTTGACCGCCAGTCCGCGCATGTAGTCGACGGCCAGGAACAGGAACGCCTTCACCATACCGATGCCGAGGACCAATGCGGCGAGCAGGCGCGCAAAAATCCCGCGTTTCGGGTGAGTTTCGGGCGTTACCGACATCGATTCCATGCGCGACCGCAGACGCTTAGAACGTCCGTAAAGTCTTTAAATTCCTAACGATGAACGCGGAACGATGAACGATGAACGGCCGGTCGGTTCATCGTTCATCGTTCATCGTTCATCGTTTAGCATGCACGCGTGGCGGTCGAGGAATTACGTCAACAGCTCAGAGACCGCGGCTACCTGCTGTATGGAATCGAGCGCTGGTTCGCGCTCGACCCGTGGCGCTCGCGCGCATTCTGGGTCGAGCTGACGATCGTGTCGGCCAAGGCCGCCGTTCTGATCGGCGCGTTCGCGATGCTGCCGCTCGTCGCGATCATGCTCTTTCGCAATCATCCGCTGAGTGCGTGGGAAACACTCTTGATGGCGATCGTCTACGGCGGAGCGGCGCTGGCCGCGAGCTTCGCGGTCCTGATCGTCGTCGCGCTGATCCTGAAACTGCGCCCGGCGCTTGCGATCGACACGCCGCGGGCGCTGCTCGCGATTTCGTTCGGCGTCAGCGCAATCCTCACGCTCGCGATCGCGATCTGGTGGGCGCGCTTCGCCGCGCCGCCGTCGCTGCCGGAGTTGATCGCCGGACTCATTCTGATCGTGATCGAGTTTTTGATCGGAACCGTTGCGATCTCGGCTGCGCTTCTTTCGTTTTCGATCTACGAGCTGCAGCGCGTGCCGGCGATTCATCAGAGATCGCGCGGCGTTCCGATGTCCATCGCGGCCGCGATCCTCACGGCGTTGCTTTTCATTCCGGCGTATGCGGCGCAGGAGCGGCAGTCGGCGCAGGAGCCGATTGCCGTCGTCACGACGCCGACGTCGCGGCGCGTGGCGCTGATTGCAGTCGACGGATTGACGTTCGACATCGCGAAGACTCGCGCGTTACCTTCTTTGCGCCCGATCGCGACGCTTCCGGCGCGCTCGACCACCGAGCGGTGGGCGTCGGTCGGAACAGGAGTGCCGCCGCTGCTCCACGGAGTACATGCGGTCGACGGTGTGCGGCTTCGAAGCGGTCACCATCTGATTCAAACGCTGTCGAGCGCGGATGTCGTTCTGCACGATCTGGCGCCGGCAATCGCGCTAGCCGATCGCGAGCCGCTTCCGCCGACGGTTCGTCGCCGCGATTTCGTCTGGGAGATTTTCGCGGCGCGCGGAATCCCGACGCTTAGCGTGAACTGGTGGACGACCGACGACTCTCCGAATTCGATCGGGCAGAGCTCGATCTTCTCGGCGGCCAAAGGCGATCCGCTGCAGCTCGACTCCGGCGCAACGAAGCGCGCGCTCGAAGCTGTCGATCGATCGCATCCGCAATTCGTGACGCTCTATCTCCCGGCGCTCGATGTGATCCTCAACCGGCTCGCGCTCGACCGGTCGGCGCAGCTGGCGGCCTCGGTTCGCGCGCTCGATGAAATCGGCACTGCAATTGAAGCGATGCGGAGCCGAGGTTATGAGGTGATCGTGGTGGGTCTTCCGGGCGACCGGCAGAGCGGCGAAGGGGCACTTTCTTCGACGATAGCGCTCGCGAATCGGCAGGCGAGCGCATACGATGTCGCGCCGACGCTGACCGCACTGATGGGATTTCCGGCGTCGGCCGAAATGCCGGGTGCTTCGCTCGTCCCGACAGACCTCCCGCGCATCGCGAGTTACGGCCCGCGGACAGGACAGTCCGAAAACGCGAAAGTTAATGAAGAGTATTATAATAATCTTAAATCGTTAGGATATATCAGATGAAAAAAGCATTACTGATTGTTTTTCTCGTTGCGACGGCCGCCTGGGCGCAGCATCCGCTTACTTTCGAAGATCTCGCGGCGATTCATCGCATCGGCGCGCCGCAGGTGTCGCCGGACGGCAAATGGATCGCGTACGACGCGTCGACGCCCGACCTCAAAGCCAACAAGGGCGTCAGCGCAGTCATGATGGTGCCTTCCGCCGGCGGAGGGTCGCGGAAGATCGCCGACGGAAGCAGTCCCGCCTGGTCGCCCGACGGAAAAACGCTCGCCTACATCAAAGACGATCAGGTGCAGCTCTATGTCGACGGAACTTCGCGCAAGCTGACTGATCTCGCGGGCGGCGTCGGATCCCTGAAGTGGATGCCGGATTCCAAGGGCCTGCTCGTCGTCTCCGACATCTATCCCGATTGCGGCGTCGATCCGGCCTGCATCAAGGACAAGACGACCGCCGCCGAGAGCAAGCCAACCAGCGCGCGCATCATCACGAGCCTTCTGTATCGCCACTGGAAAGCGTGGCAAGCGCCGACGCGCACACACATCCTCTTCGTTCCGCTGAGCGGCAATGCACGCGATCTGACGCCGGGAGCGTTCGATGCGCCCCCGTTCTCGATCGGCGGCGGCGACGAATTCGATGTCTCGCCAGACGGCAAGGAGCTCGCGTTCGCGCGCGATACGTCCGATCATCCGGAGCTATCCACGAATTCGGATGTCTTTATCGTTCCGATCGCGGGTGGAGATGCACGCCGCATCACCACGCGGCTGGGCGCCGATACGAGTCCGAAATATTCGCCTGACGGCCATTACATCGCCTATCGCTCGCAGTCACGCGCCGGGTATGAGTCGGATCTGTGGGAGCTCTGGCTCTACGATCGCGCCAGCGGCACATCACGCCGCATCGCTCCCACCTTCCAGCAATGGGTCAACGCGTTCATCTGGGCACCCGACAGCCAATCGCTCTACGTCACGTATCCGGTCGCGACAAAAAACGGCGTCACGCAGTTCACCTTGAGCGACAACAAACCCCACACGCAGTGGGCGCAGGCGTCGGCGGATGGATTGGCGATTAGCGGCGATGGAAAGACGTTGTATTTCGAACGCTCATCGCTCACGAGTCCCGCGGAGATCTACTCGCTGGGAACCAACGGCAAGGACCATGACCAGATCACTCACGAAAACGACGCCTTGCTGCGATCAATCGTGCCGGGGGAGGTGAGCGACTATCGGTACACAGGTGCAGACGGAGCGCAGATTCAAGCGCTGATTGTGAAGCCGCCAAACTTTGATGCCTCGAAGAAATATCCCGCGATCGTTCTAATTCACGGCGGTCCTCAAGGCGCATGGAGCGACGCCTGGTCGTATCGATGGAATTCGCAGATGTGGGCCGCACGCGGATACGTCGTCTTCATGCCGAATCCGCGCGGCTCGACCGGCTACGGTCAGAAATTCGTCGAGGAAATCTCCGGTGACTGGGGCGGCAAGGCCTACATCGACATCATGAACGGAGTCGACAAGCTGGCCGCGATGCCGTTCGTCGATTCAAATCGCATCGGCGCCGCCGGCGCCTCCTTCGGCGGCTACATGATCGACTGGATCCTCGGCCACACCAACAGATTCAAAGCGCTCGCGTCACACGATGGCGTCTACAACCTCACGTCGATGTACGGAGTCACCGAGGAGCTGTGGTTTCCGGAGTGGGAGTTTCATGGAAACCCGTGGGACAACCCCGAGCTGTACGAGAAGTGGTCACCGCATCTGTACGTGAAGAACTTCAAGACGCCGACGCTGGTGATCCACAGCGAGCTCGATTACCGCGTCCCGATCGATCAGGGTTTGCAGCTTTTCACTGCGCTGCAGCGCCGCGGAGTTCCGTCCAAGCTGCTCTACTTCCCGGACGAGGGTCACTGGGTGTTGAAGCCTCGAAATTCGAGGCTGTGGTACGAGACGGTTATCGGTTGGTTCGACCAGTACCTGAAGTAGACGGTTCCGAGGTACTGCCCAACCCGCCCGCCAGCCCGCCCCCGCCGCCCGGCCCGAGCGCGGGGCGCGAGACCGTCGGCGTGATGCCGACCGCTTCGGCGTACTTGAGGTACGTGTCAATCGACGCGATGACGACGCGGGCCTCAACTGTGATCAGGTCGATGCCGACGAGTGAGATCCTGACCCACGCGTCGACGACGATGCCCTTGTCGAGAATTCGATCGAGTACGTCGATAAGGCTGCTTCCGCCCGGTGCGCGTTCGACTGCCATCGCCTACCTGCCTTTCCTCTCCGGCTGCGGCCGCGGAAGACTGCGGTCGCTAAGCTTCTGCTCCAGTTGATTCACGCGCGCTTTGAGCGCCGTGTACTCCGCGGGATCGATCGGTTCGCCTGAATAGAAGCGATCCGATCGCCACCAGTTGATTCCGATCGCCTGAGCCTTGTCGATCGAGCAGATCACGAGACGCAATTGAATCGTGAGCAACTCGACGTTGGCAAGAGAGACCTTGATGTCTCCGGCGACAACCAGACCCTTGTCGAGGATCTTGTCGAGGATGTCGACGAGACCCTGCGGCTGTCGCGACTCGATCGCCATGGCTCGCGGAGCCTAGTTGCTTGACGCTGGCGCGTCAAGCAAGTTCTCTGGAGTGCGGTGCCCTGGCACCGCTCTCATAGCCGCGGCTTGCCGCGGCAGCAAGCTGCCGTTCGAAAAGCGGCGGCAAGCCGCCGCACTCCAGACTCTATTCGAGTGATCTCACCGGACCCAATTTCAAATTCAAATCGTCATCCGTGAGCCCGAAGACGCCCTTCAACTCCTCCATCTTTTCCTCGAGTTTCATCAGCGAGGCGCCCAGGCGTTCGACTTCCTGATCGGTGAGATTGCCGGCGTCCATCCGGCGCAGCGCCTGTTTCTCGAGGAGGCGCCGAACGAGCTCGATGATCGACAGCACCAGCTTCGCCAGCCCGTTCTCGACGACCTCCGGATCGGCGGAGATTCGCTGCGGAATCGAAGGCTCGGCGAAAGTCAGCGATTGGCGCAGCCGTTCTTCCTCATTGCTGATGATCATCGGCGAAGACCTCCAGCGGCCACGGGCCGGAAAGAAGAAACGGAACAGCCGCGAATTCCTTTCGGAGCTTCTCGCCCGCATCGAGAATCTTTTCCAGGTCGCGCCGTCGCACGAGCATCGCCAGCTCCATCGACGATCGATCGCGATGCATCCAGCGATGCTGCGTCGTCAGCGGCACGAGCGCGCGCTCGACTCCATCGCGAAAACTCGGATCGACATCCGCGGTGTGCGCGCTTGCATGCAACGCGCGCATGTACTCGGCGCCTGAGGAAAAATCGTGGCGATTGGGGCGGGCGGTGGGGGCGGCGGCCGCGATCTTGAGGGTCATCTCGACTTCATCACGATGCGCTTCGATCAGCGCGCGCCACCGCGTCGTGAGCCCGCCGCACTTGCTCGTCGCCTCCGCCGCATCGCGGACAGCGAAGCCGTAACGGATCGCGACGAACGTCGCGCGATCGAGCAGCTTCGCGCGGACATCGGCAACCTGCATGAGCAGATCGCGATCGCCGAGCGGACGATCGTCATCGATGGGCACTGCGCTGAGGAACAGATCGCCGATCGGGATCACGTTCGCGATCGGTTCGACATCTTCGCGTTTTAGATGCGCTCCGATCACGACCCACTTCATTTCTGACTCGAGCGCGCGACGGCGTCGATGTTCGCCAGAACGATGTTGAGACCGAGGTACAGGAGGTCGACATCGCCGATGGAGATGGTCGCTTCGCCCGCAATGACCACGCCGCGATCGAGCAGATGATCGAGAGTTTCCAGCAGCGTGATTTCTTGTGATTCGTCAGCCATGTCTTACGAACGATGAACGATGAACGATGAACGATGAACCGTCAAATGTTCATCGTTCATCGTTCCGCGTTCATCGTTCCGGCGAAGCTATACGGCGGCCACGGTCCCGTGAGCGCCAGCGTCACTCCCTCGCCCTCATACCGGTGCGTCAGCTCGTCGCTCAGCTCCTGCAAACGCGCTTCCTCGTCACGATTGATGAGGACGTTGATCTGCGGAAATGCTCCGCCGCGCTGCACGCGCGACTCGGAGACCACGTCGCACGCGAGCTTCTGCGTCACTGCGTCTTCGACTTCCGTGACGATCTGCTGCTCGGCATCCTTCGATACGCGCTTTTTCTCTTCATCCAATTTCTTCCGCAGCAGATACGCCTTCCCTTCGGCCGCCTGCTCGATTTCGCTTGTCAGCTTCTTGAGCGAACCGACGCGACGCACCAGCGCGTCGTTCCATTGCTCGGGGCGAAACTCGATGCGCAGCGTCCACTCCTGCTTTCCCTCCAGACGATCGAGGATGCGGATGAAATTCGCGCGCTCGGCTTTCACGTGATTCCGAAGCGTCGTTTCGTTCGCAAATAGAGTGAACGCGCGAAGCGGAATCACTGTGCCTCCGCGCATCAGGGCCGACATCACCGACTGATGCCGATAGCCGATCGCACCGAGCCATTCGACATCCTTCGATCGCGCATCGATCACCGGCTGCGAGAATTCGACGTCATCGACCGGCGCGTAAAACACGCTGAGGCCATCGGTCTCCAGCGCTTCGACGTCGACATCGTCGGGCGTCGGATGCCCGGCGCGCGCGAT
>DATBSF010000098.1:0-5710 GCA_036559905.1 Thermoanaerobaculia bacterium | reverse complement strand
CGAGCCGTGCGAGTCGCGGCCTTTCTGGAAGCGCTCGAAGATTCGCGGTAAGTCCTCGGGCGCGATGCCGCTGCCGGTATCGGACACGCGCACGATCAATTGCTTCGGCTGCATTTCGGCTCGAATCGCGATCGTCCCGTCCGCGGGTGTGTGGCGCACCGCGTTCGACAGAAGGTTGAGCAGAACCTCGCGCACGCGAACGGGGTCGACCTCGATGAGTGGCAATTCGTCGGGAGCATCGACCTCAATGCGGCGATCGAAGGCGCTCGCAGCGTCGCGGATCAGATCCGCTGGGTCGACCATCTCCTTCCGCAGATCGAGCGCTCCCGCCTCCGCATTGGCGAGAGTCCGAAGATCCTCGACCAGCCGCGAGAGATGTTGCGTTTCCTCGAGAAGCCCGACCATGCGCGCGTCATCGCGCGGATAAACGCCGTCGATCAGACCTTCGATCCGCCCTTGAAGAATCGCCAGCGGCGTCCTCAGCTCGTGCGCGACGTCGGCCATCAATTGCCGTCGCAGCCGATCCTGCGCGCTGAAGTGTCTCGAGACGCGCCGGATGGACAAGACGAAGCCCACGACGATGGCGGCCGCCGCGGCGATGGCAACCGCAATGGTCACGGCCGTACGCTGCATCGAGAACAGCGCGCTCGCTCCGATGATCGCCAGGATAATCAGCGCTCCAAACGAGCACCCCATCCGGCGCACGAACGGTGGCGGTCCGCGATGTCGCCAGTGCCGGTGCGTTGATCGCATTCTCACGCCCTCACCCGCCGCTTCGCGGCACCCTCTCCCGCAAGCGGGAGAGGGATCTCGCAATGAGAGCCCTCGCCCCGCGGCAGCGGGGAGAGGGTGGCCGGAGGCCGGGTGAGGGGTGTTCTACTCATGCCTCGATGAACCTGTAACCGATGCCGTACACCGACTCGACGTATTGCGCGCCTAACTTCCTGCGAATGTTCTTCACGTGAGAATCGATCGCGCGATCGAAAGCCTCGGCCGACGAACCGCGCACGGCGTCGAGCAGCTGCGCGCGAGTGAAGACGCGGCCCGCGTGACGCGCGAGCATCGCAACGATCTGAAACTCCGTCGGCGTCAGCTCGATCGAATCGTCGCCGCGGGTGATCTGCATGCGCGGGACGTCGATCACCAGATCGGCAACGCGAAAGACATCGGCGTCGTCGCTGCGCTTCTCCGTTCGCCGGAGCACGGCGCGCACGCGCGCGACGAGCTCGCGCGGGCTGAAGGGCTTCGTGATGTAGTCGTCGGCGCCGATCTCCAAACCGTGCAAGCGGTCCTCTTCCTGCGCACGCGCGGTAAGCATGATGATCGGGAGATCGGAATCGCGGCGGATGGCGCGCGCCACATCGATGCCATCCATCCGCGGAAGGCCGAGGTCGAGGATGACGAGGTCGGGATGGCGCCCGCGCACTGCTTCCAGCGCGCGGACGCCGTCACCGGCCGCGATCACATCGAACCCGGCCATCCGAAGATAGTCGGTTGCGATCTCGGCAATCTGCGGCTCGTCATCAACGACCAGAATCGTTTTCACATCGATCCACTACCCATGCGCTCGTGCGCCCGACGATGCCATTCGTCGAGATCGCCGTTCGGACCGTAGCCGCGACGGTGCCATCCACCGCGCCAGAAGATCCCACGAAAAATCAGGAACCACAACGCGAAGAAAAAGAACGGAAAGAAAAAGAATCCGAAGCCCCACGGGCGATGCCATCCGTGGTATGGATACGGGTACGTTGCCCCCGGCGCCGTGATGACTTTTCCGCTCTGCGCGATGCCTTGTTGGATGCCGACGTTGTACGCGATGCCGCCGACGATCGCAGCCAAAACCAAAGCAGCCGCGACAATTGCCCATCTTTGTCGATTCATGACTTCCTCCTTACAACGAGGAAGATGCACTGAGATTGTGGAGGGAGTGTGAGGGCTACCGCACCGGGATCGTCAGCGTGACCTTGCTGACTTCCGTCACCGACGGGATTTTGCTCGGCGCAATGTATGGGCTGTCGACGTTGCTGATCTCCAGACGCGGGATGTCGGTCGCCTCGGCCCGCCATACGTTTCCGTAGGTTGTCACGGCGATCTTCTCGGTGCCGATCCACCGTGGGGTGCCATCGATCGTGTATGTTCCCCGCGTAATGAGCGTTTTCGTCGCATCGGGTTTTACGTCGAAGAGACGAACGTTGATCTGCTCGCGCACGCCGGTCGGCGAGAGCTGCTTGATTTTCATCGTCACGATCGGCTGCCCGGCGATCAGCAGGCCCTGCGACGCGAGCGCGGACACGGGAACTTCGTAGACAGCGACGTCGCCCGGCACGAAATCGGACGGCACGTCGTTGGGATTGAACGCCAACTCTTCGGCGGCCAGCATGACGAACGGATCCCACGGGACGCCGCCAATGCTTGCGGGATTGAATGTGAGGAGCTGTGTGTCGCTGAAAGAGCGCTCGATGCTGCCGGTTGCGAGTTGATCGTAGGCCGGCACACGAATGACGTCGTCCTCGGGAATGAACGGCGCGTCCTTCGAACCCGTGATCGCCGCCTGCACGTCGAGTGACGGCTGTGTTCCTTCGTTTTTCAGGTACCACTTCAGCCAGTCCAACAACTGATCGATGACGAACTCGACTTCCTCCGGCTTGTTTCGCGCTCGAGGATGCCCGACGTCGCCGAGATAGAGGGCGATCGGGTAGTTGCGGTCGATCGACTTCAGCGCGTTGTACATCCGGAGAGTCTCGCCGACCGGAAAGAGATCGTCGGTCCAGCCTTGCGCCATGAAAATCGGAAGCCGCGCGGCCGCCGCGCCGTTCCAGAATTCACTCTGCCAGTAGATCGAGCGGTAGCCGGAAAAGCCGTCGACGATCTGGCGATCGATCGCGGTCGCGTTGCTCGGTTCAGTTGTGGTAATCCAGGCATTCCAGATTTTCAAGTAGTTCGGATAGTTCGTGCACACCGGCGTGTCTTTACAACCTCCGAAGTACAAACCTTCGACGAAGCTGAACTTGAATCCTCCGGCCGGCTCGATCGGATCACCCTGGCCGTTAGGCCGAAGCGCGCCGGTCAGCTCGGACCACGTCGCGAGGGGGGCGACTGTCCGGATGACAATGTTTTGGCCGTGTGGCGAAGTGAAGCTGGTTCGCAGCGCGGCGAGGAATGCATGCGCGCCACCGTACGATGCGCCGAAGACTGCCACGTTCGCTGCGTCGACGTGCAGCTCGGACTGTTCGGCGACCTGACCGATCATGCTGCGCAGGTCTGCGCCTTCGACGTTCACATCGGCGAGGTTGACTTCACCGTAGGAATCGCCGAAGCCGCGCGTCGAGTACGACAGAAACGCGAAGCCGGCATCGGTCATCTGCCGCGCGTACTTGTTGTTGGAATTCTTGCTGCCGCCCCATCCGTGAATTGCGACCGCCAGCGGATGCGGCAGAGTGTCCTGTGGTGCCCACGCGGTCACGTCGAGCATGGTTCCGTCGAGATCGCTGGCAAGGTGGCCGGTGCATGTCAGTGGTTCGGGTGCCGGCCCGGCGGCGCTGCATGTTAGGCCGGGTTGGAGAGTTGGTGGGCCGGTGTTGACTCCGGTTGAGGTGGTGTCCGGACCGAATGTCCGCTGCGGTGAAGCCGCTTGCGCAACCGTTGTGATGAGGATGAACGCGCCGAGGAGGAAACGCATGTCGCAGAAAGTAGCAAGCGAGAGACCACGCAGTTACGAGCTCAGCGATTTGCGCCGTTTCCTCGCCTGGACGCCGAGCCTTCCGCGATGCGGAGCTCGTCGTCGATCACCTCGCGAAAATTGGCGAGGGAGTTTCCGCTCGTCAGCAGGCGCCCATTGATGAAGAAGAAAGGCGTGCCGTTGACTCCGATGTCCTCGCCGAGGGCGACGTCGCGATCGACATCGGCGGCGTGGAGGTGATCGTCCATGCACTTGCCGAGCGACGCGCCATCAATACTGAGTGACGGCGCAGCGGCGACCACCGCATCGCGCGAGAGCTTCGCGCCGTTCTCGAACAACCAGTCGTGCAGCTGCCAGAACTTCCCCTGATCCCTCGCGCACAACGACGCTTCGGCCGCCATCCGCGCATGCTCGTGCAGGTCCTGCAGCGGAAATTGTTTGAAGACCAGCCGCACATCTTTCGCGTATTGCTTCTGTACTTCGCGGAGAGTGTTCTGCGATCGAATGCAGTACGGGCACTGGAAATCTGAAAATTCGACGACCGTGATGCGCGCGGTGGAGTCGCCGCGCATCGGATCGGATGCTGCGATCGCGATCTTCGCGCGCGGTGGAGTCATCCGCATCTCGAAATTCGCGTGCGCCAGAAGCTCGCTGTGGAACTGCGACGCGCGCTCTTGCATCTTCTGCCCGCGCAGCGACTCGATGACGACCTTCCGCGCTTCGTCCGGATCTTTCGCAAGTCGCGACGCGAGCACGCGAAGCATCATTTTGATTTGTTCTTCATCGGGCTGGACAACCTTGGCGTCGACTTCGCGCTTGATCAACTCGTCGACGGTGATCCCGCGCCGCGCCGCCTCGGATGTCATCGCGCGCTCGATCGCGACCTCCTTCACAGCCTTCGATCTGATGTCGTATTCCTGCTGGTGCAGCGGAAAAAGCGAAGCCGCGACGCGCTTTTCGATCTCCGCGGCCGTGATCGCCTTGCCGTCGACGACGGCGACGGTGTCGGCTCTCAGCGGCAGCGCAACGACAATGAAAACCGCGGCGACCATCGTCGTCGTTTTGATCCGACGCAGCGGAACCAGCTCACGCAACCGCGGCTCGCGAAGATACATCGCGATCCAAACCAGAATCCCGAAGACAACCGGAAAATAAAACGGTTGCCCGAGGCGGACATGCGTCGCGGTCGCGCCGCCGTAGTACGCCGTCATCAGGATCGCGCCGAAGATCGAGGTCTGCGGGATGGCGTATAGGATTGTGCAGAACAACCCCAGGATGCCGAGCGGCACGACCAGGCTGTCGGCAAAGCCGGCCTTCACCGTTCCTTCGACGTAAGGCGCGAATCGCGCGATTTTCGCTCCGCTGTCGAAGAGCATGAAGAGAATGATCAATCCGCTGATAATGCGTCCGGTCCACACCATGATTGCTCCCTCCTTCAAATCCAAGCGTCGTTAGGCGCGGTCAGAGCGCCGCCCGCCTCGCCCGTGTTCACAGTGCCGGCCGGCTCGATCAGCATGATCTTGCATTCGTTCGCTGCGAACGGCTTGTGCTCCTTGCCGCGCGGCACGACGAACATGTCTCCCGATTTCAGCGCGACTTTTCCGTCGCGGAACTCGATGATCATCTCGCCGTCGATGACGATGAACGTCTCATCGGTTTCGGCGTGGCTGTGCCAGACGAAATCGCCCTTCACGCGCGCGAGCTTGAACTCGTAGTCGTTCATCTTCGCGATGACCTTGGGCTGGAAGACTTCGGAGAACTTCTTGAACTTGTCGGCGAAAGAAATTGCTTTGTAATCGGAGCGCACAGTGGCGCTGATTTTAGACGAGACTCAGCGAGCCAGTTTCGATTCGTTCGCCTCGGTCTGAAGGGCGACCCATGCCGATCCCCGATCGGTGAATCGCGCGACCCTGCCTTCGCGCTCGAGCGACTCGATCGCTCGCTGCACGTCGGCATTCGAGTAATCGTCGATCTGCTCGAAGAACGCTTCGCGATTCAATGTCCACGCGCCCAATTTCACGAAGCACTCCA
>DATBSF010000097.1:0-3388 GCA_036559905.1 Thermoanaerobaculia bacterium | reverse complement strand
TACTGACGCAATCCCTGGAAGTTGTAGAAGTGCTCGCCGAAACGATAGGTGAGCGCGCCGACGCGATTCCAAATGGTGCCCAGCGATCGATTCTCGAGTCCCGACAGCGGCGCCATGCCGAGGTTGAAGAATCTGTAGCCTTGCTGCTGGCCCCACAGGATGAGGTTGAGGAACATGTAGTCCATGACGCCGGGCGGCGCGTCGAGGCGATGCCGCATCAGATCGACCGAGACCTCCTCATTGCCGCCGCTCGTCCAGATGTTCGAGAACGCGACGACGCGCGCTCCGCGCCGCACCACCGCCACCGGAAACCGCCTCACGTAATCCTCTGCGAAAAACCCGAGAGAGAATCCTTTCTCTCGCGTCTTTTTTTCCGCCAGCCACGCATCGGAGATCTCGCGCAGCTCGGAAAGAATCGTCGTCGCGTCCGCGACGATCTCGAATCCGCACTCTTCCGATTCGACCTTCCGCTGCATCTTGCGCATCCATTTCCGCGAGCTGCCTTCGAGCGTGAAGTCAGGCAGCGAGACGCGCGCCTCTTCGCCGATCTTCTGCAGTGTCAGGCCGAGGTCGAGGTAGTGGTGGAGATGCTGCCGCTCGATTTCGTAGAAGACCGGCCAGCCGGCGTGCAGATCGCACAGCTCGCGAAATTTCCAGATCAGCTCCGATTTCTCATCGTCCGGCCCGACGGGATCGCCCATCGTGATCCAGCTTCGCTTTTCGACGCCGTACATGATGAACGCGCGTCCGCTGTCGCTCCACAGCAACGGTTTGTCGCCGAGGAGCGCCAGCGCCGCCTGGCTGTGGGCGTCGGCGTGCACGATTTCCGCGGCGCGATCGAGCTCCGCCCGGGCGGGTGGGTCGGGTTCGGGGATCGCGGGGCGCAGGAGGTGTCGCACCGCGACGATCAACATGGCGGCGATGACGCCGACCGATGCGCGCAGAAATCGCGGGGCATCGCCTCGAAACTGGAATCGCCACCACAGGTCGTTCGAATACTCGACATGCTTGTAGCTGAAGAAGCCGAGCCACGCCGACGACATCAGCACGAGAAGAATCGCGAAGATCCATCCCGGCCCGAAGCTCTCGTTCACCAGCGACGCTTTGCGATGGAAGTGGCGCCGCGATGACACCAGCGCGAAGAGCATGATTCCGAGGATCCCGGCCTCCTCGTAATCGCCGCCTTTGAAAATCTGGAGGACGATGCCCGCCGAGAGGACGAGAACCGCGAGCTGATACGCCGCGTCGAGGCGTCGCTGCAGTCCGCGCGCGAGCAGCAGCAGGAGCGCGCCGGCGATGCTTCCGAAGAAATGCGAGATCTCGACGATCGGCAACGGTACGAGGCGCCGCAGCCAGTGCAGGCGGCTCGGAAGTGTCGGCGTGACGCCGGAGAAGAGCAGCACCGCTCCGCCGACGAACGTCGTGAACGCCAGCAGGTTCGGCGCGATGCCGGGCGCCCATCGCCCGAAAATCTTCCACGCGCGCGCGACACCTTCGCGCTTCTCGACGATCTCGTGCGTCGCCAGAAGAATCGTCGCGATGAAAAGCGGCAGCAGGTAATAGATGACACGGAACGCGACCAGCGCGCCGAGAATCGAAGAAGCGGAGTAGAACGGCGCGAGAAAAATGAGGATGACCGCTTCGAAGATTCCGAAGCCGCCCGGCACGTTCGACGCGACTCCCGAGATCTGCGCCAGAAGGAAGATGCCGAGAAATCGCGAGAAGGTCAGCGGAAGCGAATCGGGGAGAAGGATGTAGAGGACGCTGGCTGCGATCGTCCAGTCGACCACCGAGATCGTGACCTGCGCAATGAAGAGTCCGAATGTCGGCAGCTCGAAATCCCACTGGCGGATGCGAAACGGCTCGCGGCGAAAAGTGATCCAGCCGAGATACGCGATCGCCGGGAGCAGAAGGATGACGCCGAGGAGGCGGATCGAGTTGAGAGGCAGATGGACCGAAGGAGGAATGTCGGGCGGAATGACGATGAAGAAGGTTCCGCCTAACACGATGAATCCGAGCCAGAAGCTGATGGTGCAGAACGCGATGACCTTCGCGATCTCGACCGCGCTCAGCCTCCACGACGTGTACAGCCGGTAGCGCAGCGATCCGCCGACCAGCCCCGACAGCCCGACGTTGTTGTTGAACGCGTAGCCGATGAACGAGGCCAGCGCGATTTTGCGATAGGGAAGCGGATGGCGGATGTACTCGAACGCCAGCGTGTCGTAGCCCGTCATCACGAGATATCCGAGAAGCGTCAGCACCACCGCCGCGACGATCTGATCGATCGGAAGCGAGCTGATGTAATTGACGATGTCGTGGTATCGGTAGTGCGCGAGCGTGTTGCCGAGGACGCGAAGCGCGATCGCAAAAATGATGAGGATCAGCAGCGGCTTGAGAAACGGCGCGATCCGTTTCAGGCGGTCGAACACCTCCGCGATTGTATGCAAAGTGCCGTGGTAAGCTCCCACGCCGTGCCGCTGACCTTCATTGCGGGCTCCGCACACGACGTTTTGGGACCCGATCTGGCGCCTGCGGTCGAAGCCGCGCTGCAGCAGCGTTTCTCAATCACGGACGGGCAGAACGACGAGCCGTATCGCTCAGATGAAGTGGATGTTCGCGGCTGGGTCGCGCTGCAGCAGCGCATTCCGCAGATCGCAGGCATCGATGCCTATCAAGCCGTTTTCGTCGATGCTCCGCTCAAAGGAATCGAGGAGATCGCGGTGCCGAATGTTGCCGATCCGTTTCACGTCGCGAGCCTCCCCGCGCTCCTCGATGCGCTGCGGAAGTTCGCGGCCAGCCGGTCGCTGCCGACCGATGACGTCGAGCTGATGCAACTGGCTGCGAAGTATCTGGAAGACGACGAGCTCTTCGAGGCCGATCTCGATATTCAGACGTACGTGCAGTTGATGCTTTCAGCCGGGCAGGCGGTCGCGCGACAGCAGGCGCTGTGGATTGTTGGTTAGAAAAAGTGCCGAGTGCCGTGGGCCGAGTGCCGAGCGCACCCATCACTCGGCACCGGCACTCGGCACTGTTCCTAGACCCGGCGCGACGGCGGCAACAGCGACCCGTTGATCGTAATCGCCGCAATCGCTCCGTCGGCGGCCGACGTGATCACGAGCTGAGAGCCGGGCACCAGATCGCCAATCGCGGCCGAGTGCCGAGTGCTGAGCAGATCCATCCTCGGCACTCGGCACTCGGCACTGTTCCTAGACCCGGCGCGACGGCGGCAATAGCGACCTGTTGATCGCAATCGTCGCAATCGCTCCGTCGGCGGCCGGACGTGATCACGAGCTGCGAGCCGGGCCCCAGATCGCCAATCGCGGCCGAGTGCCGAGTGCTGAGCAGATCCATCCTCGGCACTCGGCAACCGGCACTCGGCACTGTTCCT
>DATBSF010000096.1:0-21273 GCA_036559905.1 Thermoanaerobaculia bacterium | reverse complement strand
AAATGACAGAACAGAAACGGATCACCGTTCCCGCGATCAAAGCGATGAAGCGCGCGCAGCGCATCGGCATGCTGACCGCGTACGACTTCCCAAGCGCGAAGATCGCCGACGCCGCCGGAACCGACATCATCCTGGTCGGTGACTCCCTCGGCATGGTCGTCCTCGGCTATCCCGACACTCTCAGCGTCACGCTCGACGAGATGCTGCACCACACCCGAGCGGTCGCGCGCGGCACCCAGCGCGCGCTGGTCGTCGGCGACATGCCATACCTGACGTACCACGTGTCGGACGAGGAGTCGGTTCGCAACGCCGGCGAATTCATCCGCGCCGGCGCTCGCGCGGTGAAGATCGAAGGCGGAAAGCCTGCGCGGATCAAGACCGTCGAGGCAATCCTGAACGCCGAGATCCCGGTGATGGGCCACATCGGCCTGACACCGCAGTCAGTGAACGTGGTCGGCGGATTCAAGCTGCAGGGGAAGAATGCCGATGATGCGAAACGGCTGATCGACGAGGCGGTCGCGCTCGATCGCGCCGGCTGTTTCTCGCTCGTCCTCGAATGCGTTCCGGAGGAGCTGGCGGCGTTGATCACCGAGCGCATTTCGATTCCGACGATCGGCATCGGCGCCGGACCCTCATGCGACGGACAGGTCCTCGTCTTCCACGACCTCCTCGGTCTCTACGACGGCCACACTGCGAAATTCGTTCGCCGCTACGCGAATGTCGGCGATGACATGCGCGCCGCGATCGGGAAATACCTCGAGGATGTGCGCAGCGGACGCTTCCCCGACGGCACCGCGGAGTCGTTCCACATGAGCAGCACCGAAGAGCTGAAGAAGCTGTATGGCGATTCGGTCGTGGTGCCGATGCCGAAAGTGAATTGATGCACAGGGTGTCATCCCGAGCGTAGCGCGGGACCGGTGTGGGTGTGCGGTGCGAGAATGTACATTTGCGCACCACCCGCCCACACCGGTCCCTCGCTACGCTCGGGATGACACACAGTGATTACCGCACGAACGATTGATGAAGTCAGAGCCGCAATCGGTAACGCGCGAGCTGCCGCGCGCGTCGTTGGATTCGTTCCGACCATGGGCTTTCTTCACGAGGGCCATCTTTCGTTGATTCGCGTGGCCCGCGCCAACGGCGCCGATTTCATCGTCGTCTCCATCTTCGTCAATCCGCTGCAATTCGGTCCGAACGAAGACTTCGAAAAATATCCGCGCGATGAGAAACGCGATCGCGAGCTGCTCGAAGGCGAAGGTGTCGATCTTCTTTTTCTGCCGCCCGTCGATGTGATGTATCCGCCGAGCGCGAGCACGAAAGTCGTCGTGAGCGAAGTCGCCGCGCCGCTGGAAGGTGACCGGCGGCCGGGACATTTCACCGGAGTCGCAACGGTCGTGATGAAGCTGTTCAACATCATCCTGCCTGATCTCGCGGTCTTCGGACGCAAGGATGCGCAGCAGTGCGCGGTCATCGATCAGATGGTCCGCGATCTCGATGTGCCGGTGCGTTTGGTCTTCGGCGAAACGATTCGCGAGCATGACGGCCTCGCGCTTTCGTCGCGCAACAGCTACCTGTCGAAAGAGCAGCGCGCGCTGGCGCCTGTGCTGCATCGCGCATTGAGCGCTGGCGCGGACGCCATCCGCCACGGCATCCACGACATCGCGGAGATCGAGAAACTCATGCGCAGGATGGCCGCCGAAACCCGAGGGGTGGAAGTCGATTATCTGGCGGTTGTCGATCCGCTGACCTTCCGCGCGCCGGCCGATTTTCATCACGATGTGCTCGTCGCGGGCGCCGTCCGAATTGGAAAAACGCGTTTGATCGATAACATCTGCGTTGCAAAGAGCGAGATTCCACACGCCCACGTCAGATGATTCGACGCAGAATCGTCTGCTGTCAGCGCTTTGACCGCGCGAAATCGATATGGCCCGCCGGAACGTCAACCCCGATCAGCTTGACGCGCAGGCGGTCGCCAAGGTCCATGCCGTCGGTTCCGTGGATGAGTTTTCCTTCGACCGGCGGATGGAAAATGCGGACCCACGTTCCTTTCGATGACGCGCCCGTGACGATGGCGTCGAATCGATCGCCGACGCGCGGCGACAGCAGGATCGCAGCCGCCGACTTCCTCACCTGACGCTCCACTTTGTTCGCGGCATCCTCCGCCTCTGTGCAATGGCGGGCGAGATCATCCAACTCGTCTTCCGGATACGGCTGCTGCGTGCCGGCAAGCGCGGCCTTGATCATGCGATGCGTGATCAGATCGGGAAATCGCCTGTTAGGCGCGGTCGAATGTGTGTAATCGCGGACGGCCAGACCGAAGTGTCCGATCGGAGTCTGTCCCGGCCGCTCGACGACGTATTCGCCGGCGCCCATCGCCTTGACGATCGCGAGCGACAGATCGGGAAAGCGCAGCGGGTCTGCTTTTCGGCGGCGGACGAGAAACTCTTCGAGCGCCTTGGCATCGGGATCGGGCGGGAGGTGGTCGCCGAGGTTGGAAGCGATCGCCTCGATGCGGTCCCAGCGCTCGGGGGAGCGCACGACGCGTCGCAGGCTGGGAAGCTTCTTCGACGCCAGAAATCGCGCAGTCACGCCGTTGGCCGCGATCATGAAGTCTTCGATGAGGTTCCGCGCGTTGTTGCGCGCCTCAGCGCGGAGGTCGACGATCTGGTCTCCTTTGAACACCGGGCGCGCCTCGATCGTCTCGAGATCGAGCGCACCATGCTCGTGCCGCAGCTCGCGCATCTTGTCGGCGATGTGATCCTGAAGCTTGAGGTTTTCGGCCAGCCCTTTGATGTTCGTGACTTTTTCGGGCGGTTCGGCCTGGCCCTGAAGCCACATGCCGACGGCGTTGTACGTCAGCTTCGCGCGGTTGTGCACGCGCCCGCGATACACATCGCCGGACTTCACCGATCCGTCGGCGGCGACGAGGATGTCGACGACCATCGCGATGCGGTCCTCGCCTTCGTTGAGCGAAGTGAGATTCGTCGAGAGCTTTTCCGGGAGCATCGGGAAGATCTTCGCGGCGGTGTAGACGGATGTCGTGTTCTTCTCGGCGTGATCGTCGATCGGCGTGCTGCGCTTCACCAGCGCATCGACGTCCGCGACCGCGATCATGATCCGCACCTCGCCCTTGCCTTTGTCCTCGGCGACCGTGAGCTGATCGAGATCGCGCGAGTCATCGTTGTCGATCGAGCACCACAGCAGGTTACGAAGGTCGCGGATCGCCAAGCTGTTTTCGTTCGCGGGCGCGTCGATTGTTGTGAGCTGCTTCTCGGCTTGTTTCGAGAAATCGGGCTCCAGCCCGTGATCGATCATCGCCTGATGTGCGAGCGATGCGAGGAGCGTCGCCTGGTTCTGCATTCGCGAAAGGTATCATCGTTCGATCGATGCACATTGCGCCGGCGGGAGATCGCGCCCTGCTCGTGACGCTGCCGGACGCGTCCGCGGCGCGCGTGCGCGCAGCGGCTGAAAGCGTGCGCGCGATCGCGGGCGTGGTGGCGGCGATCGTCGGACACGAATCCGTTTACGTGATCGGGACGAGCGACGCCGATGCGGTGCGACGCGCAATCGATTCCGCTGTGGTCGCCAGCTCAGTCGCGACGAAGCGACATCGCATCGCAGTGTCGTTTCATGAAAACCACGCGCTCGATCTCGCGGAGTTTCTCGGTTTCGTGCGCATATCTCGCGATGCATTCTTACAACGCATTCCCTCGATCCTCCTCGTCGCCCGCTACCTCGGATTCCGCGCCGGCTTCGCCTATCTCGAAGGCTGGCCGGCGGAATGGTCGATGCCGCGGCGATCGACGTCGCGGAATCTGGTGCCGGGCGGCAGTTTCGCGATCGCTGCTTCGATGGCCGGCTTCTATCCCGTCGACTCACCCGGCGGCTGGAACATCCTCGGCCGCACCGCGGCGCCAGTAAATCTTTTCGCGCCTGGAGACGAAATCCAGATGGATGTGGTGCAGACACTCTTGCCTGCGCCAGCACCGACAAGAGTGTCGGTGCCCCATGGGGAAGTGATCGCCGACGTGATTTCGCCCGGGCAGCTCACCACCATCGTCGCCGCGCCTGATTGGAAACGGCTCGATCGCGGCGAGGCTCCCGGCGGACCGTTCGATGAAGACGCTGCCGCCATCGCGAACGCCGCGGTTGGAAATGATCCCGGTGCGCCGCTGCTCGAATGCGTTCTGGTCGGTCCGAAGTTGCGGTTGCGCAAGAAACTACGCGTCGCGTTTTGCGATGGCGAGTTGAACGTGCGCGAGGACGTCGACATCGGAAGGATTCGCGGAATGCGCGGCTATCTCGCGATCGAGGGTGGCGTGGCGGGCGACGTGAAGAAAGGGGAGACACTCTGGAGTGCGGCGCCTTGGCGCCGCTCTGAACGCGGCACAAGAGCGGCGGCAAGCCGCCGCACTCCAAAAGAAATCCGAATCATGCGCGGACCCCACGACGCCCCTCCGCTGCCGACGGAATGGGAAGTCACCCCGCACATGAACCGCGTCGGCATTCGTCTGCGCCCGCTCGAAAAGATCGACGCGCAATTGCCGACGGAAATGCTCTCCTGCGGTGCGCAATTCGGCACGCTGCAGTGGCACGCCGATGGGACGCTGGTGGCGTTAGGTCCGGATCATCCGGTCACCGGCGGCTATCTGCAGCCCGCGACCGTGATCTCGAGTGAGCGATGGAAGCTCGCCCAGCTCGTGCCGGGCGATCGCATCCGTTTAGTCGCCGTATGAATATCCCTGCCGCGCGCGAATGCGGAACTCCGGATTCTTCAGCGCGACGTTGACCTTCTGAAATCCTGCGCCGCTCTTCGGCTTCGTGTAGTAGCTGATCAGGTAGTAACCGTTCGACAGCTTGTCGACCTGGCGCAGCGCGGGATTGAAACTCGTGTTGAACCGGAAGTACTCGCCGTTCGTATCGCTCGCGATGCGCTCGAGGCTCTGATGCACGAATGGCGGCTGATTCGGATCTTCCTGCAGGCTGACGGGATAGACGGTGACGTCGGCGCGATTGAGCGCGCGCATCATCGGATCGTAGTAGCGGCTGGTGCTGACCAGCATTCCGCCGCGGATCTCTTCACCCGGCTCGTGGATGCCGAGGGAGAAGAGGACGATTTCCTTGCGGGCGCGGATGCCGCGCAGCCGCTCGCCGAGGAATCCGAGTGCTTCGTAGACCGTGCCGGTTTGGTCGATCAGTTGCGATCGGCTGCCGCGCAGAATCGAGGGCGCATCAGGGACCGTATCGCTGGCGGTAATTCCGCGGCCGAAGAGCGCAGTCTCATCGACGGCGCGCGTGAGCTGCTCACGGTTCGATGTGAAGTCGCTGTAGACCTTGAGGCGAACGTCATGCGCGACGACAGCCGCGAGGTCGGTCGACTTCATTTCCTTGCGGATGAAGTCCTTCACGGCGTTGCGCGCGAGCGCCAGACGATTGAAGAAAATGCCCTGGTCGGTTGGTTTGTCGAAGAAGAAGACGAAGTAGCGCTGGTCGTGAACGCGCTCGACTTTGAAGGCCGCTTTGCTTTCCGGCGAATTCAGGAGGCGGCGGTTGGTGAAGTAGTCGACCGAATCAATATCCTGCGCGATACCGTTTTCCTTCACGACGAAATCGTGCTTGTCGAGGCCGAGGATCTGGTTGCCGCGGGAGTCGGTGACGACGGCGTCGAGAAGGACGAGATTCACATCAAGCTTTTCGCCGTATTGGGGAGACTGCTGCTGCGCCCAGCCGGCGGTCGCAGCAAAGAGGAGTGCAAGGGTGATTCGATGCAACATGGACCTTCCTTTCTCAGCCGACAACTGACGTTGGCTCAGGGGGATTCCTCAATTAAACAGGAGAGCACGCTTTTTGCTGAAACGGCACCGACATGAAATCAGTCGTTGTTATTGCGGTCGCTTTTGTGACGCTTCCGTTGTTTGCGCAGCGCCGCATGGACGTCTTCTTCGACGTCGAAGGCGTGCACCGCACCGGCAAGGCGACGAACTTCACCGGCGGAACGCTCTTCGAGCCTTCGTTTCAGAGCGGCGGCGGCATCGGCGGCGGATTCAATCTGTTCGTCAGCGATCGCCTTTCGTTTGAGGCGAAAGTGGCAGCGCTCGAGACGAAGTCACGGATTCGCGTCGTGGGGAGCGATTTCATCGCGACCGCCGATCTTGGCTGGGCACAGATTTATCCGATCTCCGCGGTCATGCAGTGGCATCTTACGGAGCACGGGACGATTCGGCCGTACATCGGCGCGGGCGTCGTGCACACGATCCTCAGAAACATCAACGAGCGGTTTGGACCGAGCGCGACCGGAATCCATTTCAAGGATCCGACCGGCCTCGTCGTCGACGGCGGGCTCGAATTCAACGTCGCCCGCCGCTGGAAACTGCTGGCGGACGCGCGTTACGTGCCGATCGAAACCAAATCGCGCACGACTTTTCCGGGTACGACGTCGAGCGTCGATCTCAGCGTGCGGCCCGCAATCGTCTCGTTCGGACTAGGCTATCGTTTCTAGGAATGAACGGTAGACTGACGCGGTTTGGCCTGCCGGATATCGGGGCATAGCTCAGCCTGGTTAGAGCGCACGGTTCGGGACCGTGAGGTCGATGGTTCAAATCCATTTGCCCCGACCACCCTCCCTCATCCACCAAACAGTTGTGAACGTGGCGGTGCGTCGGCACAGCGAGGCAGTCTCGTTGTCTTAGGAAAACCGATAGCAGCCGTGGCCCTCAACAGTTCAACGACGAACGGATGTCCTGCGCGGTGTTGATCAAGTCTGCACCGTCGGCCGCGCTGATCGGCCTGCCTCTGCCACTCTGCGCCGACACCTCGTTGATGAACGCGCGGAGCTGCCCGCACGCCGCATTGGTGTTGCCGCGCTGCAACGCGGCGTCGGCCGCGTCCAGCTTCGAAAGGAGGCTGTCGGCCAGCCCGGTCGGTATCCTCAGCGAGGTAACCTTGTGTCGCAACGCCGACATCGACGGTGGCTGGGCATCCGGAATCAGCTTGCCCACCTTCTTCGTGTTGCCGCTCTCCGTAAACCAGATGTTGCCGTCTGGACCGAACGCGATTCCATACGGCGCTGCGAGCGGCGTGGGTACGAGATATTCGGTGAAGACACCGTTCGTCGTCACGCGAGCGATCTTGTTCGCGTTACCCGATGATTCGGTGAACCACATGGCCAGGTCGGGTCCGATCGTGATCTGCTCGGGGTGGGCAATCGGCGTGGGGATCGGAAACTCCGTAATGACTCCGTTCATTGTGATGCTGCCGATCTTGTTTCCCGAATTTTCGGTGAACCACATATTGCCGTCTGAACCTCTTGCGATCCAGTGCACGGCGCTGTTGAACGTCGGTATGCCAAATTCTGTGACGACGCCGCCCGGAGTGATGCGCCCGATGTTGTTGCCGAAAGTCTCCGTAAACCAGAGATTGCCATCCGGTCCGACTGCAATTCCAAATGGGTAGGCGTTGGGAGTAGGAATGGGAAACTGGTGAATCAGTACGCCGGCCGTATTCATCACTCCAATGGTGTTGTTGGCAATTTGAGGAAACCAGAGGTTGCCATCCGGACCGCTCGTGATTCCGAACAAGCCACCGCGAACCTCGAATCCGGACATGACGCCGGCTACGGTCGATTGGACGATCAAGTTTGGGTTACCGATTGCATTTTCGGCAGCGATCCAGAGCTTGCCGTCGACGCCGACCGTGATTCCATTCGCTGCTTGCGTGAAATTGGGATTCGGCTGCGGCAGAAGGAAATACGTGAAGCTGTTGCATTGCACATCGATGCGACCGAGTCGATGCGCGTCTCGATTCGTAAACCACACGTTGCCGTCGGGACCTGCGACGATGCCCCATGGCACGTCGACGAAATTGCCCGACGGCACGTTGCACTCGATGATCGTGACGGCCAGCAGTTGGCCGGCGCCGGCGACGAGGAGCACGGACAGCAGAGCAAAGACGCGGACGCGCATTGGGTGTCCTCCTTCGTTTTGTCGGGAATGTGACTGGAATTGTACAAGCGACTACCGACAACCGACAACCGACAACGCGCGACGAAGTCGCGCAAGTCTTACTCCGTCCGCAGGATCGAATCGCCGGTTCCATTGTCTGTCGACGATGTGAAGAGCCAGATCGCGCCGCTTCCATCGAGAACCTGGATGTCGAGCTCGAGTCCGTGCAGGTCGCCGAGAGTGTTGCGGCTCGCGCCGAGAATCTCGCTCGCGATTCCGTTCAGTTGAATGTATTGATTCGGAGTGAGGAAGTAATCCTTCGATGCCGACCCGCTGGCCTGCAGTTTTTGTCCGACCGGATAGTTGAACCGCAGGGTCGCGCGTACGTGAACGGCGTTGCCGGTCGTCTCCAGCAAGCCGAAGTTAGTTCGAAATGTGGCCGGAGTCGCGGCACCGACCGTCGCCGCCGAGCTGTCATCCAGCGGTCCAATTGGCCTCAGCGCTCCAGCCTGTAGCGCGCTTGCGGCAGCCAGCGTCGGAACGCCGGTGCCGAAAGTGGCGGTCTGTCCGGCGACGGTGGTGTAGGTTCGGCTGGTGATCGCAAACGTGCCGGTCGCCGGCGTGAACTTCAGAAATCCGACACTGCCACTCGCCGCCGCGAAGAAGGTGCCGATCACGTCACTGATGACGGACGTTTGCCGTGCGCCGAGGGTGATCTGCCGGTCGGAGATGGTGCCCGTTCGGGAAACGAAACGCAAAGTGCCGCTGCCTTGCGACGCGCTGGTATTCGTGATCGCCACATCCGTGCGGAAGAACGTGTTGTTTGCGCCTTGAAGCACACCTGCGACCGGAATGATCATCGCGTCGCTGCCGGCGTATCCGTACTGGCGCGACCAGTCGACGATGCTCCAGTTATCGCCGCTGAGGTTGTCCACCGGGGTGGCGTACGCCAAAAATCTTCCAGTGCTGCTGGTGCCGTTCGTAAGAATGGCCGCCACTGCCCCGGACGGCGCGGCGTTGTTGATCTGCGACAGCGCGAACGGGCCGACGGTGTCAGTCCTCGTGCCGAGCGTTGCGCCCGCGCTGCTGAAGAATTCCGTCTGCACAGTAACGCTTGCACCGGCAGTTTCCTGGATGAAGAAGTTCGTGTGCGCGCCTGAATCCTGACGGATCCCGGAAAGCACGAGCCGGTCGCCCGGTGCCACGGCGCGATCGGACCGGAATGTTGGAATGGCCGTGCCGTATGTTCCGGCGGGGTTGCTGACATTGAAGATGTTCGTGCTGATCTGAAGCTTGTCGGCGCTTTGCGATCGAACCTGCAGGCTACCGACCTGTGCATCGTTGCCGAAGACGTTCTTCACAACGTCCGCGAAAGCGACGCTGGTATTTCCGACCGTGGGAAGCGATGTCGATTTCTGACTTCCCGCTGCACCGCCGATCGCAGAGTAATAAAAACGAATGTCGTTGATTTGCGCGTTGCCCGGAGGATTGAGCACCGACACGTCGGAGATGAACGTGCCGACGCTGCCTGTCACGTGACCGGCTCCCGGAATGAAGAGGGCGATCTCGCCCGCCGCCAGCGGCGGAGGCGGTGCATTGGTCACGGTGGGAGGCAAGGTGTCGACGACGGCCACGGTGCTGACCGAAGGAGGAGGCGTGGCGTCCAGCGCATTCTTCGATGAGGAGCCGCTGAGAAAGACCAGCGAAAGACTGCCGGCGGCCGATCCAAAATCGTCGGTGCGCTTCGTTCGATCGACTGTAAACGTGAATGTCGCGGTCGAGCCGGCAGGGATCGTGAGCAATCCGCTTTGTGGAATGAGCCACGGAACGTCAGCCTTCAAGAATCCGCTAAGCGTTGCGTTGCCGCTGTTCGTGAAGCCCACCGAGCCGGTCGGCGATGCACCGACCTGCCCCGACAGATCGACACGATTGGCGCTCGGTCTGGCCGTTACCGTGCCGGCGGGCGGCGCGGCGGAGAAGACTTTCAATGGAACCTGCAATTGGAACGGAACGCCGGTGGCATTGAGAAGGGCCGCGCCGTCGAACACGCCGTTCGTGAGCGCGTTGGCTGTGACCGTGACGCTCTGACTCGCTCCGGGCGTAAGCGTGAATTGGGTCGGGCTCTGTGAAAAGAAGTTGCCGCTCTGGAAAACTGTGACTGTGCTCGGCGTTCCTCCGTTGTTGGTGACCGTGTACGTCGTAGTGCCTCCACCGGTGTTCTGCAGTTGAAGGATTGGCTGTGGCACGGCAGAAATCACGAGTGACGGCGCTGTCAAAACAATGACAGTCGCCTGGGCGGTGGTCGATGATGCGCCGGTCATCGCCGTCAGCGTGTAGGTCGTCGTCGTCGACGGCGTGACGGTCACCGATCCGGACGCAGGTTGTGCGCCGACCCCGTTGTCGATGACGACCGAGGTTGCGCTGGCGGTGGTCCAGGAAAGCGTGGCCGCCTGGCCGGGACGGATGGTGGGAGGCACAGCTCCGAACGACACGATGCGGGCCGTTGCCGCGGGCGTAGAACCGGAGAGCGTCCAAATCGAGGTGTCGGTGGGCGACCCGGTGGGAGTCACGTTATAGATGTGAGTGTCCTGAAACGATCCTGCCGTGGTCGGGCTGAACACGAAATCCTGCAGCAGCCATTCGCCAGCCTGAAGAGAGATCGGGAGTGAGGCCGGGGTCCCGCCGCAGTCGCCGACGGCCGCCTTGCGCAGATTGATCACGCGGAAGGGAGCAGCGACGGGTTTGACGAGCGCGATCGTGCCGGAGTAGTTGCAATTGCCGCCGCCCGTGACGAAACAGTTGTAGTAGCAATCCTGGACCGAGGTGGATCCAACGGGCGTCACCGGGAAGGTGACGGTGAAGTTGCCGTTTGGCGTGACAGCTTTTGCTGCTATGCCTCGACGAAAAACTCCGCTGGCAGCCTGCTGAGCGTCGAGCGGCCACGGAAAAAACAGCGCGGAAGCGACAGCGATGGCGCTCGCAAGTTGGCGCATGGATCCTCCTCAATTCGGATGAGTGCGGATGATGATACCAACTCGCGCAAAAACTACTGCTTCGCCCTCGCAATCCAGCCGTCGCCCGTCACGTTGTCCGTCGACGAGCCGTAGGCGCTCCAGTAAAACCCGAAGCCATCCGAGTTCAGGGTCAGCGCGACGTTGCCGCCGCTGTCGGCCGATCCGGCCGGCGCGCCGGTCTGCGTAATCGAGAACCCTTGCACTGTCACCGTCGACGACGCGCCCGTGATGGCGGAGCGAATCGTCCAGTTGTGCGCCACAGTGTCGAGATTCACGATGCCGACGTTGCTGCGAAACGCGTTCGACTGTTTGAGCCCGATGATGTAGGCGGTCAGCGAGCCGATCGAATCGGTCAGGCTGATGGCGTCGAAATTCTGCGAGACGGATCCGCTCGATCCTGGCTGCGGCGTCCAGATTCGCGAGAATGCATCGAGACTCGCATTGCTGTCGATCGCTCCCGCTGAATCGACACCCTCGATGAAGAGACCTCCGAGGCCGGTCTTCCCGAGCGTGACGCCGACGAAGTCGTTGAGGTTTGCGACCGTATTCGCAGGAATCGTGAAGTATTGCAGGGGCGAGTTTCCATTGTCTACACCCTGCGCCATCCAGCCGACGCCGATACGCTGCGTCGCGGCGCGATAGTTCGCGATGGAGACGTCGGAGCGGAAGAACGTTCCGCCACTTCCCTGGAGATTGCCGGCCACCGGAATGATGAATGAGTTGTCGCGGAAGTCGACCGCGATAACGGAGGCGCGGACACGCGGCATCACCACGACGCCTTCCGCGATCGTGCGCGGCGCGTTAGCCGGAGCTTCGATCCGTTCGATCGACGTGACCGCATTCAGCAACTGTCCTTGTGCAGTCGAGACAATCGCGACTGCGAGAACGCCCAAGAGCGTTTTCATGAATCCTCCCTTGTTGGTAAGGCGTGAATTGTATCGAATACCAATACAATGCGCGCCCGTGAAAGTTCGAATCATCATCATTTTTCTTTTCGTGAGCGCGCCTCTCTTCGGATGGGGCGAAAAGGGCCACTACATCGTCAATGAAGCGGCCACATTCGGAATGCCGAATGACATGCCGGCTTTCTTTTACAAGGCTTACCCCGAGCTGGTTTATCTCGCTTACGATCCCGATCGCTGGCGCGGCGCGGGTGAATCACTCGACGCCGCAAACGCGCCGGATCACTTCCTCGATTACGAATACGTGGCTGCGCTCACACTGCCCCCCGATCGCTACAAGTTCATCGAGCTGCTGAGAACTTCGGGAACGATGCGGCGATATGGCATCACCAACAGCACCGCCGGTTTTCTGCCCTGGAAAATCGCGGAGATGACTGAGTTGCTGACGAGCGAATTTCGCCAGTGGCGGTTTTCGCCGCCGCGGTCGCGCGAGCGCGATTTCATCGAACGCGACATCATCCACATCGCCGGCGTCCTCGGACACTTCGCCGGCGACTCATCGAATCCGCATCACACAACGTTCAATTTCAATGGCTGGGTGCTGCCGAATCCCAACAACTATCCGACCGACTGCGACGTGCACTTTCGATTTGAAACACAGTTCGTGTCACACGCCATGGATCGTCAGGACGTGACGCCCCAACTCGCGCCGCCGGTGTTGCGCACGGACTATTTCAAGACGGCGCAGGAGATGATCCAGGGCTCGAACGCGCTCGTCGAGACGCTGTACCGCATGGATCGCGACGGCGCGTTCGATGTCTTTCGTCCCGTTTCCGCCGATGCAAAGGCTTTCACCGCCAGCCGACTCGCGGCGGGAGCATCGCTGCTGCGCGATCTGTGGTGGTCGGCCTGGCGCAATTCCGGAAATCCGCGACGATAATCTCTGTGTCCTCTGTGCTCTCTGTGGTGAGAAGCTTTCACCACAGAGAGCACAGAGAGCAGAGAGTTAGCGGCCGCTCCATGGCACATCCGGAACGCCTTGATGTTTGTTCGCGAGACGCGCCGCGACAAACAGGTAATCCGCTAACCGATTGAGATAGGCGAGCGTCGTCGAGGTGTCGCCGAGGGCGACGACGATGCGCTCGGCGCGGCGGCAGACGGTGCGCGCGACGTGAAGATGCGACGCCGCGAGTGAGCCGCCGGGAAGAATGAATGTCTTCAGCGGCGCAAGCTCGGCTTCCATCCGATCGATGTCGTGTTCGAGCTCTTCGATGCGCGGCGCGGGCACGCTCTTGAATCGATCCGAATCGGGAGCCGCGAGATACGCGCCGATTTCGAATAGATCCGCCTGCACGTTCTGCAGTTGTGCGTCAATCGGTGAGGACGGCCAGGTCGCGCGCGCGACGCCGATGAACGAGTTCAGCTCGTCGATCGTGCCGTAGGCTTCGATGCGCGGGTCTTTCTTTGAAACGCGCGTTCCGCCGAAGAGGGATGTCTCGCCGCTGTCGCCTGTGCGAGTGTAGATCTTCACTCGGATTCGAGCTGCCGGATGCGTTCCTTCACGACCGTCTCCGCCAGATCAGGAATGACTTCCCACGCGATGTTGCGCACGACCTGATCGGAGAGAAGCTGCACTACGC
Source organism: Thermoanaerobaculia bacterium (assembly GCA_036559905.1). GTDB lineage: Bacteria > Acidobacteriota > Thermoanaerobaculia > Gp7-AA8 > Gp7-AA8 > Gp7-AA10. The sequence continues at coordinate 7,777 of DATBSF010000096.1, read as the reverse complement.
GCCGCGCGATCTTGTCGATCTGCTCGTCGCTGAGCTCACCCGACGACGATGACGATAATGGTGACGGCGCGGGAGGCGGTGGTGGGGGTGGCGTGAACATCGGCTCTTCTGCCGCGGGTTTCGCCGCCGGTTTCGCGGGTGTCTTGTCGAGATCTTCGAACGACATCTTCGGGAATGCCTTCGTCTCGCCGACAGGCTGTTCATCCCACGCCGCGGATTCCGACGGTTCCGAGGCTTCGAAGTTTCCGCTCGGCCGCGAATCCCACGGCGGAGTCTCCGGCGTTGGGCTCGGGGGAGGCGTCATCGGCGCAGGCTCGCTCTTCTGAAAATCGTCGAATGACATTTTCGGAAATGCTTTCGTCTCTCCGCCGCCGGTCGGCGCCGGCTCATCCCACGGACTGCCCGACGGTGGAGGCGGTGGCGGTGGCGAAGCGGGCTTCGGCATGTCTTCGAATGTCAGTTTCGGAAATGCGCGAGTCTCGCCTGCGCCTGTCGTGGGAGGTGGCGGCGGCATGTCGTCGAATGACATCTTCGGAAATGCGCGAGTCTCGCCGGTCGTCGGAGGCTCATCGAGCGGAATCTCCGTCGTCGGTTTTGAAGACGATCCTGAGCTCGCGAACACCTCACCGGATGTTGGGAACGTTCCGGTCGCAAATGTCTCGGATACTTTTGGCTGCGGCGGGGCAGCGGCGAACGGAGACTCGGTGGGACCTGTTGTCGGCGTCGTCACTGCCGGAGTCTGTGCGGTCGGCGCCTGACTCTTCGCGGCCTCGATCAGCTCTTCGACTTTGTGGATGAGGCTTTGCGATTCGAACGGCTTCGTGACGACGGCGTCGCATCCTGCCTTGTCCGCGCGATCGGGATCGAACGGCTCGAACGTGCCTGTGAGCAGAATGACCGGAATGCTGCGGTACTCCGGATGCGACTTCACGTACTCGCAGACTTCATAGCCGTTTTTTTCCGGCATGATGATGTCGGAAAGGATGATGTCGGGCCGCATTTCCGACAGTTTCTGGACGGCTTTGTTGCCGTTATTGACCGCGGTGACCTCGTAATCGCCGTCAGAGAAGGTCAATTCGACGACCTTCTGTATGGTGATGCTGTCATCCGCCAGTAGGATTCGCTTGGCCATCTCTCTGCACTCCGCTAAGTTTCATGCAACTGTAGCAGAAGAATGGATTTGAACGCACATGCCCGGTGACCCGCATCACTTCCTGATCTTTGGCCATCGCGGAAGCCCGCGGCGGTTCCGTGAGAACACCGTCGAGTCGTTCGAAGGAGCTCTGCGAGAGGGGGCGGACGGCTTCGAGACCGACCTGCGGAGGCTATCGGACGGTACGGCCGTCCTTTTTCACGATGATGAGGTAAACGGCCAACCTGTCGAGAGCCTGGCGTCGCGCGATCTCGCGTCTGCGGCACGCGTCCGCGATCTGGCCCGTTTCGCCGGTCACGCCACGATGGTCCTGGAGGTCAAACGGGGCAAATGGGTGGACGCGCTGCTCGAGGAAATCGGATCGTGGCAGAAGATCGTCGTCGCATCGTTTGATCACTCGCTGATCGCGGAGCTCGCTGAACGGAAGGTCCATTTTCCTCTCGGTCTCACGATCGCCGGCGTGATCGCGGATCTTCCCGGTTACGCGCGTCGAATCGGCGCGCACTGGTGTTTTCCCGACTATCACTACGTTGACGCCGAGCTCGTATCGGCCCTTCACGATACCGGTGTGGATGTGATTCCGTGGACGCCGAACCGTCCCGATCAGTGGCAGCGGCTGCGCGAAATCGGATGCGACGGCATCATCACGGACTACCCCGCGGAGGCGGTGAAGTGGAGGGCGGAGGCGAGGTAAGGTGCGTGCGTGCTACACTTTGGGCCTAACCCATTCAGCACAACGGGAGGGCGGTCATGAAGACCTGGGAATACAAGATCATCAACGTCAGGTCGGAGAACTATTCGATGGATCCCCGTCGCGCTGAAGAACTCAATCGCCTCGGTGACGACGGCTGGGAGCTGGTCAGCATCACGTCGATCAACTTCAAAACCGGCGCGACCGACCACATCGGCATGGTGTTCAAGCGGGAGAAGGCAGCGCAGTAAGTTGGGATGATGGGATGTTGGGATGTTGGCCGGGTCGGCCGGGCCATCCCAACTTCCTAACATCCCAACATCCCAACTAAGATTCGCTCCCCATGGCGAAGCCCCCGTTCCTCATCCTCATAGTCCTCGACGGATTCGGATGCCGCAAAGAGCGCGAGTACAACGCGATCGCGGAGGCGTCGAAGCCGCGATTTGACCGGCTGTTTCGCGAGTCGCCGTGGACGACGCTCGAAGCGTCCGGGAAAGCCGTCGGCTTGCCCGCGGGCCAGATGGGAAACTCGGAGGTCGGGCATCTCAACATCGGGGCGGGACGCATCATCGATCAGGACATCGTCCGCATCAGCAAGGCGATCGAGCGCGACGAGCTGCGCAAGAATCCCATGCTCATCGATGCGGTCAAGAAGAGTCGCGCGATTCATTTCGCGGGCTTGCTGTCCGATGGCGGCGTGCATTCGCTGCAGTCACATCTCAACGGGCTGATCGACGCTGCGCTCGCGCTCGGCGCGCGCGAGGTTTACGTCCACGCGATCCTCGACGGCCGCGACACGCCGCCGAAATCGGCCGAGAAATTTCTGAAGGATCAGAAACATCTCGCGACGATCATCGGCCGCTACTACACGATGGATCGCGACAAGCGCTGGGATCGCGTCCAGCGCGGCTACGACCTCATGACCCTCGGCGTCGGCACGGAGACGAAACGTCCGATCGAGACGCTGCGGCGGTTCTACGAACAAGGCGTGACGGATGAATTCATGGAGCCGATGTCGATCGTCGATGCCGACGGCTCGCATCACGGCCGCATCGAAGACGGCGACGCGCTGATCTTCTTCAACTTTCGCGCGGACCGCATGCGGCAAATCGTCACGGCGTTCAAAGACGAGAAGTTCGACGGATTCAATCGCGCAGTCTCGCCGAAAATACAACTGATTACAATGAATCAATATCGTGAAGACTTTGGCCTGCCGGTGCTGTTTCCTCCGCCGGAGATCAAAAACAACCTCGGTGAAGTGCTCTCGCGCGCGGGACTCAAGCAACTGCGCATTGCGGAGACCGAAAAGTACGCGCACGTCACTTTTTTCTTCAACGGCGGCACGGATAAACAGGCGCCCGGCGAAGATCGCGTTCTGATTCCTTCGCCGAAGGTTGCGACATACGACCTGAAACCGGAAATGTCGCTGCCGGAGCTGGCGGACCGCGTCGTGCAGGAGATCGACAAGCGAAGCCACGACGTGATCATCCTCAACATCGCGAATCCCGATATGGTCGGTCACACGGGCGTGATGAAGGCAGCGGTGGAAGCCGTGCACGATACCGACGAGGCAGTCGACAAGATCCTCAGCGCGGTCGAGAAGGTCGATGGCATCGCGCTGATCACGGCCGATCATGGCAATTGTGAATTGATGTACGACGAGAAAACGAAGCAGCCGCACACGGCGCACACGACGAATCCGGTACCGCTGATTCTTTTCGATCCGAAAAAAAAATTCGGATCGTTGCGCGGCGGCGGCGCGCTCGAAAATGTCGCCCCGACGATTCTCGCAATCCTCGGCATCCAACAGCCGAAGGAAATGACGGCGGAGTCGCTTCTCGCGTGATCGAACAACTCATTCTCGTCCGGCATGGCGAAACCGAGGAGAACGTGGCCGGCGTCGCGCAGGGGTGGCATCACGGCACGTTGAGCGATCTCGGGAAAGAGCAGGTCCTGCGCCTCGCCAAGCGCGTCGCGCGGCTGGAGCCGAACGCGCTGTTCAGCTCTCCGCTCGGACGCGCGCTGGCGACCGCGCAGGCGATCGCGGATACGACCGGGCTCGAGATCCGCACGCTCGATGCTCTCCGCGAAGTTTCCCTCGGCTCGTGGGAGGGGCGCGGGTATCTCGACATCCGCCGCGACGATTCCGAAAACTACGTGCGCTGGCGCGATGATCCCGAGTCCGCTTGTCCGGGTGGCGAGTCGCACAGCGATGTGCGGCGGCGGATGGAGGAGGCCTTTGAAGCGATCGCTTCCAGCGCCAACGGACAAAAACTGCGCGCCGTGGTCGTCTCGCACGGCACTGCCATCCGCCTCGGCGCCACCGTCTTGTTAGGCACGCCCATCGCGCTTTCGCGAAACCTGGCGCAGGACAATGCCGCCATCAACATCTTCGATCGTCGCAGCGATCGCTACGTGCTGCGACTCTGGAACGACACGACGCACTGCCAATGATCCTCGAACAAATCAACGAGCAACTCACCGAGACACTCAAAACGCGCGTGCTGACGCTGTTTGGTCACGCGATCGATCGCGTGGTGCTGCAGTCTCCGCCGCGACTCGCGATGGGCGATCTCGCGACGCCGCTTTGCCTGGAGCTTGCGAAAGTGTTGAAGCGCAAGCCGCGCGAGCTGGCCGAGGCGCTCTCGAAAGATCTCGCGCTGCCGATGTTCGTGCAATCGGTGAACGTCGAGGGAGCGGGCTACCTCAACTTTCGATTCGACCGCGGCGCATTCACCGTCGCGCACATGCAGAGCGTCATGGTGCCCATCAAGCGCGCCGGCGGGCGGATGATCGTCGAGCACACGAACATCAATCCGAACAAGGCCGCGCACATCGGCCATCTCCGCAACGCAGTGTTAGGCGACACGCTGGTGCGTTGCCTGAAGTGGCTCGGCGAGCACGTCGAGACGCAGAACTACATCGACGACACCGGCGTGCAAGTCGCGGATGTCGTCGTTGCGTTCGAGCATCTTCTGAAGGAGGACGCTGCGGCGGTGCAGAAGCGGATCGACGATCCCACGGTTCGATTCGATTACTTCTGCTGGGATCTCTACTCGAAGATGGCGAATTACTACGCCGAGCATCCCGAGGCCGAGCAGTGGCGCCGCGACACGCTGCATCGGATCGAGCAGCGCGAAGGGGAGACCGCCAGGCTGGCGGCGCTCATCGCGCGCGCGATCGTGCATCGTCACCTCGCGACGATGTTGCGCTTCGACATCGAGTACGACCTCCTGCCGAAGGAGAGCGACATCATCGCGCTCCATTTCTGGGATCGCGCGTTCGAGCTGTTGAAGAAATCGGGAGCCGTCATTCAGGAGACCGAGGGGAAACACAAGGGCTGCTGGGTGATGAAGCTCGAGGGCACGGCTGATTTCGAGGGTATGGACGAGCCGGACAAGATTCTCGTGCGCTCGAACGGCACCGTCACGTACACCGGAAAAGACATCGCGTATCAACTGTGGAAGTTCGGCCTGCTCGATCGCACGTTCGACTATCGAAAATTCAAGAGCTATCCCGATGGCCGGATCTTGTGGGAGACGACGGCGTCCGAAGGCTCGCCGGATGCGCCGAAGTTCGGCGGCGCGCAGAGAGTCTTCAACGTCATCGATGTCCGTCAGGCGTATCTGCAGCGCGTCGTTCGCGAAGGTCTGCGTCTGTTAGGCCATCAGCGCGAAGCGGAGAACTCGATCCACTTTTCGTACGAGATGGTCGCCCTCACCCCCGCGACCGCCGAAGCCCTCGGCCTCGAAGTCTCGGAGGCCGATCGGAAGCGGCCGTTTCTGGAGATGTCGGGACGCAAAGGCGTCGGCGTGAAGATCGATGACCTGGTCGACGCGATGCAATCGAAGGCGACCGAGGCGGTGCGGGAGGGGAGCAAGCGCGAAGGGCTTTCGGATGACGAGATCGCGCTCCTCGGGCGGCAGATCGCGATCGGCGCGATCCGCTATTTCATGCTCAAGTTCGGACGCAACAAAGTCATCGCGTTCGACTTCAACGAGGCACTGACGTTCGAGGGCGATTCCGGACCGTATCTGCAGTATTCGACCGTTCGCGTCGAGAATATCTTCCGCAAGATGAAAGAACGCGGCGTGAATGCGAGACTCGACGATGCCTCGATCGATGCGCTGACGCTCAACGAAGGTCTAACCGACGAGATGTGGGAGCTGGTCCGGCGCAGCGCGGATTTGCCGGCAGCAATCGAGCGCGGCGTGGAGGCGCTCGAGCTGTCAGTGATCACGCACGAGCTGTTCGAGCTGTCGCAGAAATTCAATTCGTTCTACCACAAGTATCCGATCCTCAACGAGAAGGACGAGGCGGAGCGCCAGCGGCGGGCGGTGTGCGCCGAGGTTTTTCGACGGACGATGCGGGCCGCGCTGGAATTGCTGGCGATTCCGGTGCCCGAACGGATGTGACCATGAACAAACCGTGGGTGTCGTTTCATTTGAAAGAATCTTCAGAGACGCTGCAGAAGATCATTCGCGTGATCGAGTCGCGAGCACAATTCAGCAACGAGGAATTCGAGCTCGCGATCGTGCACGCATACGATCACCTGAACACTGCCTGGAATTCGCGATTCATCACGGACGACAAGGCGCGCAATCACACCGACTGGGACTTCGCGGAGTGGCGTCAGTTTCCTAAGGACTTGAATCTGCGATGAGCGGCGCCGCGAAGACGCTGCTGCCATTGCGATAAGTCATTTTCCCCGGCTCGAAACGCACGAACGACCAATAAAAGCGGTCGAAATACTCGCCGCCGTCGATCGGCGTTAGGGGAACGGAGAACGTCGGATAAACCATCATCAGGAACTTGTCGCGCTTCTCGATCCGCGCGCGCACGTTTGGCTGGTAGAAGCTCGAATCAAACTGATACGTCCCGACGACGCGTTTCAACGCGTCAGATGAAGCCGCGATCGGTTTCGGCACCGCCGCGAGCTTCGGTTTCGTGTTCCAGAGAATCTCGGAGATGTCGCCCGCAATCGGCGTCGGCGATGCCAGATAGAGGTTCGCGAGGACAATCACCGCGACATCGTCGTCGATGAAGCGTTCGATGTGCGCTTTGAATCCGGGACTGCTCCCTCCCATGTAAACCGACCGGTGGCCGTTCTGCTGGCGGCGGAACCAGAACATCCCGACGCTGCGATCGTTGCGATCGAATCCGTACGAAGCTGTGACGGTCTCGGGTTTCAGCAGCTTTCCCTGCTGCAGTGCGCGATGAAACTTAAGGAGATCCCCGGCAGTGGTGTAAAGCGATCCGTTTCCGGTTTTGGCCGTCCAATCGAAGTACGGCGGTTTCTCGAATGCGTCGGCGTCCTTCGGAAGATACCCTGTCGCCAGTCCGTCGACGATCGTCTTCTCGTCTCCATGATGCGCGGTGCTCGTCATGCCGAGCGGCTTGAAAATATTTTCGGCGAGGAAATCTCCGTAGTTCTGGCCGGATGCCTTCTCGATGATCAAAGCGAGCAGGTGATAGTTCGAGTTGCTGTACGAGTACTTTGTCCCCGGCTCGGAACGCATCGGCAACTTTGCGAGTTTTTCCACGAGCGAGGCCGGCGTCTGCGGAAACCTCGCCCAGTCGTTGTACTCGGGACCGCTGCTGGCATCGGCGAGACCGGAGTAATGCGTCACCACTTCCTCGATCGTGATGCGATCGCCATTGGGAAAGTCAGGAACGAACTTCGATACGTGATCGGCGAGCGACAACTTGCCGCGCTCGGCGAGCAGCAGGATCGCGGCGGCGGTGATCGGCTTCGACACCGATGCGATGTGGAATTTCGTATGGATCGTGTTCGGAACTTTGAACGTCCGATCCGCGTAGCCGAACGCCTTTTGGTACGCGACAACGTCGCCTTTCGAGACCAGGACCACGCCGCTGAAAAGTCCTGCGTCGACATAGTCCTTCACGCGCGCGTCGATCAACGCAACCGGGAT
>DATBSF010000095.1:0-7293 GCA_036559905.1 Thermoanaerobaculia bacterium | reverse complement strand
TTGCCGCTCCTGGCGGATTGTCGCCGGCGCGGCCGTGCCGATCCTCATGATGCTGGCGGTCAATTTCTCGCTGACGCGCGAAGTCACGCTGATGGATCCGGGCACCGTCTTCTATGAAGGGATGAATCCGAGCGCGGCCGGGTTCGAAGGCGTGCAGCCGCGCATCGTAAACGACCTCGAGCGGCAGTCGCGCGATCCCGACTTCCTCCACGTTGCATACCGCATCGTGGCCGCGCGCGCGCTGGGCCATCCCGTCACGCGCGCGGAATCGAATCGCTACTGGACCGGCAAAGCGATCGCGTTCGCGCGCGCGTATCCGATCGCTGCATTGCGGTTGACCGCGCGCAAGTTCTATTTCGCACTCCACAGCTACGACGCTTACGACCTCGCGACGATGGCTCGAAAGAATTTTCTTCTCGCGCGTTACCTCTTCATTCCGTTCGGCGTGATCGTCGCGCTGGCGATCGTTGCGATGCTTCTCGCGCACCCCTCATCCGGCGCTTCGCGCCACCTTCTCCCCGCTGAGCGGGGCGAAGGATCTAAATCCGAGAGCCCTCGCCCCGCGCAGCGGGGAGAGGGTGGCCGAAGGCCGGGTGAGGGGCTCCGCGGTATCGCGCCCTTTGTCGTCACATCGGCTGCGTTCGCGATTCCACTGGTCGTCTTCTACGTCACCGCGCGACAACGCAATGCGCTTCTGCCTTCGCTCGTGGTTCTGGCGGCCGCCGGACTCGCTGAGATCGTGCGAAGGAAGCAAGTCATCGCCGCCTTGGCGGCCGTGTGCATAGCCTTTTTTCTCACCATCAACGGCCCTGCGCAAAGCGAAGATGCGGCCGGGTGGTTGGGCGTGCGCAACAAGTTCGACGCTGCGATCGCGCTGGAGCAGGGCGGGCGGTGGGGGGAGGCCGATGCGCTCCTGCAGCAGCTCGACGCCCAGGGGTATCGGCCGATCCGGGAGAATCGGGCAGTTTCCTCAATTGCCTACTATCGCGCCCTCGCCGCCTCCCACCTCGGCCGCGATCCGCGTCCTTTTCTCGATCGCGCCGAGCGTGAGGCTCCCGGCAACGAGCATGTTCTCGCGATGCGCGGCGACAGGAAGCGGCTTTTCGAACTGCACGATCCGATCACCGCCGAGCGCGCCCTCCGCGGAGGCATGTAGTTCGCACAAAGCGAGCTCGTGCCCACTCCCGGTTTTGACGGACGCCGCCGCGTCATCATTGAAGGTGTTTCTCCCACCGTCGATGATGGCCGCTTTCCCGCGAAGCGCGTGACGGGCGAGATCGCGCTGATCGAGGCCGACATCTTCGCGGACGGTCACGACGTGCTCTCCGCGGTGATGCTGCATCGCCACGAAAGCGATTCGAAACATCGGGAAACGCGAATGACGTCGCTGGTCAATGATCGCTGGCGCGCCGAGCTGCCGATCGAGAAGCTCGGCCACTATTTCTTCACGATCGAAGGGTGGGTCGATCACTTCCTGGGCTGGCATCGCGATCTGCAGAAGCGCGACGCGTCCGAGCTCGAGATGCAGCTTCGGATCGGAGCGGAAATGATCCGCGCTGCCGCGTCACGCGCGAAGGCGCGCGATCGCAAGCGGCTGGAGCATTTCATCGCGACGATCGAAGGCGATGATGAGATGACGGACAAGCTGCACGACATGCGCAGCGACGAGCTCCTCGATCTGATGTGGCGCAACTCCGATCGTGCGAATGCAACGCGGCTCGCGTGCGAGTACGCCATCGAGGTCGATCGCCCGAAGGCGGCCTTCAGCGCGTGGTACGAGATGTTCCCGCGCTCGTTCGGATCGCTTCGCAATGTCGAGGCCGAACTTTCCCGCATCGCGAAGATGGGTTTCGACGTGCTGTATCTCCCGCCGATCCATCCGATCGGCAGCAAGTTTCGCAAGGGACGCAACAACGTCGTCAATGCCGGAGCGCAGGATGTCGGCAGTCCGTGGGCCATCGGATCGACGGAGGGAGGACACAAGGCGATCCATCCGCAGCTCGGCACGTTCGAAGACTTTCGCAATCTGATCGGCGCCGCCAATACAAACGGACTCGAGGTCGCGCTCGACATCGCGTTTCAGACTTCGCCCGATCATCCGTACGTCGCCGAGCACGAAGACTGGTTTCTGAAGCGCCCGGACGGAACGATTCAGTATGCTGAGAATCCACCGAAGAAATACCAGGACATCTATCCGTTCTTCTTCGAAACGCCAGCATGGCGTGATCTGTGGAACGAGCTGCGCGATGTCTTCCTCTTCTGGATCGACAACGGCGTGCGCATCTTTCGCGTCGACAATCCGCATACGAAGCCGCTTCCGTTCTGGTATTGGACAATCCGCGAGATCAAGAAAGCGCATCCCGACGTGATCTTTCTGGCGGAGGCGTTCACGCGGCCGAAGATCATGTACTGGCTCGCGAAGGCCGGCTTCTCGCAGTCGTACACGTACTTCGCGTGGCGCAACACGAAGTACGAGCTGACCGAATATTTCAGCGCGATCAACAAGCCGCCGATCAGCGATTTCTTCCGACCGAACGCGTGGCCTAACACACCCGACATCCTCACCGAGTATCTGCAGTACGGCGGGCGTCCGGCATTCGTGATTCGGCTGATTCTCGCGGCGACGCTCTCCGCGAACTACGGCATCTACGGCCCGGCTTTCGAACGATTGGTGCACGAAGCGCGCGAGCCGGGGAGCGAGGAGTATCGCGATTCCGAGAAATACGAAATCAAGCAGTGGCCGCAGACGACTGATGATTTATCGGCGATGATCGCGGTCGTCAACCGCGTGCGTCGCGAGAATCCTGCGCTACAGCAGAACGTCACACTGCAATTTCACAACACGACGAACGACGAGATCATCTGCTACAGCAAATCGGCGGGAGAGAATGTCGTTGTGACCGTGGCGAACGTCGATCCGCACAACACGCAGTCGGCATGGATCGAGCTCGATCTGGCCGCGCTGCAGCTCGATGGCAACCAGCCGTTCCAGGTCCATGAGTTACTGTCAGGCGCGCGATATACGTGGCACGGCCCGCGGAACTACGTGCAGTTGAATCCGCAGGTTGTCCCGGCGCATATATTCCGGATCAGGCGAAAGGTGAGAACTGAACGTGATTTTGAGTACTTCTTGTAAGTGCCGAGTGCCGGGTGCCGAGTGCCGAGAAAATCGGTCCGACTCGGCACTCGGCACTCGGCACTCGGCACTATGAACAACGATCTTTGGTACAAGGACGCGATCATCTATCAGACGCACGTCAAGGCGTTCTTTGACACGAACGCTGACGGCATCGGTGACTTTCAAGGCCTCACCCGCAAGCTCGATTACCTCCAGGACCTCGGCATCAACATGCTGTGGCTCCTTCCGTTCTATCCGTCGCCTCTTCGCGACGACGGATACGACATCGCGAACTACAACGCGGTGCATCCGAGTTACGGAACGCTCGCGGACTTCAAAGCGTTTCTGCGCGAGGCCCACGACCGTGGAATTCGCGTAGTCACTGAGCTGGTCGTCAATCACACCAGCGATCAGCATCCGTGGTTTCAAAAGTCGCGACGCGCAAAGCCCGGATCGCCGTGGCGCGATTACTACGTCTGGAGCGACACGCCCGAGAAGTACAAAGACGCCCGCATCATCTTCAAGGATTTCGAGACGTCGAACTGGGCGTGGGATCCGGTGGCGCATGCGTACTACTGGCATCGCTTCTATTCGCATCAACCGGATCTGAATTTCGACAATCCGGCGGTCCACGAAGCGCTCTTCAAAGTCCTCGAGTTCTGGATCAACCTCGGCGTCGACGCGTTTCGCCTCGATGCGATTCCGTATCTCTACGAGCGCGAAGGCACGACGTGCGAGAACCTTCCCGAGACGCACGTGTTTCTCAAGAAGCTGCGCGCCCGACTCGACGCTTTGCATCCAGGAAAAATGCTGCTGGCGGAGGCCAATCAGTGGCCCGAGGATTCGCGGCCGTACTTCGGCGAGGGCGATGAGTGCCACATGGCGTTCCACTTTCCCGTCATGCCACGCATGTACATGGCGCTGGCGCAGGAAGACCGGTTCCCGATCATCGACATCATGGCGCAGACGCCGGCGATCCCGGAGAACTGCCAGTGGGCGATGTTCCTTCGCAATCACGATGAGCTGACCCTCGAGATGGTCACCGATGAAGACCGCGACTACATGTGGCGCACGTACGCCGCCGATCGCCAGGCTCGCATCAACCTCGGCATTCGCCGCCGCCTCGCCCCGCTGATGCAGAACAATCGCGCCCGCATCCATCTCATGAACGGACTGCTGTTCTCGTTTCCGGGAACGCCGATCGTTTATTACGGCGACGAAATCGGCATGGGCGACAACATCTACCTCGGCGATCGCAATGGCGTGCGCACGCCGATGCAGTGGAGCGCCGATCGCAATGCGGGATTCTCGCGCGCCAATCCGCAACAACTGTATCTGCCGGCGATCATCGATCCGCAATACCACTACGAGCAGGTCAATGTCGAAGTCCAGCAGAGCAATCCGTACTCGCTCCTATGGTGGACGAAGCGCCTGATCGCGACGCGAAGGCGTTTCCGTGCTTTCGGCCGCGGCACGATGGAGTTTCTCTATCCGGAGAATCGCAAGATTCTGGCGTTCGTCAGGCGCTTCGAAGACGAGACGATCCTCGTCGTGGCGAACCTGTCGCGTCTCGTGCAGGTCTTCGAGCTGGATCTCTCGCAATTTCACGGGATGGTTCCGGTCGAACTGTCGGGCGGCACGCACTTCCCTGAGATCACCGATCGACCGTATTTCCTCAATCTGAGTCCGTTCGCGTTCTACTGGTTCGTGCTCGAGCGCGTGCGGCCGGAAGTAGCGCTCGGCGCGGAAGAATTGCCGATGATCCCTGCGAAGTCGTGGGGCGAAGTGTTCGCGGACCGCAATCGCGAGGCTCTCGCGTCGGCGATTCTGCGATACGTGCGTTCGCGCCGCTGGTTCGCCGCGAAGGCCAGGACCGTCAGCGCAGTGAGGATCGAAGAGACCGTTCCGATCTCGCGCGAAGCCGGATCGGTGGCCATGCTCGAGATCGAGTACACCGACGGCGAGCCCGATCGCTATCTGCTGCCGCTCGCGATGGCGCAGGCGCGCCGCGCCGACGAGCCGGAGCGCACGACCACGCTGATCGCGCGTTTGCGCGATGGCTGCCTGTTGTACGAGCCGGTCGCGGATGAGAGATTCGGCAACGCGCTGCTGGACATCATCGGCCGCCGCAAGCGTTTGAAAGGAAGCAGCGGTCTGCTGAATGGCGCTCCGACAAAAGACTTCCGAGAGCTTCGCGACGGCGGCGAATTGCATGCGCAGGTTCTCAAGGCCGAGCAGAGCAACACCGCGATCGTGTTCGGCGAGCGACTCTTTCTGAAACTGTTTCGTCGTCTCGAACCCGGAATCAATACCGATCTGGAGATGGGACTCTTTCTCAACGAGGAGACCTCGTTCCGCAACACGCCGCGGATCGCGGGTGCGATCGAGTACGCGAACGACGGCAGCGAGCCGACGACCGTTGCGATCCTGCAAAGCTACACGCCGAATTCCGGCGATGCGTGGCGCTACACGCTCGATGTCATCAATCGGTTCTTCGAGCGCGTTGTCAGCGATCCTGAAGCGGTCGAGCGCCTGACGAAGGCGACTCCATTGGATCCGCTGTTGACGCTCGCGGAAAAACCGCCGTCGAATGTCGCGCAGGAGCTGATCGCGGGATATCTCGCCGATGCCGAGCTGCTGGGACGCCGGACGGCGCAAATGCATCTCGCGCTCGCGTCGCGTGAGGACATCGCCGCGTTCAAGCCGGAGCCGTTCACTCCGCATTACCAACGCTCGATCTATCAATCGATGCGTTCGTTGACCGTCCAGACGTTCCAACTTCTGCGGCGGCGCGCGAAGCAGCTTCCGGATGCCGAGGAGCTGTTAGGCCGCGAGGCGGAGATTCATCAGCGGTTGCGCAGCCTCATCGAGGGCCGCATCGGCGGCTCCCGCATCCGCGTTCACGGCGACTATCACCTCGGGCAAGTCCTCTACACCGGCAACGATTTCGTCATCATCGATTTCGAAGGCGAGCCCGCCCGCCCGCTCAGCGAGCGCCGCATCAAGCGCGGCGCGTTGCGCGACGTTGCCGGCATGCTGCGTTCATTCCACTACGCGCCGTACGCGGTCGTGTACGGCCAGTCGGAAGGCTCGGTGATTCGTCCCGAGGATGAGGGAGCGCTCGAGGCAGGAAGCCGGTTCTGGCAGCGGTGGGTGAGCGCCGCCTTCCTGCGCGCGTATCTCGAGGAATCGGGAACAACCTCGCATCTGCCGTCGAATCGCAAAGAGCTCGGCCTGCTGCTCGACGCGTATTTGCTGGAGAAGGCTCTCTATGAAATCGGTTACGAATTGAACAATCGGCCGGAGTGGGTACGGATTCCGATTCGCGGAGCGCTGGATCTGCTCATTTGAGGTTCTGAACGGCTTCGCTGGTGATCTCGCGAGAAGGATACCGAGTTCGAATCTCACGATTAAAGTAGGCGCCGATCGATTCTGCTGCGCGCAGCCTTTCATATTCTGCATTCGGAACCATGAAGTACTGATAGACCCGTCCAGTACAGAACTTCACCTCCAGCAGATTCTCGCGTCCGTCGTAGCCGAGGGCCTCGATAGCGGATGAGTCCACAGGCGTGCGCTCCACGCCCGTTGGAAACCTGGCGCCACTAGGATTATTTCCGCCCCGACGTCTATCCGTCGCTAAAGGGTCGTTACTTGAGGCCCTGAATCGCAGCCCAATCGCTGGTGCTGACTTTCGACACCATACTCGAAAGCATTGCGTCGTATCGCGACTTTTGCGACATCAGACTCTGCACGCGCGACTGATTGACGTCGCTCATGGTGCCGAGGTCGTTGAGGCGCTGCAGGAGTTGGGAGGGCTCAGCGCTCGACGGGAGCGCCGAGGGGCTGCGATAGTAATCATGCGGGCCGATCGCTTTCACCTTCGACATGGATCCGGTTGATGTGCATGTCGGTGTCGCTCAGCTCTGCGTCGGGAAATGCCTGCTTGATAGCGAGACGCGCCTCGCTACCACCGCGACTTTTGAGGACATGAGAAGCAGGAGCATTAGACTGGTCATGGCCGGTCGATTGTAATGCTCCTGTCGGTGGTGCTCTATCTCGGTTTGATGCTGATCGCAGTGGCGATCGTGCTCGCGGTCATCCGGCGGCCGAGGGCGGCCGGCACCACACTCGCGATCGGATTAGTGATGGTCGTCGCCGCAACCTTCTGGCCCGCA
>DATBSF010000094.1:0-2717 GCA_036559905.1 Thermoanaerobaculia bacterium | reverse complement strand
CGCTGAGATCGCGATGCCGAGCGCGATCGTCTTCGCGCCGCGCTCGCCGAGGACGGCGCGCATCACCGCGGATGCGGGAGCCTCGGTCTCGGCTAGGCCCACCGGACCGAGCACGCGCACGCAAACGACGTTGACCAGCACATACACCACGATCACGCCGACGACGCCGAGGAGTAGCCCGAAAGCGAGATCGCGCTCGGGGCGTTTCAGCTCCCCGGAGATGAAGCTGGCCGTCTGCCATCCACCGTAGGCAAACATCACCGGCGTCATTGCGGCGGCGAAGCTGATCAGATCGTCGTGACTTGATGCCGCCGCCGCGGAGGGCGGTGCCCCGCGGTACATGAAGCCGACCGCGATCAATGTCGCGATGGCGGCAAGCTTCAGCAGCATCAGCGCGCTCTGCGTGTTGCTTCCGCTGCGGACGCCGAGGCAGTTGATGATCGTGAGGATTGCAAGGGCGATGACGGCGATCGCGGTGTCGGGGATCCGCGTTCCGGTCAACTGCACGAAATATTTTCCAAACGTGACACCCACCGCCGCCATCCCACCCGTTTGCACAACAAGCAGGAGCGCCCATCCGTACAGAAATGCGACCGACGGGTGGTAGGCGTCGCGAAGGTACGCATATTGACCACCGACTTCCGGCCGCAGCGCCGCCAGCTCCGCGTACGCGAACGCGCCCAGCAGCGCGATGACGCCGCCGGCAACCCACGCCCCGACAATCAGGGCCGGCGAATGCACCTGCATCGCCACGACGTGCGGGTTGATGAAGATGCCGGAGCCGATGATCCCGCCCATCACGATCATCGTCGCGTCGAACGGGCCGAGACGGCGGGCGAGAGTCGCCATGGCGAATGAGTCTAGCCGTATACTCTCCAAATCCGTGTCGCGTGCAGAGACCTCGGGTCCCACTCAGAGCGAACGCCCTGAAGATAGGCGGCGGTTCCATCGCATTCACCTCGATAGGCCTATGCCGGCGTATCTGCGCGATGTGCCGGTCAATGTGATCGACCTGTCCCTGGCCGGCGCCCGCATCGTCTCGGACGCCCGATTCAGCCCCGGCACCGAACACGAGTTGACCTTCGATTGGAACGAGCACTCCGCGCGCATCACATGCGCAGTTGTCCGCTGCACGCTTTACTCGTTTGCAAAGGCGCCCGGCGAGAAAAGCCTCTATCAGAGCGGATTGCGCTTCACGGAGACGACGGAAGGATCCGATCGTACGCTGCGCGAGCTCATCGGCTCATACGTCATTCGCGCTCTCGAGGAGCAGAAGGCCAATGCTCGCGGTCTTCCGCCGCTCGGTCAATACGCCTACGTGGTCGGCAAGGGCGATCGCTATCGCCGCTGCGAGCTCGTCGATGGAAAATGGCGGCGCACCGACACGACGAAGCCCGATCAGCCGCAGGATGGTTTTACGATATCGGCCGACATCAGCCCGTACTACATCGATCTTCTTTGCCAGACGTATCAGCTGACGGATGAGGAGGGGAAAAAGCTGACGCAGACTCTGGCGCAACTGAGCATCAGCAAAGCCGAGGGAGTTCCGACGCGAAGGTATCTGCCATGAAGATCACGACGCTCTGTTTTTCGGTAGCAGTTGTCGTTGCGCACACAGCCGCAGCCAGTACATTGACGACCGATGGCACGGTATGTCGGATGAATCGCTCGCTCGATCGCATGATCATGCTCACCGATGCCGGCCCGCGCATCCGAGTCGCCCTGGGTCGCGCGGTAGCGATTCGATTCAATTCGAAGACGTATGACCGCAACGATCTGCGGCCAGGGGATCGCGTCCACGTGGTCGCCGACCGTGGGACCGAGGGTCTGCTGGCGAAACAGGTCGACCTCACGATGCGCGTCGGCGATGCGTTAGTCGATTCGATTTTCCGGACCCACAAGACGACCGTCGGCCGCTTCGCGGTGCGCGAGGCGAAGACCGAATTCTTTTCGCTGCGTTTGCCGGAGCTGCACTACATTCGCGTCGACGCGAAATCGGCGTACGGACCGAACGGGCGCGTCTGGGTCAGCTCGCTCAAGCCGGGCGATCTGCTCGAGATTCGCGGGACGTGGCCGTCGAAGGATCTGCTGAAGGCGAGCTCCATCGAAGTCGTGACGGATCGCGAGCCGTCGTTCTGCCGCACCGCCGCGCGTCGCGGAGAGCTCAGCGGCGATACCGAGGCGCGCGAGGCGGACGAGAGAAAGTTCTTGAACAAGAGCGAAGACTGATCGAGCTGATCGACGTACTGACCGCCGAAGGGCGCCCAACCGGAATTCGTAAGCCGAAAAACGAAATCCATCGCGACGGCGACTGGCATCGCGCGGCGCACATCTGGATCCTCGCACCCGACGGACGCTTTCTCCTGCAGCGGCGCTCCCTCCGCAAAGAGAACAATCCCGGCCTGTGGGATGTCTCGGCAGCCGGGCACGTCTCGGCAGGGGAATCCGCGACCGAGGCGGCCGTTCGGGAGACTTTCGAGGAGCTGGGACTGAGGCTATCGCCCGACGATTTGAAATTTGTTAAAACCATCCCTCAGGTTTCGATATTAAATAACAATACATATTTTGATAATGAGTTTCACGAGATCTTCATCGTGCGACGCGACGTCGAAGTCACATCGCTCAATCTCGACCCGGAAGAGGTCGCGGAGGTCAAATGGGTTTCCGATCTGAGGCCGGACGAAACGTTCGTGCCGCATGGCGAGGAATACGACTTG
>DATBSF010000093.1:0-2022 GCA_036559905.1 Thermoanaerobaculia bacterium | reverse complement strand
CTGAAAGACGAAGCCGACACGGCGATTGCGGATCTCCGCGAGCTGATCGCGCGTCACGCCGGCGACATTTTCGCCGCCCAGCTCATACCGGCCTGAGGTTGGCGTATCGAGACAGCCGAGGAGATTCATCAGCGTCGACTTTCCCGAGCCCGACGGGCCGACGACGGCGACCATCTCGCCCTTGTGGACCTCGAGATCGATGCCTTTGAGCGCTTCGACTGTGACTTTCCCTGTGTCGTAGACCTTGCGGATCTCCGACATGTGGATGATCGTGCCGTTACGGTTGTTGTTCATTCATACCTCAGAGTTGCGGCGGGATCGATGGACGCGGCGCGCCGCGCCGGGAAGTAGCCGGCCAGGAGACCGATGATGCCGAGAATCATCGACGTGGCCACGCCGATCTCGGGCGAGAGCGTCGGCCGGCCGAGAAATGACAGGACGCGGTTCTGCTCGATGGGGACGAAGCTCGTCAGTGCGACCAGCAGCGTGGCGATGATGATTCCGAGTGCGCCGCCGGTGAATGTGTACAACAGCCCTTCGAGAACGAACGGATAGATGATCCAGCGCGACTTCGCGCCGAGAGCCATCTTCACGCCGATCTCGCGCGTCCGCTCCTTCACGACCGCATACATGATGTTCGCGACACCGACGCCGCCGATCAGGAGTGTGAGCGCGCCGACGATCCCGAGAAAGATCTGGATGCCCAACGTGATGTTCGTCGTCACCTTCGCGCTCTTGACCATGTCCCAGGTCTGCAGCGCGCGGCCATCGGTCGGGTCGTAGCCGAATTTCGGCCCGAGTACCTCGTTCAACTTCTTCAGGGCCGCCTTCATCTCTTCGGGCTTGTACGTCTCGATGTCGAGGTTGTTCAGTTTGTCGCGCCCGAACTGCGCGCGGAATGTGGAGATCGGGATGCAAGCGTGATTCTGATCCGGTCCGCCGTACACGCCCATCTGCGTTTTGTGCTGCATGACCCCGATGACGGTGTACGGCGCGTTATTGACGAGCAGTGTCTTCCCGATCGGATCTTCCTGACCGAAGATGTCCTTCGCCATTTCGTCGCCGAGAAAGATCACGCGACGGCGGTTGATCTCGTCTGCCGGAGAAAGCCAGCGACCACCCGCGACCGGATAATGCTTCCGCGCGTCGCCATACACGTAATTCGTGCCGATCACGCGACCGTTCACGGTCTTCTTTCCGTAGCTGATCGCGGTCCGCCATGACACGACTTCGCCGATGACCGATTTCAATTCGGGCATGCGGGCGCGGATGAAGTCGAGGTCGTCGATGCGCGGCCGGATCGGTCGCCCCGGCGGAAGCCCTTTCCACGGCTTCGTCGTCTCGCTTGGCCACATCACGGCGAAGTTCTCGGCGGTCGAGCGGCGATTCTTGTCGAGCTGGCGTTTGAGCCCCTCGCCGAACGCGAGGAGCAGCAGAATCGCCACGGTTCCCCACGCGATCGCAGCGATGGTGAGCATCGCGCGCTTCTTCTGCAGTCGCGAAGAGCTCAAGAAGAGCGTCCAGATGATGTGTGCGTCCGGCTTCACAGTTTCATCGCTACGACGGGATCCAATCGCGCCGCTTCCCGCGCCGGGAAGTAGCCTGCGACCAAGCCGACGATTCCGAGCGCCGCCGCTGTGAGAATCGCCACCAGCGGCGACACTGTCGGTTGACCGACGTACTCGACCAGTTGCTTTGGAAAGACGGCGCAGACGGCGATCGAGATCGCAAATCCGACCGCGCCGCCGATGGCCGTGACCAGCATCGTCTCCATCAGGAACTGCATGAGGATCCACCGCTGCTTCGCCCCGAGCGCCATCTTGATGCCGATCTCCCGCGTGCGTTCCTCAACCACGACGTTCATGATGTTCGAAACGCCGATGCCGCCGACGATCAATGTCAGCACGCCGATGATGCCGAGGAACGCGTTGAACGCGAGCATGAACGTATCGAAGAATTTGAATTGGTCCGTGGTGTCCCAGAGCGACAGCGCTTCCTTGTCTTTCGCGTCGAAGCGAAGCC
>DATBSF010000092.1:0-19724 GCA_036559905.1 Thermoanaerobaculia bacterium | reverse complement strand
GCTCCCTCGAGATGGCGGCGGTGAGCGCGCCGACGTAACGATCGAGCTGCTCGCGCGAGTGCAGCTCGGTCACCGCGACCAGAAAATCGTTGTCGTGATCGGGATAGAAATCGCCGAGCGGAATGCCGCCGAGGATCTTGTCGTGCTCGAGGTCGCGGAGGATTTCGTTCGCGGGGAATGGCGTGCGCACGACGAACTCGTTGTAGATCGGACCGTTAAAGACGACGTTGACTGCCGAGATCGCGCGGAGTCGATCGCGCAAGTAGGCAGCTTTCTGCATGCTCTGCGTTGCGACCTCGCGCAGACCTTCCTTGCCCATCAACGAGAGATAGATGTTCGCGGCCAGCGCGATCAGCGCCTCGTTTGTGCAGATGTTCGACGTCGCTTTTCCGCGGCGGATGTGCTGTTCGCGCGTCGCGAGCGTGAGTACGTACGCGCGGCGGCCATCGACATCGACGGTCTCGCCGACCAGCCGTCCCGGCATGTGACGCTTGAGCGCATCGCGCACGACCATGAATCCGACATACGGCCCGCCGAACTGCGGCGGAACTCCCCACGCCTGTCCTTCGCCAACGCAGATGTCGAATCCATGCGCGCCGGGCGGCGTGACGATCCCCAGCGATGACGCTTCCGCGACCACGGCGATCTTCACCGCGCCGATGCCGTCGGCGATTGTCGCGATTGCGTCGTAATCCTCCAGGATGCCGAGGAAGTTCGGCGACTGAATCGCGACCGCGAACACATCCTTCGTGCATACACGTCGCAGCTCATCGGTGTCGACGCGCCCGTCGTTCGTCCATCCGACTTCGACAATCTCGAGCCCGAGGTTTTGAACGTAAGCGCGGACGGTATCGGTGTACTGAGGATGTACAGACTTAGCGATAACAATCTTCGTGCGGTTTTTTGCGACACGTTCCGCGAGCAGGACCGCCTCGCACAGCGCCGTCGATCCGTCGTACAGCGAAGCGTTCGCGACATCGAGTCCGGTCAGCAGGCACTGGTGCGTCTGGTATTCGAAGATCGACTGCAACGTCCCCTGCGAGACTTCCGGCTGATACGGCGTGTACGACGTCAGAAACTCGGCGCGCAGAAGCAATTGATCGACGCACGCCGGTTGGTAGTGGTGGTAGGCGCCGCCGCCGAGGAAGGAGATGTGGTCGACGGCGCTCTTGTTCTTCGCAGCGAGATCGCGAAACCAGCGCCGCGCTTCGATCTCGGACCACGGGCCCGGGATCTCCAGCGGCTTGCGAAGCTTGACGGCGTCGGGGATCGAGTCAAACAGCCGATCGACGGAATCGACGCCGATCACTTCCAGCATTTCTTTGACGTCCTGATCGGCGTTGGGGATGTAGCGATGTTGGTTGGGGTCGGGGAGAGTCAACTATTTTCCTGCTTCCTTTTCGACATACTCTTCGTATTCTTCCGCGTCCATCAATTCATCGACCTCCTCGGGCGTCGACAATTTGATGCGCACCATCCAGCCGTCGCCGTACGGATCGGTATTGACGAGCTCCGGTTTCTCCGTCAGCGCTTCGTTGACCTCGACCACCTCGCCCGACGCAGGGGCGAACAATTCCGAGACCGCTTTCACGGACTCGATGCTGCCCAGCTCATCACCCTGTTCGAGTTGCGTGCCCACTTGCGGAAGCTCGACGAAAACGACGTCGCCCAGCTCCTTCTGCGCGTAGTCAGTGATGCCGACCGTGCCGATGTCTCCTTCGACGTGCACGTACTCGTGACTCTTGGCGTACCGGTTATCTTCCGGAGTCATCGACTCTGCTCCTTCGCGCTATTTTCGCTTGTAGAAAGGTGTCGGCACGACGCGGGCCCGGGTCTCCTTACCGCGGATCAGGACCATGAACTCGGTTCCGGGTGCCGATTTGTCGAGCGGAAGATACGCGAGCCCGATCGCTTTTTTCAATGTCGGCGAGTGCGTACCGCTCGTCACGACGCCGATTTCTTCTTTGCCATCAACAATTGGATAGCCATGCCGCGCGATGCCGCGGTCGACCATCTCGAACCCCACCAACTTTCGCCTGGGCCCCTCGGACTTTTCACGCTCGAGGACGTCGCGCCCCATGAAATCGCCTTTTTCGAGCTTCACGATCCAGCTGAGGTCGGCTTCAAGCGGCGTGGTGGAGTGGTCGATGTCGTTTCCGTAGAGCGCCATCTTCGCTTCGAGTCGAAGCGTGTCGCGCGCGCCGAGGCCGCAGGGTACGACCTCTCCCGTCGCAATCAACTTCTTAAAAATGCGCGGCCCTTCAGACGGCGCGACGTAGATCTCGAATCCATCCTCGCCGGTGTAGCCGGTGCGCGACACAATTGCATCCGCACCGTCGACTTTTCCGCGCGCAAACCGGTAGTACTTGATCGACGGCAATTTCAGATCGGTGAAGGGCTGAAGGACCTTCTCCGAGTTTGGCCCTTGCAAAGCGAGCTGCGCGTAGTCGTCGCTCGCATTGGTGACTTCCACATCCATTCCTTTCGCGCAATCGCGCAGCCATTCGAAGTCTTTGTCGCTGTTCGAAGCGTTGGCAACGACGAAGTAATCGTTCTCGCCCATGCGGTAGATGACGAGGTCGTCGACGAAGCCGGCCGTCGGATAGAGAAGGCCGTTGTACTGCGCGCGGCCATCCTCGAGTTTCGAGACGTCGTTGCACGTCGCGCGCTGGAGCAGCGTCTCGGCATCCGGACCCTTCACGAGAATCTCGCCCATGTGCGACACGTCGAAGAGTCCGGCCCGCGTGCGCACTGCCTCATGCTCGTCGAGAATGCTGGTGAACTGCACGGGCAGCTCCCAGCCCCCGAAATCGATCATCTTGCCGCCAAGTTCGTGCTCGACGGCGTTGAGGGGCGTCTTCTTCATAAAGACGGCTAAACTAGCACAGGGAGCGGCGGGTGAAGAACGAGATTCGCGATTTCCTCGATTACCTCACGTACGAGCGGAACGTCTCGATCAACACCGTCGGCGCCTACCGCGACGACCTCGAGTCCTTCCTCGGATTTCTCTGCAATCACTACTTCACGATGGCGCGCGATCAGATCGATCTGGCGCGCATCGACCACCTCGCGATTCGTTCCTATCTCGCCCATTGCGCTCGCAGGAAATTGAGCCGGGCATCGACTGCACGCCACCTCTCGGCGCTGCGTTCCTTTTTCAAGTATTTGATGCGGGAAGGCACACTCGACGCGAATCCGGCGCGCGGCGTCGCGACTCCGCGGCGCGAGAAGCATCTGCCTTCGGTCCTGCAGTCGTCGGAAATCGCATCGCTGTTCGAGATTCCCGATCTGGCATCGCCGCTCGGTATTCGCGACCGAGCCTGGCTCGAATTGTTGTACGCGTCGGGACTCCGCATCAGTGAGCTCGTCGGCATCGACCTCGATGACATCGAGCTGCGCGCGCGACTCGTCAAAGTCCGCGGCAAAGGATCGAAGGAGCGGATCGTGCCGTTCGGAACGAAGGCCGAGGAGGCGATTCGCGCGTATCTGGATGTTCGAGAGACGGATGATGAGGCGCTGTTCGTGAACTATCGCGGCCAGCGCATTACGGTTCGCAGCGTTAGGCGTTTGTTCAACACCTACGTGCGCGCGGCGTCGCTTCGCGCCGGAATCTCGCCGCACACGCTGCGGCATTCTTTCGCGACGCATCTTCTGAACGCCGGCGCAGATCTCCGCGCGATTCAGGAGCTCCTCGGCCACGCTTCCCTGTCGACGACGCAGAAGTACACGCATCTCAACGACTGGCAACTGATTGCGGTGTATAAGAAGGCCCACCCGAGGGCCTGATGTGGCGAATCGCTTAGCAAAAGAAACATCTCCATACCTACTTCAGCACGCGCAAAACCCAGTCGACTGGTTCGCATGGGGCGAAGATGCGTTTTCGAAAGCGCGCAGCGAGGACAAGCCCGTTTTCCTGTCGATCGGATACTCCGCCTGCCATTGGTGCCACGTCATGGAGCGCGAGTCGTTCGAGAACGAAGAGATCGCGAAGTCGCTGAATGAGAATTTCGTATCGATCAAAGTCGATCGCGAAGAGCGGCCCGACATCGATTCGATTTACATGCAGGCAGTGCAGTTGATGACCGGTCACGGCGGCTGGCCGATGTCGGTCTTTCTCACGCCGGAGGGCGGACCCTTTTACGCCGGAACATATTTCCCGCCGGACGATCGCCACGGGATGCCGGGATTCAAGCGCGTTCTGTCGCACGTGGCCGAGGCGTATCGATCGCGCCGCACGGATGTGCAGGCCGCGTCGGAAGAAGTTCGCAACGTCATCAATAGCAGTCTGCAGACAAAGGGTCGCGTCAATATCGAACGCAGCGCGCTGGACCGCGCGGCCGCGTCGATCGCGAACAACTACGATGAGGATCACGGCGGTTTCGGCGGGGCTCCGAAATTTCCGCCCTCGATGACGCTCGACTTTCTGATGCAGGTAGCCGATCGCACCGACATTCGCCTCTACCGCGACATCATTACGGTCACGCTCACGAAGATGGCGCGCGGCGGGATGTACGACCAGGTCGGCGGCGGTTTCCATCGCTACTCGACCGACGCGCACTGGCTCGTCCCGCATTTCGAGAAGATGCTGTACGACAACGCTCTGCTCGCCCGCCTCTACACGCGCGCGTGGCAGTGGACGAAGAATCCATTCTTCGCGCGCATCGCAAACGAGATCCTCGGATTCGTGCAGCGCGAGATGACATCGCCCGATGGCGGCTTCTATTCGACGCTCGACGCCGACAGCGAAGGCCACGAGGGAAAGTTCTACGTGTGGTCGCGCGATGAAGTCATGCGCGCGTTAGGCGAAGAAGAAGGCCGCATCTTCTGCGAGCTGTTCGACGTCACGGAGCGAGGAAACTGGGAAGGCGCAAACATTCTCCATGTCGTCGGCGATGTCGACGCGCAGAAGGATCTGGTCGCACGCGGTAAGTGCAAGCTGTACGGCCTGCGATCGGAGCGAGTCTGGCCGGCGCGTGACGAAAAAATTCTCTCGAGTTGGAACGGGTGGATGCTGGCGGCCTTCGCCGATGCCTGCCTGGCGTTCGATCGTTACGACGATGTCGTCCGCAAAAACGCGGAATTCCTGATCAAACGCATCGACGCAAACGGACGCCTGATCCGTCACGCGGCGATTCCCGGCCTCCTGGAAGATTACTCAGGCGTCGCGTGGGGGCTGACGCTGGCATACGAGGCGGTTCACGAACGCCGATATCTCGACGCCGCCAATCAGCTCCTCGAACAGATCCGCACGCGATTTACCGACGAGGAGAACGGCGGCTTCTACGACACGCCGACCGATCACGAGAAGCTGATCACGCGACCGAAGGATTTCTTCGACAACGCGACGCCGTCCGGAAACTCGGTCGCGTGCGATATTCTGTTGCGACACGCCTTGCTCCTCGGGCGCGAAGAGTACGCAGAGATCGCGACGCGGGCGCTGGAATCCCTGATGGCGACGGTCGATCGCTATCCTGCCGGTTTCGGCTTCCTCCTCGGCGTCGCCGAATGGCGGGCCGCACAGCCGAAGGAGATTGCGATCACCGGCGCGACCAGCGATGCGGCGTTCCGCGCCCTTCGGCGCGTCATCGGCGAGGAATTTCTTCCGCATCGCGTTCTCGTGGCGGGAAGCGGATCTTCCGATCTTCCGCTGATGGAAAACCGCCACGCGGACCGCGTCATGGCGTATGTCTGCGAAGCCTACGCGTGCGCGGAACCGACGGGCGATCCGGCGCGATTGCGCGAGCAGCTGACGATCGTGCGTGCGTGATGGCAAAGGAGCAC
This sequence comes from Thermoanaerobaculia bacterium, assembly GCA_036559905.1. Taxonomy (GTDB): domain Bacteria; phylum Acidobacteriota; class Thermoanaerobaculia; order Gp7-AA8; family Gp7-AA8; genus Gp7-AA10. The sequence goes on along the minus strand of DATBSF010000092.1, from coordinate 13,943 downwards.
TGGAGAGCGGCTGCCCTTTTCGTCGTCCTGGCTGTCGTGATGACGTGGCCGCTCGGGCGCACGCTCAATCGCGCCGTGGCGTATCCAGAAGATCCATATTTAAACGCGTGGGTTCTCGACTGGGATTTTTATGCAACATTTCACGATCCGACGAAGTTGTTCGATGCGCCCGCGTTCTTCCCTGCGCGGGATGCGCTGGCATTCAGCGAGAACCTCTACGGTATCGCGCTGCTCCTTTTCCCGCTCCGCGCAGCCGGCGTCACACCAATTGCCGCACACAATGTCGCGATCCTCGCGGGATTCGCTCTTTCCGGTTTCGCGGCGTATCTGCTGGGGAGACTGATCACCGGCAGCGAGCTGGCCGGTATCGCGGCCGGAATCTTCTACGCATTTGTGCCCTTCCGTTTCACCCATCTGTCGCACGTGCAGCACGTGTTCGGCGCGCCGCTGCCGCTCCTGCTCGCGTCTCTGATTTGGTATGGCCGAAAGCCGACGTGGCCGCGCGCTCTTCTCTTCGGCGCGGCGCTGCTCTTCAACGGGCTCTGCAACGTTCACTATCTGCTGTTCGGAACGATCGCCATCGCAATAACTTTCGCGATCCTCCGCCCGCGAATTCTTCCGGCGGCGCTGTCGGCGGCCGTCGCCCTTCTGCTGCTTGATGCATTCCTTCAGCCGTACAACGCCGCGGCGACGATGTACGGCATGCGCCGTTCATGGCAGGAGACAAGGGAGTTTTCAGCGCTGCCGTCTGACTGGCTCGTTTCCAACTTTCATAATCGAATCTATGCGCCGCTCCGGAAAGCCGATGTCAATCCGGAGCGCTGGCTCTTTCCCGGCGTCGTCTCGCTCCTCATCGGCAGTGTCGGTTTTTTGTCCCGAGACAGGACCGCTATCCGAATCGCGTCCTCCTGGCTGATCCTCGGCTTTGCCGGATCGCTCGGTCTTCACACGATCTTCCACCGCTTCCTTTTCGCTCACGTGCCGGGATTTCAGGCGATTCGCGTGCCGGCGCGGTGGGCGGTGATCGCATACGTCGGATTGTCGCTGCTCGTCGCGATCGGAACCGCGATGATCGCGAGGGTGCGTTTCTGGGCTGCTGCGCTCATTCCCCTCGCACTGGTCGTGGAGCTGTGGTCTGCGCCCGTGCGCTGGTACATGGCGCCCACTGATGTTCCCGACGTCACGAAATGGATCGCGCAACATCGACCTCGCGCGATCGTCGAACTGCCGATCGAACCAACGCTCGAATACGGAGTGATGCTGAATGCCACACATCATCACGTACCGATGGTCAACGGAACGTCCGGCTTTGCTCCGCCCGAATATCGTCGGATCGCGGCGCTCGCGAACACGTGGTCGGATGGCCTCGTGCCCGAATTACGACGCATCGGCGTAACGCACATCGTCATTCACGCCGACAGCATCGACAGCATTGGCCGAGCATGGATTTCGCGTGGCATCGCGACAAAATCGATCGCGTTCCGGCAACGGTTCGATCACGCGATTTTCGGCGACTGGCTTTTCGCCCTCGGCGGGAATTCAGTGCTCTCATCGGAGCTCGATTTGATGCTCGAGGGGCGGCCACCGGGCAACGCGCACATCGCCGCGGCGCTTTTGTCTCCAGCGGCCGGCTCGAGCATCACGGCCAGCACAGTCGTGCGGGGCTTCGCATGTTCGCCGCGCGGAATTCGGGCTGTGAATCTTCTCGTGAACAACGGCGCGATCCGGCTTGCGACGCGCTTGCGAGCCGATTCGAACGAGAATTTGTTTCCGGGCTGCCGCACCATCGGTTTCGCAGCGATGTTCGCAACCCGGCCGAGCGGAGTTTGGGTTCACACTGACGTTCAACCTGAGATCATCGACGGCGCAGGAGAACGATTTCTCCTCGAAGATCGCTGGGTCGAGTGGCCGTAGACTTTACGGCGTTTTCGGCTCGCCCGCGCGTAATGGCGAAGCAGCACGCCGCGGCGGCCCTCTTCTTCGCGGTTCTCGCAATCGTGATGACCTGGCCGCTCGCGCCTAACATCAAGACCGCAGTCGCATATCCCGGCGATCCATTCATCACCACGTGGGTGATGGACTGGGATTGGTACGCAACCTTCCATCAGCCGCTGCGTCTCTTCGACGCGAATATTTTCTATCCGGCGCGATATTCGCTGGCATACAGCGAGAACCTCTACGGCATCGCGATTTTCCTGTTCCCATTTCGAGCCGCAGGCGTCACGCCGATCGCCGCACACAATCTCGCGATCCTCGGCGGTTTCGCGCTCTCGGGTCTCGGAGCGTATTGGCTCGGCAGGCTGATCACCGGCAGCGCGATGGCCGGAATCACGTCCGGCATTTTCTACGCGTTCCTGCCGTATCGATTCACGCACCTGCCGCACGTTCACTACGTCTGGGGATGGACGCTGCCGGTTCTTCTGGCGTCGCTGTTTTGGTACTCGCAGAAAGCGACGTGGCCTCGAGCACTACTTTTCGGGATTGCGTTTCTGCTCACCGGATTGAGCAACGTGCACTGGCTTTTCTTCGCTTCGATCGCAATTGCGGTGGCATTCGCGATCGTTCGGACGCGCCTTCTTCCGATCGTTGTATGCGGAGGAGGGGCGGCGCTGATCGTCGCCGTATTTCTCTATCCATACTACGAAGCCTCGCGAACCTACGGAATGCAGAGATCATGGGACGAGACGATGGCGTTTTCGGCGCGTCCATCCGATTGGCTCGTGAGCAACGCGAACAACCGCGTCTACGATTTCCTCGGCAAGCCGGACGTCGATCCGGAACGCTGGTTGTTTCCGGGCGCGCTCGCAATTGTTCTCAGCGGATTCGCTTTCGCGACGCGCGACCGCAAGTGGCTGCCGATCGCCGCATCCTGGATCGCGATCGGTTTCGTCGGATCGTTAGGCTTGCACACGATCTTCCACCGATTTCTTTTTTCGTACGTACCCGGTTTCCGCGCCATTCGTGTGCCGGCGCGCTGGGCGGTTATTGCGTATGTCGGACTGGCGATGCTCGTGGCGATCGGCTCGGCGCTGGTCGCCCGGCGACGAGCGTGGCTTTCGGTGGTGATCGCAGCGGCCTTCATCGTGGAGCTGTGGTCTGCCCCGATTCTCTGGTACATCGCGATACCGGATGTTCCGGCAGTCGAACGCTGGGTCGCCGAGAACCGGCCTCGCGCCATTGTGGAGCTGCCGGTCATTCCCGATCTCGACTACGGCACGATGCTTCGCGCGACAGCGCATCACGTTCCGATGGTCAACGGATACTCCGGCTTCTTTCCGCCGGAATACGTCCGCATCCAAAACCTGGACGCTGAACGATCCGACGAACTCGCAGATGAGCTGCGTCGCATCGGCGTGTCGCACATCATCGTGCACGCCGACAGCGTCAACGCCGCCGGCCGCGCGTGGATCGCGCGCGCGATTGCATCGCAAAAAATCGCATTTCAGCGGCGCTTCGATGGCGGAGTCTTCGGCGACTGGTTGTTCACTGTCGGAGGCCGTTCGCAACCTTCGGCGGAGCTCGATGCAATGCTTCGCGGGAAACCGACGCGGAGTCAAACGACATTCGGCGCATTCTTCTCGCCGCCAGCGGGCAAGCAAATCGGCCCTGAGACCGTGATGTCGGGTTTCGCCTTTTCGCCGAACGGAATCCGCAGCGTGAATCTGCTGGTCAACAGCGGAGGCAAACGGCTGCCGACGCAGTTGCACGAAGATCCCGTCCTCCAGCGTGCGTTCCCATGGTATCCGGCGACGACGAAGCCTCAGTTCACTGCGCAGTTTCCGAAGCGTCCGGCGGGTGTGTGGAAAAAGACAGACATTCAGCCCGAGATCATCGACGGAAAAGGAAATCGGATTCTGCTCGAGGATCGCTTCGTGATCTGGCCGTAGACGTCACGGCGTCTTCGGCACGAGGACCCAATCGGTCTTCGAAGGCTTGCTGTGATTGCCGCTCTTATCGACCGACTCGACCTCGAAGTAGTACGCGAGTCCGGCTTTCACTGTCGAATCGGTGTAGTTCGTCTGTGTGATCGGATGATCAAAAACGAGTGGCACTTTTCCAACCGGCTTGGGGCTCTCCACTCCCGCTCCCTCGGTGCGCCAGATGACATAGCCAAGTAGATCCGGTGCATCGACGGGGTCCCAAACCAGCCGAATTGCATTTGTCTCGAGGAGCGCGGTCAAACCCGAGGGCGGTGGCGGCGGTTGCAAATCCTTGAAGTCCGCCTTCGCCGGCGCGGAAGGATCGCTCTCGATTCGTGGCGTTCCCGCCGCGGCAACTGCGGTCACCACGTACTGATACGAACCGTACGCCGGCACATCGGTGTAGGTGGTCTTCGCGATCGGCGTGGGATTCACCGGTGTCGAAAGCTCGTCGGCGGCCTGATTTGGCGCCGTGCGAAAGACGTTGTAGCCGATGACGCGCGGTTTCTCGGTTCCGGTCATATTTTTTTCGGGTGCCTTCCACGTCAACACGATGCCTTCCGGTTTCCCGGCTGCCGTCACCGAATCGGGCGGCATCGGCACGTCGATCGGGACAATCGTCACAATGTTCGACATCTCGCTGCGCGCGGTCAGACCTTCGGTGACCGCGGCGTAGTTGATCCGAACGGCCCGGCCGTCTGACGTGTGAAAAGGCGGGGTGTCTTCGTAGACGAGTTTGGCGCCCACGGTCGCGCTCGGCAGGTCGGCGCTCTCGATGCTGTCGATCCGCTGACGCAGCCGCGTGAACTGTTGCGGGCCGATTGGCGGAACCTTCGCAAAGAGAGAGATAGGAGTCGGTACTGTCGGATCGATGTCTCCCGGTAGCAGCGATTTCGCATCGCGCGGCGGCTGGCCCACCGGCAGCTCCTCGGTGTAGCGATAGAGAACGATGCGACGAATGCCACCGAGCTTCTGACCGGCAGTCGTCAGCGAGGGAAAACTCCAGGAGAGAATCACTTTGGCGCCACGCTGTGCTACAACCAGATCGCTGATCGCCTTCGGGATGACCGGAACAGGGGGATGCGGATCGCCGCGCTTGCCGCACGCGACTGCAAGGACGATCGCGGCAGCAGCCAGCGCTCTTTTCATCGGCGCTGCATTGTAAAGGACGAATCCATGTGCGGAATCATCGGTTATGTCGGTTCTCGTGATGTCGTACCGGTTCTCATCGGCGGCCTGAAAAAACTCGAATACCGCGGATACGACAGCGCCGGCATCGCCGTCGTCAACGGTCAGGGCGTGGAAGTCGTGCGCGCCGAAGGGAAGCTGGGAAACCTCGAGGCCAAACTCAACGACAAGCCGATCAAGGGCACATTCGGAATGGGCCACACGCGCTGGGCGACGCACGGAAAGCCGAACGAGAACAACGCCCATCCGCATCGCGACTGCACTGGACAGGTCGTCGTGATCCACAACGGGATCATCGAGAACTTCCTGCCGCTCAAGCAGCGGCTGCAGAAAGCGGGACATCAATTCAAGACCGAGACGGACACCGAAGTTGTGGCGCATCTCATCGAGGAGAATCTGAAGAGCGGCGCGAAGTTCGTCGACGCCGTGAAGAAGACGCTCAAGGAACTCGAAGGTCACTACGCGCTGGTGATGATCGACGGCAGCGAGCCGGGAACGATCGTGGCCGCCAAGTTCGGTCCTCCACTCGTCATCGGTCTCGGCGAAAACGAAAACATCATCGCGTCCGACGTCGCGCCGCTTCTTGCGTACACGCGCAACATCATCTATCTCGAGGATGGCGAGTACGCCGTCGCCGATCAGAAGTCCGTGCGAGTCTTCGACCGGAACGACAAACCCGTCGATCGCCCACCGAAAAAAATCATGTGGGACGCCGTCATGGCCGAGAAAGAAGGCTACCGGCACTACATGCTCAAGGAGATCCACGAGCAGCCGCGCGCCGTGCGCGACACATTCAACGGGCGGATGTTCGAGGAGTCCGGCCAGATCTACTTCAACGATCTGCAATTCACGCCCGAGGAGTGGTCGCGATTCACGCGTGTGCACATCGTCGCGTGCGGAACGTCGTGGCATGCGGGGCTCGTCGGTAAGTTCCTGCTGGAAGAGGCGGCGCGCATTCCGATCGAAGTTGATTACGGATCGGAGTATCGCTATCGCAATCCGATGGTCGACGAGAACACGCTGGTCATCGGCGTGACGCAATCCGGCGAGACCGCCGACACGATCGCCGGCATGCAGGAAGCGAAAGCGAAAGGGTCGAAGCTGATCACGATCTGCAACGTGATCGGCGCGGCCGCCACGCGGATGTCGGATGGAGTCATCTATACCAACGCCGGTCCTGAGATCGGCGTCGCATCGACGAAAGCCTTCACGACGCAGCTCACCGCTTTCGTTCTTCTCGCGATGTACATCCGTCAGCTTCGCGGCGACCGCAGCGAAGATCTGCGATATGCCATGCACGAGTTGCGCGTGATTCCGCAGAAACTCGAGATGATTCTGAAGAAAGAGAAGCAGATCGAGGAGCTCGCGCATCGCTACTACAAATCGCAGGATTTCCTCTTCCTCGGCCGCGGGATCCAATATCCGATCGCGCTCGAAGGCGCGTTGAAGCTGAAGGAGATCTCGTACATCCACGCCGAGGGCTATCCGGCGGGCGAGATGAAACATGGACCGATCGCGCTCATCGACGAGAACATGCCGGTCGTCGCGATCGCGACGCACACGCCGGTTTACGAAAAAGTCGTTTCGAATCTTCAGGAAGTGAAAGCGCGCGACGGAAAGCTGATCGTCATCTGCGACGAAGGCGACGACGCGATGCGCAAGTTCGCCGATGAGGTCATCGAGATCCCGTGGACCGTCGAGTCGCTCCAGCCGATCTTGACCGTGGTTCCGACGCAGCTTCTCGCCTACCACATCGCGCTGCGGCGGGGCTGCGACGTCGATCAGCCTAGGAATCTCGCGAAGAGCGTGACCGTCGAGTAGAATCCTCGCCTCACTCGGAGGATTCATGAAAAAAACGGCTCGATTCCTATCGATTGCAATCGCTCTCTTCGCCGCGGCTCCTCTCCTCGCCGATCTACCGCCGCTGATTCCGCGCGATGTTCTGTTTGGCAATCCGGAGCGCGCAAATCCGCAGCTCTCGCCCGACGGGAAACGTTTGGCCTGGCTCGCGCCGGACAAGAAAAACGTCCTGCAGGTGTGGGTCAAGACGATCGGCAAGGACGACGACAAGATGGTGACCGCCGACAAGAAGCGCGGCATCCGCAATTACGCCTGGGCGCCTGACAACAAGACGATCCTCTATGCGCAGGACAACGACGGCGACGAGAACTTCCACATCTACGGAGTGGATCTCGATGGAGGCACCGTTCGCGACTACACCGCGTTCCAGGGCGTCCGCGCCGGGATTGCAGCGATAGAGCGGACGGTCCCCGATCAGATCATCGTCACCATGAACGCGCGGAATAAGCAGCTCTTCGACGCGTATCGGCTGACGCTCTCCACCGGCGCGCTGGTCCTCGACGCCGCCAATCCCGGCAGCGTCCTCGGCTACGCCACGGACAAAAACCTCAACGTGGTTGCGGCCCAGGGCACCACTCCTGATGCCGGAACGGAAATTCTCGTCCGCGACACTCCGCAATCCAACTGGCGGACGCTGGTCAAAGTCGGCGCCGAAGACAATCTCGATCTCGTCGACATCACAGATGACGGAAAGGGCGTGTATCTCGAGACGTCGGTCGGAAGCGACACGGCCCGAGTCGTGCGCCGCGAAATTGCAAGCGGCGCGGAGAAGGTGATTGCTTCGTCCGACGCCGTCGATGCCGGAATCGTGATGGTGAATCCGAACAATCGCGTGATTGAAGCGGTTTCGTTTGAGCCCGGACGACGCACGTGGACCGTGATCGATCCGTCGGTCAAGAGCGATTTCGAAGGAATCGCCAAACTCAATGACGGCGACTTCGCGATCGTCAACCGCGACTACGCCGACAAGACCTGGCTGGTTGCGTTCACATCCGATCGCGGTCCGACGCGCTGGTACGTGTGGGATCGCGGCGCGAAAAAAGGCACGCTCCTCTTCAGCGCTCAACCGAAGCTCGACAACCTGCAGCTCGCGCAGATGAAGCCGGTCGTGATCAAGACGCGCGACGGCATGAACATGAATGCCTACCTCACTCTGCCGGCAGGCGTCGAGGCCAAAAATCTTCCGATGGTGATGTTCATTCACGGCGGACCGTGGGCGCGCGATACGTGGGGCTACCGCGGCTTTCCGCAATGGCTCGCAAATCGTGGCTACGCAGTCCTGCAGCCGAATTACCGCGGCTCGACCGGTTACGGCAAGAAGTTCCTGCATGCCGGCGACAAGCAGTGGGGACTGAAGATGCATGACGACCTCATTGACGCCGGGAACTGGGCGGTCAAGCAGGGTTACGCCGATCCGAAGCGCATTGCGATCATGGGCGGTTCGTACGGTGGCTACGCAACGCTTGCCGGTGTCACTTTTACGCCCGATTACTTCGCGTGCGGCGTCGACATCGTCGGTCCCTCGAATCTCCGCACGCTTCTCGGATCCATTCCGCCGTACTGGAAGGCGATCCGCGAAACGTTCAACACGCGCATGGGCAATCCCGATGATCCGAAAGACGCCGACCTGGTTCGCAACGCCTCGCCGTTGTTCAAAGCAAATCAGATCAAGCGTCCGCTGCTCATCGGGCAGGGGGCGAATGATCCGCGCGTGAACAAGGCGGAGTCGGAGCAGATCGTCGATGCGATTCAGAAAAACAGCGGCTCGGTGACCTACGTGATTTACAGCGATGAAGGCCACGGCTTCGCACGTCCGGAGAACTCGATCGATTTCAACGCCCGCGCCGAGAACTTCCTCTCCAGCTGCCTCGGCGGCCGCGCGGAACCGATCGCGGGCGGCGATCGCTATCCGGGATCGACGGCCACCGTGAAAGTCATCGACAAGGGCAAAGAAGTCGGCAAGTAACAACTTTTTACAGAACGCGAGTCGGCCACGGCCGTCACAGCAGCATGCGCAGACATGCACTTGCTGCTGCTGCCGTGAGCCTTCTCGCGTTCTCTGCTTCTGCGGCCGATCCGCCGAAATACTGGACCGTGCACATCGACCATCCGAAGGATCGCGCGGCGTACGAAAAACTCGAGCGCCAATTCACCGAGACGCTTCGCGATTTCTACGCCGCGAATCACATCGCTCAACCGCCGGTCGTGCGGATCATGACGGCCGACGGCTATTACTACGGCCTGCGTCCGAAAGCGACACTCGCCGACATCGAGAAGCCTTCACCGCTCGGTCCCGAGCTCGAGAAGCAGCTGCAACCGAAGACCGCGCCGATTTCGGCGGACACGCACAAGACACTTCGGGACCATCACAACGAGATCTGGCGAATCGAACGCGATTTCACGACTGCGGTTGATATCACCCCGCGCAAGTACGCGATGCTGCGGACCGATGTCGTCAGCCCACCCAGGAATGAAGATTACGAGATCGCCATGAAACAACTCGTGAGGGAATTGAACGGAGTCGAAGTCGTCGCGTTCTCCTCGGCCTATGGCGACGGCTCGTATCGCTATCTCTTCCTGTCGGACTCGCCGATCAAAGTGCGCGCGCTGAAAGGGCTCGCCGAGACGCACGATGCGTCAGCGCACTTCTAGTCGCGCGCGATCCAGCCGCCGCCCAAACAGAGATCGCCGTCGTAGAAAACAACGGCTTGTCCCGGCGCGACCGCGCGAAGCTTCTGCGCAAACGTCACGCGCGCGCGATCGGCGCCCAGCGGAGTAACGGTTGCCGCGACATCCGCCGCTCGCGAGCGCACGCGCGCCTGAATCTCGATCGGGCCCGATGGAGCTTGCCCGCTGATCCAGTGCACGCGCTCGGCGACGAGCTCGGAGCGCTCGAGCGCCGATGCCGGACCAATCGTCACGCGCTTCGTGAATGCATTGACGTCGATGACATATGTGCGCGTCGAATGTCCGCCCACTTGCAGGCCGCGGCGCTGACCGATCGTGAACTGATAGTAGCCATCGTGCTGACCGACGACGTTCCCGTCGATGTCGACGATCTCGCCGGCGCCTTCACCGCGAGTAATTCCGGCCTCGCGCTCGATGATTGACGCATAGCCATCCTTCTGGGGAACGAAGCAGATCTCGTACGACTCTTTTTTCCGCGCGACGCTCAGCCCGGCCTCGGCAGCGATTGCCCGCACCTCGGGCTTGGTGAGGTCGCCGAGGGGGAAGAGGGCTTCGCGGAGCTGGTTTTGTGTGAGCTCGAACAGAAAATACGACTGATCCTTGGCGAGATCCTTCGCCTTGCGGAGCTCCGGCGCGCCGTTCCGATGCGTGATCCGCGCGTAATGGCCGGTCGCGATCTTTTCGGCGCCGATCGCCTGCGCTTTCTGGTGAAAAAGATCGAACTTCACGTGCGTGTTGCACAGCACGCAAGGACTCGGCGTCGTTCCGCTGAGATACGACTTCACGAAAGGATCGATCACTTTTTCGTGAAAATTCTCTTCTAGATTTAATGTGAAGTGCGGGATCTCGAGCTGCCATGCGACACGTCGGGCGTCGGCAAGATCATCGATCGTGCAGCATCCTCCGTACGTCGAATCGGCGTTGGTGAGGTTGTCGTACATCTGCATCGACAAACCGACCACGTCGTGTCCGGCGGACTTTAGAATGTACGCGGCAGTCGAGGAGTCGACTCCGCCCGACATTGCGACGGCGACCTTCATATGCGCGAGTTTAAACAATGTGAACTCAGGCATTTGTTCCGCAAGGCCTTGATTTTGCAGGCATTTCCGTCACTAACAGGTCCGATGGTTGATCAGCAATAGTGGAGGCATGCCTTTGCACGTTCTCGTTGTCGACGATGATCCGAGCATTCGTCGGATGATCATGGCCGCTCTTCGCCGCGACGGCTATACGTTTTCGGAGGCCGCCAACGGAAAAGAAGCGCTCGAAATCATGCGTCAGGAGCACCCGTCGGTCGTTGTCCTCGACCTGATGATGCCGATTGTTTCCGGATGGGACGTTTTGCGCGAGCGGGCCGCCGAGCCGGACCTGCAGTCGATTCCGGTGATCATCGTGAGCGCAAACCGCGGGCCGGAGCTCGCCACCGCGATGGACAAAGGCATCTGCGCCTTCCTGCCGAAGCCGTTCGACATCACCGTCCTCAGCAGTCTCGTTCGGAGTTGCGTCACGCCTGATCGACCCGAACAGGGCGTCTCCGGCTAAGCTTCGGCAGATGATCACTCGCCGCGACGCGGTTCGAGTCCTTCTCGCGTCTGCCGGCGGTATCTTGACCCGCCGCCGCGCCACCGCGCAGACAACGCGTCCGATTCCGCGCGATGCACCCAACATTCTTCTCATCATGACCGACGACCAGCGCTACGACGCGCTGAGCATCGCCGGCAACAAGGTCCTGCGCACTCCGAACATCGATCGGATCGGCGCGGAGGGCATTCGCTTTACCGAGTTCTTCGTGACGAATTCGCTGTGTGCGCCAAGCCGCGCCAGCTTCTATACCGGCCTCTACTCGCATGTACACGGCGTGCTCACGAACGGATCGGGCGAAGTGAATCGCAACCAGGGAGGCCTGCGGCCGGATCAAATCACCTTCATGCATCTGCTGCAGCAGGCGGGATACGAGACGGCGCTGGTCGGCAAATGGCATCTGCGGTCCGACCCGGCGGGATTCGATCAATGGATCATCCTGCCCGGCGGAGGTGGCCCATACCTCGATCCACCGATGACTGCCAGCGGCGGCATGAAGATCAAATTCCGCGGCTATGCCGATGACATCGTGGGCGATCAGACACTTTTCTTTCTGCAGAATCGATCGAAGGAGCGCCCGTTCTGCCTTCTGATGAACTTCAAGGCTCCGCACCGCAATTGGATCCCGGCAGCGCGCCATGCGCACGCGTTCGAGGAGGTCGAGATTCCGATTCCTCGCACATTTGAAGACAAGTTCGAAGGGCGTCCGGAAGCGCTTCGGAAGACGGACATGGCAATCGCCGACATGCCGGACTTCAAAGATCGCGGCGTCCCGGAAACGCTTCCGCGCGACGAGCGAAAACGGCGCAACCTCCAGGAATTGGTGCGCAACTACTACCGCACGCTGCTCAGCGTCGATGAGAACGTCGGCGCGGTGCTGGACTTCCTCGACAAGAACGATCTCGCGAAGAACACACTCGTCATCTTCACTTCCGACAACGGCTTCTTCCTGGGTGAACACGGACTGTTCGACAAACGGCTCATGTACGAGCCATCGATTCGCGTCCCTCTTCTGATGCGTCAACCGGGAAAGATTGCGGCGGGAAGCGTCAACAACAGCGAGATGGTGTTGAACATCGACATCGCGCCGACGCTTCTCGAGGCGGCCGGCATCCCGATCGCGCCGGCGATGCAGGGACGCAGCTTCGTCCCGATGTTGGAAGGGAAGTCGATTCCGTGGCGCGACGCTTTTCTCTACGAGTATTACGAGTTTCCGGATGCCGACCACTGCGTGCGAAAAAATCGCGGCGTGCGAACCGCGCGCTGGAAGCTGATTCATTTCTGGGAGCAGCCTCAGGAATGGGAGCTCTACGACCTGCGCGATGACCCCGACGAGATCCGCAATCTCGCCGGCCGCCGCGATCACGCGGCGATCATGACGGAGCTGCGGTCGCGCCTCGATGCGCTACGACATCAGACCGGCGACGCTGACCCGCCCGGTCCCCCGCCCGTCGCTTTGCAGTGTCACGGCCGCTGAGATTTTTTTCGCAGCAGCGGCCGCTCGACGTTCTGCGCGTCGATGACCGCGATGGCGGCCATGTTCACGATGTCGTTGACGTCGACGCCGCGCTGGAGAACGTGCACCGGTTTCGCGAGCCCCTGAAGAATCGGGCCGATGACCTCCGCCCCTCCCACCCTCCACAACAGTTTGTACGCGGCGTTGGCGGCGTCGAGATTGGGAAAGATCAGCACGTTTGCGTCGCCCTGAATGGCGCTCCACGGAAAGTCGTCGTGCGCGACGTACGGCACGACCGCGGTGTCGGCCTGCATCTCGCCGTCGACGATCAGATCGGGATGGCGCTCCTTCAGGATCTGGACGGCATCGCGTACTTTTTCGGCTTCAGGATGCTCCGTCGATCCGAAATTCGAAAACGAAATCATCGCGACACGCGGCACGAGGTCGAACCGGCGCGCGGTCTCGGCGGTCAGCGCCGCGATTTCCGCAAGCTGCTCGGCAGTCGGATCAATGTTGACCGTCGTATCGGCCAGCACCAGCATCTGATTCTTGAACATCAGCAGATAGGCGCCCGAGACATTCTTCACGCCCGGCTTGGTCTTGATGATCTGCAGCGCCGGACGGACGGTGGCCGGGTAATACGCATGAAGGCCGGCGATGACGCCGTCCGCGTCGCCGGCGTCGACCATCATCATCGCGTAGTAGTTCCGGCTGTTCAGAATCCTTCGCGCGTCGGGAGCCGTAATGCCGCGCCGCTTCCGCAGTTGATGAAATCGATGCGCGTACTCTTCGACCTTCGGCGACTTCGTGATGTCGATGATCGAGATCTTCGAGCGATCGACGTTGTGTTTCTTGAGGAGCGGCGCCGCGACTTCCTCTTTCACGAGCAGGATTGGCTCGGCCAGACTCTCGTCGATGAGGATCTTGGCGGCGCGGATGATCTTCTCCTGGTCGCCTTCCGGAAAAACGATCCGCTTCGGATCACTCTTCGCGCGGTCGTACATGCCGTGCATGATTCCGCGGGCGCGGCCTAACAACTTCTCGAGACGACGGCGATACGCGTCGTAGTCCACGATCGGTTCCTGCGCGACTCCCGTCTCGGCAGCCGCTCTGGCAACCGCAGGCGGAACGTTGAGAAGAACGCGGTGGTCAAACGGCTTCGGAATCAGATAGTCGCGTCCGAACGTGAATCGCTCGGAGGCGTAGGCGCGTAGAACCGAGTCGGGAACCTCTTCTTTGGCCAGCGCGGC
>DATBSF010000091.1:0-3020 GCA_036559905.1 Thermoanaerobaculia bacterium | reverse complement strand
CTATTCGCCGGCGGCGCGGCGCATCCACCTCGCGGCTGAACAGGATGAGTTCCGCATCGGTCGCATGCAGTGGATCTACCTGTCGATGCTCGAGTCGTGCAACCGCGCCGGCGTGCACTGGCTCCCTTCGGCGCGAGTCGTGGCATGCGAACCGGGCACCATCACGATAGCCAGGAGGAATCACACGGAAAAAATCGCAGTGCGATTCGTCATCGGCGCCGACGGTGCACGCTCCGTCGTCGCGCGTCAGCTCGGCCTCGATCGGACTTCCGACTTTCTCGTCGGGATGGAGGAGATCGTCGGCTCGCGCAGCGAACCGGCGCTCCACTGCTTCCTCGATCCGCGCATCGCGCCTGGATACATCGCGTGGGTCGCGACGGACGGCGAAACGGCGCACGTCGGAGTGGCGGGCTATCCGAATCTTTTCAATCCCGCCGGCGCGCTCGAAACATTTCGTAATCGAGTGAAAGATCTGGCCGGCGGCCGCGTGATCGAGCGTCGCGGCGGATTCATCCCTGTCAACGGAATCCTCGGCAGGATCGCGAACGATCGCGGACTGCTCGTCGGCGACGCGGCCGGCGCAGTCTCGCCGCTGACCGCCGGCGGACTCGATGGCGCAATGCGGCTGTCATCGCTGGCGGCCGGAGTTACCGCCGCGTATCTCGAAAAGAACGACGCTTCGATACTGCGGGAGTACGAGGGCACCAGGTTCCAAACGCGATTTCTGGCGCGGCGATGGATGCGACGGCTGATGCGCTTCGCGATGAACCCAATGGTCACTGAATTCGCATTCGCGGTCATGACGACTCCGCTGGTGCGCGCGATGGCGAGGCATATCTTCTTCAGCCGCGGCGGATCGTTCCCGGAAGTCTCCGTGCCCTCTGTGCTCTCTGTGGTGAAAACCGTTCACCACTGAGCACACAGAGATCACAGAGAACGAAACCACTCCGCGAACGCTGGCTGATTGAATTTTTCAGCGACGGCAGCCGCGTCCTTGCCATCATCGGTCCGCAGTTTTGGATCCGCGCCGAATTCGAGAAGGAGCTTCGTCATTGCGATGTCGCCATGCGCAGCGGCGCCGTGCAGCGCGGTGAATCCTGACTCCTGCTGCGCATTTGGATTTGCGCCGCGTTCCAGCAGAAGCCGCATCGTTTCGAAATCTGTGACCGAAACGGCCGAATGTACCGGCGCTACACGCTGTGGATTCTTCGCGGCGGCGTTGACGTCGGCCCCGCGCTCGATCAGCTGCCGCGCGAGCCTGGGCTGTTTGAAAAAGATCGCCAGCCCGAGGATCGGATAGCCGTCGTCGCTGTACGCGTTGACCTGCGACGGATCGCGATCGAGCTTCTCGGTCACGACTTTCGCGTCGCCGACGGCGCACGCTTCGGGTAGCGTCAGCTTCGCCCCACGCTTCGTAAACTCTTGTGCAATCTCGGGATGGCCGTGATACAGCGCGAGCAGAATCGCGCTCACGCTGCCCGATTTCGCGGTCAGCAGCGATCGATCCTCGTCGAGCAGTGAAGCCACCGCCTTCGAATCACCCGTCTGAACCGCCTCGATCAATTCTTTTGTCTTCATACGGTTCCAATCGTAGGTGGGATTGCGCCCGTCCGCTTCTCCAAACGTGCGAATTCTACCGGCGGAAGAAAAACGCCGAGTCGGCACTGTTTTTGATCAATATCTTCCGCATGAAGGTGACCAGCCTGAAGCGCTGCGAGTACTGCGGGCACTCCCTGGCCGCGCATGCCGACGGTATCCAGTGCGCTCTCTGTTCGTGTCGCTCCGAGGAGAGAAACTTTGTTCAGCAATCGTTCGGGTTTCGCGATACGCTAGTAGTGCGCACAGCGAACACCGCTCGAAAGCGGTAACTCATCAGTAGGAACACGTCACATGAATACCTCGTTGCGAGTTCATATGAACGATAAGGTCACCACGCGGGCCCCCAAGTTGATCGCCGTGTCGGAGCGGAACCTTCAGAACGCAGCCGTCCGTCTTCTGCCGAAGCACAACCGGCTGGTGACTCCTGAAGTGGATTACCTCCGCCGCGTTCTGGGAGAAAAGGCGACCCAGAATGAGATCGACGAAAAGGTCCTCGCCGTCCGCAAGCTTCCGTGGGCTGAAATCGTCCGCGAGTAACTCTCCCTCCAGTTAGTGACTGACCGATTCGACGTCATCGTCGTCGGTGCCGGCGCCGCAGGCCTCGCCGCGGCACGCGATCTCTCTGCTGCCGGCAAGAAGGTCTGCGTCCTCGAGGGCCGCGAGCGAATCGGAGGCCGCATCTGGACGATTCACGCGGCGGATCTGCCGCTTCCGATCGAGCTCGGCGCAGAGTTCATCCACGGCGAGGCGAAGGACACATTTGCGATCGTGGAGTCGGCGCCGCTTCTCGCCTACCGACTTCCGGATTCGCATTGGTCATCGGCACGCGGCAGGTGGCGGATCGAAAACGATTTCTGGGGAAAGTTGAACGCCATCACCAGCAAGATCCCAGCGAGCGCGCACGACATCTCGTTCGCTGAGTTTCTGAATCGACAGCGCAAGCTCGCGCCGCGACTCAAGCGCATGGCGCTGGACTTTGCCGAGGGCTATCACGCATCGCACGCCGATCGGATCAGCGCAGCGTCGCTCCGGACCTCCGATCAGGAACAGGAAGCGCCGGAGCAACACCGCATCGCGAACGGCTACGATGTTCTGATCGAGTGGCTGCGCGCCGGCCTCGACCCTCAACACACCGCCCTTCACCTCGGCAGTGAAGTCACGGAGATCGCGTGGAGTCGCGGCACGGTCGAGATCAAGACAGCCCGCGGAGAAACGTTTCGCGCGAAGGCGGCCGTCATCACGATTCCAATCGGCGTCTGGAAAACATCTGATGGAATCCGATTCGATCCGCCGTTGCGCGAAAAACAAAAGGTGATCGCGAAGCTCGAAGTCGGGCACGTCGTGAAAATCGTTTTCCGATTTCGCGAGCGATTCTGGGATGCACCCGATTTCGTCAAGCGCCGCACGAAAATGAAGAACTG
>DATBSF010000090.1:0-2765 GCA_036559905.1 Thermoanaerobaculia bacterium | reverse complement strand
GGTGCGCCGCAATGCACGTCGTCGCCGGCATCGGCGCGGTAACTCTATTGCGCGGAGGAAGCGAAGCCGTGCCCGACATTCGTGAGCGCGTCGCGTACATGGCGCGTTATCCCGAACGATGGCGCGCCGGCTGGTTGCTGTGGATGCTGGCCGCGCTCACGCTGCTCGCGTTTTACGCATGGTGGGGCGATCGCATCGGAAAGCTGTGGCCGATCGCAATCGCGGCCGTCGGACTCGCATGCGACTGGTCGGGCGAATCAATTTTCATCGGATGGATTCCGCGTCCTGATTCGCGGCTTTATCGCACCGCGGCGCTCCTTACCGGCGGCGCCGGCAACGGTCTGTACACGATTGCGGCGATCGCTCTGACGCGCGCAACGCGGCAGCTCCCATGGCGAGCGCTGGCATGGTGCGCGTGGATCGCAGGCATCGGTCTGACAATCACGACGATCATCGGAAGTGACGCCGGCGTGATGGTGACGAGCGCCCTGCTGATGCTCTTCTTCATCCCGTGGGTAGTGATCGCCGGAAAGAAAATGCCATGAAGCGCGTCGTCGTCCTCGGCGGAGCAGGTTTTTTCGGGCACTTGGTCGTGGAGCGTCTCGCGAAGGCGGGCTTGAAGCCGATCGTCGCGTCGCGCTCGCACGGAGATCTGCGGATCGACGCGAACAACGCCGACGATCTGAAAAAGAATCTGAAGCCGCGCGATCTGGTGGTCGACTGCGCGGGACCGTTCCAAAAACGGAACTCGGCGTTGATCGAGACCGCCCGCACGATGGGTATCGACGTCGTCGACATCTCCGACAGCGTCGAATACACATCGATGGTCTACAAGTACGAAGCGCCGATCAGCGCCGCCGGAATTCGCGTCCTCACCGCATGCAGCTCGCTCTCCACGATCAGCGCCGCGGTCCTGAAATCGCTCAGCGTCGACGAGCCACGGCGCTTGAGCGCATATCTCGTTCCGGCAATTCGCCACACCGCGAGTTCGTCGACGATCGAGTCGGTCCTGTTGTCGCTGCAGGGATCGTTCAAGAAATTTCAATTCCCGAAGCCAATTGGAAATCGTATCGGCGTGACGGTGAAGACTGTCGACAGCGTGACGCTGCCGCGCATCTTTCCGACATTGAAGACCACGGACCTGACCGTCGATCTGCGTTTCCCCGGAATGAATCTCGCGCTGGCAGCCGTCCCGCGATGGGCATTCGCGCGGCGCATGATGGAGAAGTTTCAGTCGAAGGCCATCGCGTTCGCGAAAACGGTCGGCACGACGCACGGAGTGCTGGGCTATGAGATCGCGTCGAAGGTCGGGTTCAAGTATCGAATCTTCACCGGCGACACGAGCTACATGCTCGCGGTTCTTCCGGCGATCGTGGCGGCGATATCGATCGCGGAAGGACGGTTCACGAAACGCGGACTCGTCCCCCCAACCGATCACGTCGAGTATCGGGAACTGATGGAGGCGGTGCGCAACGAAGGAATCACGTTCATCGCGTGGTGAGATGCAACGCGCGCTGATTGTCGCAGCGATTCTCGCCGCGGCCTGCCAGCGCGGGCCGGAGGCGCCGCATCGCGAGATCACGAACACCGCACCCGTGCCAAAACCGGTCGATGCGGCGCCAGCCAGAACTCCACACAACGAGCCCGTCGCGCGCGATCTCGACGCCATCCGCGCATCGCGCGAATTGAAGGTTCTCTTCACCTTCAATTCGACCGGCTACTTCATCTACCGCGGCGAGACGATGGGCTACGAATACGAGCTCCTCAATCTGTTCGCGCGCGAATCCAAGCTGCGGCTCCAACCGATTGTGATCCGCAACAGCAAAGTGTTGTTCGACAAGCTCAACGCCGGAGAGGGCGACGTGGCGGCGGCGCAGCTTGCGGCGACAACGAATCAGACTGAAGTGGCGATGACAAACACGCTGTACGAGACGGCGCCGGTTGTCGTGCAGCGAAATCCTGCGACTCCAGCCGGAGTGACTCCCGCCGTCTCGACTGCGTTGGCGCGCGAGAAACAGGAGACGGCTCCGTCGCCGATTCAGGTGCGGGCGCGGCTCATCAGCACGCCCGAGGAGTTGGCTGGTCAGCGTGTGCACGTACCGCAAACAACGCCGTTTCTCGGTCGCCTTCTCGAGATCAACGAAGAGTTGTCGCAGGACATCGACGTCGTGGAGGTCGACGAGTCGAGTGACAAGCTCATTCAGCGACTGGCGGAAGGGGAGATCGCATACACGGTGGCGGCGGACAATCTCGCCCAGTTGAAGCGCGGCGAGTACACGAACCTGGTCGTCAAGCCGGTCATCGGACCACCACAACCGATTGTGTGGGGTCTGCGGCGCAATGCACCGCAGTTGCTGGCGGCGCTCAACACGTGGATCGAATCCAAGCGAAAATCGGGACTCCTCGGTGCGCTCTATCGAAAGTATTTTCTCAACCGGCGAGCATTCGTCACTCGGGCGACGAGTCCGTTTCTGACGGCGGAAACCGGCACGCTCTCGCCGTACGACGCGTGGTTTCAGGAGTACGCGAAGATTCCTGGATGGGACTGGCGGCTGGTCGCAGCGCAGGCTTACCAGGAATCGCGATTCAATCCCGGCGCGCGCTCGTGGGCAGGCGCAGTCGGCCTGATGCAGATCATGCCGAAGACCGCGCGGCAGTTGCGCGTGAATCCGAATGATCCGCGCGGGAGCATCGAGGCAGCCTGCCGCTATCTTTGGAGCCTCGACGACACGTGGAAGAAAACGATTTCCGACGAACGCGTCCGC
>DATBSF010000089.1:0-14448 GCA_036559905.1 Thermoanaerobaculia bacterium | reverse complement strand
CGCGTGGTCGAGATCAGCGGTGACATTGAACGTTTCGTTCGCGGGGACGACCGTGAGAGCGTGGATCCCGGCATCGGCCGCCGCCGCTTTCTGTTGCTCGATCACCTTGTCCTCAGCCGCGTAAGCCTCGAGAACCCGCTTGACGTCTTTGTCGCTCGGGCGCAAAGACATGCATCCGCTGAGTATTACAGCAGCGCTGACGTAGGGCACGAATCGGCTGCGAATGCATCCATTGTAGCGCGCAATGTTTTCTTGACACCGTTTTCCGCGGGGCTTAGCCTCGACTTCGGTCCAATCAAACTGGAGGAACAGGCATGGTGTGTCTTCGACCGCGGATTGCGCTTTTTGTCCTCACTCTATTGATCGCGTTAGGAACCTACGCGCAAACCGGCAGTCAGATCGGCGATTGCCCTTTCGATCGCCCTCTCATCGAGCCGCCCGTGATCGACGCGGTAGGCGGAAAAGCGGAGACGACGCTGACACTGCGGATGGCAGCAGTCAAGGTTCCGAATTGGCGCAACATCGCGCCATTCGGCCAGCCGGCGGTCTATCAATGCAATATGACGACGATGACTCTTCGTCAGTACTTTTGGCCTTTTCCCGGAGGCGTGACCACCGGATTTCCCGGACCGACGTTCAGAGTGCGCAAGGCCGCGTCACCGCAGGCAATCGGAGACTCGCTGACCGTGCATCTCGTCAACGAGCTGCCGCCAGCGCCTAATGATCAATGCAATGTCGGATGCGATTGCTCCGATCCTAACAAGCTTGCACGGTGCTGCACCGCTCCCGACGTCTTTCCCGCATGCTTCCATGGCGACAACAACACGAATCTACACTTTCACGGCACGCACGTTTCGCCGCAGCCTCCGCAGGATTACGTTCTGCTCGAGCTGCGGCCGAAGGGCTCCTCCACGGATTCAGGCGGCACGCACGAACATGGATTGGTGCGCGCCGGAACATACGACTACGTGGTCGATCCTTTCCGCTTCCGTCAGCCGGAGGGAACGCACTGGTATCACCCGCACAAACACGGTTCGACAGCGTTGCAAGTCGGCAACGGTCTCGCGGGCGCGATCATCATCGTGGGAAAGTTCGACGACGATCTGCGCGCGTTGTTCGGCGGCACACTCAAAGAACATCTGCTGATACTGCAACTGATCCATGACCTGAATTTCACGACGTCCGCCACGGCGACGACGCAGCCGCTGATCAATGGGCAGCCGTCACCAGTCATCGACATGTTTCCCGGCGAGATCCGGCGGCTCCGTTTTCTCTCTGCGACGATGCAGGCCGATGGCGCGGTGACCATCGACTGGAACGGTCCGCAGGACAACGCGGTCGAAGTCCGTCAGATCGCATTCGACGGGGTTCAGTTCGCTCCCGAAAATTACGACCGCCAGCCGCTGTTGGCGGCGAACGCGGAAGTCGATCTGGCCCCCGGCAATCGCGCCGACTTTCTCGTCAAGGCGCCGATGGCCGAGGGGACTTACGACGTCACGTACATCCTGAAGGTGCCGGAGGCCGGTGCAGGAGGAGGGGACACGAACCTCAAGGCGGTTGCGCAGGCGATCGCGCCGGGCAGCGCGGAGCCGCGGCTGTTTCGCATTCGCGTCACGGCGTGCGCGAATCCGCAAGCCTGCCCGCCGATGTCTTTTCCGAAGGTGACCGACTTTCCCAAGTTGCCCCAACACCTCGCCGACATTCCCGAGAGCGATGTTGCAGTCCGCCGTAACCTTCTCTTTGAGCTCAAAGGTGGCGGAGGAGGCGGCGCGCTTCCCCCTGACAAGATCCCGAGCCAGCCATCGAAGTTCTTCATCAATCTCGCGCCTAACGAGCAGCGGCAGTTCAATCCGGCCTGCATCGACATCACGAACCGCCTTGGCCAGGTGCAGCAGTGGTCTCTGTACAACACTTCGGCACGGCAGCCGATCAAGCCGCTGCACATTTTTCACATCCACACGAATGCCTTCCAGATCATCAACCATCCGCTGAAGCCGAAGCTGAATACGCCGCCATACGTGTGGGCGGACAGCATTCTTCTGAACGATTCCACGCAGCCGCCGATCGTGATCCGGCTGAGATTTGAAGACTTCACCGGCGCGTACGTCCTGCACTGCCATTTCCTCGGCCACGAGGATCGCGGGATGATGCTCGGCGTGCAGGTCGTCTGCCCCGATAGCACGTCGAAGTTCGGCACACCGGCGGCCGCCGGCGGGCCCGACGACTGCCGTCCGCCGGCGTTGATCGACGCGCTGCCGTCGTGCGATGTGTTTACTCCGCGCCATCGCGGCGCAGGCCATTGAACATGATCTGGGGACTGAGCACAGCGACATTCACGCTCGTACACGTCGTCATCAGCCTGATCGGCATCTTTACCGGTTTGATCGTCGTGTGGGGGATGCTCGCCGGCAAGCGGCTCGACGCGTTGACGGCGATATTTCTCACGACGACCGTGCTGACGAGCGTGACCGGTTTCGGTTTCCCGATCCATCATTTCGGACCACCGCACATCGTCGGCGTGATCTCGCTCGTCGTTCTGACGATCGCGCTCTTTGCGCGCTATGGAGCGCATCTGCGCGGCGCGTGGCGATGGATCTACGTCGTGACTTCGGTGACGGCGTTGTATTTCAACGTGTTTGTGGGAATCGTTCAGGCGTTCCAGAAAGTGCCGGCGCTCAAAGCGCTCGCGCCGACGCAGGCCGAGCCGCCCTTCGCGATTGCGCAGCTGATCGCGTTGGTCATCTTCATCGTGATCGCGGTCCTGGCGTCACGCCGATTCATGCCGGCGACGGCCGACGTGAGGTGAAGCATCTGCGCGATCGATCGCTGCGAGTTCGGATCGTATGAGTCGCGGACCTGATTGAAGAGCGGGACAGCGTAGGCCAACCCGGCCGCGGTCTGTGAGAGGGCGTTCCAGACCGGAAGCGATGACGACGATCCTCGCGCGAGGTAGCGATCGAGAAGCGTGCGGTCGGCAGCGTTGAGCCGCTTTGCAACCGCGATCAGCCAGAGAAGCGGCGGTGTGTTCATGTTCGAGAATCCGAACGCCGCGTCGAGCTCCGGCATGCGCGCAGGCAACGTATCGTTCACGAGTTGTAGAAAGATCTGCAGGTGAAGCTGCGTCCAGCCACTGCGATCGAGCTGCGACGCGTTCCTTCCGCCGTGAAAGGCATCGGACTGCACGCGGATGCGATCCCACATTCGCGAACTTGTCGGCGCGGTGACGTTCGACGGCAGGCCGCCGTTATACAACCAGTTGTCGATCTGCAGCCGCGATTCGAGGTCGGGATCCTGAAACAGCATCGCGCGCAGTAGCGTGCTGAATGCGACGTCATCAACCCAGTGATATGCATTCAGTTGAAGGTAGCGCGCGATGAACGCATCGAAGCTGCTGCGCCCCATCGTGTCTTCCAGCATCTTCAGGAACATCTCGCCCTTCTGATACCAGATGATCGTGAACGACGGCCGATCGGTTCCGACGAATGTCCGATGCAGCACCTGCAGCCGCGCGGCGGGTCGTGAGGAGAGATATTGTTCGAGCGCCTGGCGATCGCTGTAGAAACCGGCTTCCGCCTGTTCCGATGCCGCCATCTCCTCTTCGATTCTTTTCTCGAAGTACGTCGCGAACCCCTCGTTCTGCCAGAGGTCGCTCCATGTCGCGCAGGTCAGGAGATCGCCGAACCAGGAGTGGCTCAGCTCGTGCGCGATGATTCCGTTTGGATAGATCGCGCCGCGATTTCCATTGATCACGTCCTGGCCAATGAAATTCAGCTCGGGATTCTCCATGCCGCCGCCGAACTTCGGCGGGAAGACCAGGTCGTAGCGCTCGAACGGATACTCTCCGATGACGCGCTGCGCCGCGGAGAACATGTCGGGAAGGAACTGCATCTCGTACGCGGTGTCGTCGATCAGGTTCGGCTCGGCGTAGACGCCGGTGCGCTCGCCGAGCGGTCGGAATTCGTAGCGCGCGACGGTGAGGGCGATGAGGTACGACGGAATCGCGTGTGGCATCGAGAACATGTACGTTCCGCCGGCATTGGTCGAAGTCGGATTATTCGCGGCGCTCATCAGCGCCATCTCGCCCTCGGGAACGTGCACGATTGCGTCGTAGGTGACGCGCACCGATGGCGTGTCCTGCAGCGGGATCCAGGTGCGCGCCAGGTCGGGCTCGCTCGAGCTCCACATCGCGGGCATCAGACCGGCGCGCGTTTGCTTCGCCGTCATCCATCGCAGAGCGCCGGCCGTCGATCGCGTCCGATAGTCGATGCGCACGGTGGTGGTTTGCGGCTGGATGTCGATGACGAGCGGCGTTCCGGTCGATGGCGGGGTTGCCGTTCCCAACGACCACGTTGTCGTCCGTCCATCCGCCGTCACCGCGTCGATGTCGAGGCCATTCGTGTCGACCACGAACTTGCTGGTGGCGGTGTGATTGCTGACTGTGTGAATGACGGAGCCGCGCAGAATCTGCGCCGTAAAGTCGACGGTGAGGTCGAGCGATAAGTGTGTGCTCTCGATGTCCCATGGCCGCGCCGCGGTGAAGAAGTCGATGGGAGCGGGGTGGGCGGAGGGTGGGGGGAGGGCGCGGTGGCGGGCCGCGACTGCGAAAAGCAAAAGCGCGATGCTGAGAGAGAGCCTTCGCATCTGCATAAATATGACCCGACTGCCCGCCGCCCGCTGTTACCGCTTTGTGTCCTTCTCCCATCGGGAGAAGGTGCCGCGAAGCAGCGGATGAGGGGAGTGCAAACACGCGATGCGTGAACGTCGGTCCCCTCACCCGGTCCCGCTTTGCGGGACCACCCTCTCCCGGTGGGAGAGGGGCCAGATCGAGTTCTACAATGCGCCCATGCGCCGGCTCGTGTTCCTCCTTCTCTTCGCCGCGATTCCCGCCGCCGCCCAATGGACCTCCATCGGCGACATGCCGCGGCCGTCGCGTCAGGGCATCGCGCTTCGATTTCAGAACGCGCAAACGACCGTGACGGTGACGCCGCTCTCTCCGGAAGTCATCCGCGTGCGCATCGGCGAAGGTCGCGATCACTCCTACGCCGTCATCAATCGCAACCTCGGCGATCCCGGCGCGACGTTCTCAATCGTGGAATCGGAATCGACCCTGACGACCAGCGCGCTGCGCGTCACGATCCGACACACGCCGTTTCGCATCGCGTTTGCGACACGCGGCGGCGACTCGCTCGACGAAGATGATGCCGCGCGCGGTATCGCGTTTTCCGGCAAGGCGAGCCGCGTCTACAAACGCCTTCGCGACGACGAGCACATCTACGCGCTCGGTGAAAAAAATGGTCCGCTCGACAAACGCGGATGGAAGTTAGGCGGCTACAGCCTCACGATGTGGAACAGCGACACGTTCGGATACGACAGCAGCACCGATCCGCTCTACGTCTCGGTGCCGTTC
Source organism: Thermoanaerobaculia bacterium (assembly GCA_036559905.1). Lineage (GTDB taxonomy): Bacteria > Acidobacteriota > Thermoanaerobaculia > Gp7-AA8 > Gp7-AA8 > Gp7-AA10. The sequence goes on along the minus strand of DATBSF010000089.1, from coordinate 9,041 downwards.
TACATCGCGATGCGCAACGGAGTCGCGCACGGAATCTTTCTCGACAACACTTATCGCAGCAACTTCGACATCGGACATCAGACCGAAGGCGTCCTCTCGTTTGGCGCCGAGGGCGGCACGCTCGATTACTACTTCATCTTTGGTCCCGAGCCGAAGAAAGTGATCGAGCGCTACACCGCGCTCACCGGCCGCATGCCGCTGCCGCCGATGTGGGCCCTCGGATACAACCAGTGCCGCTACAGCTACTACCCGGAGGAAAAAGTTCGATCGATCGCGGCGAACTTTCGTACGCGGCACATTCCTGCGGATGTGATCTGGCTCGATATCCATTATCAGGACGGCTACAAGCCGTTCACGTGGGACCGCAAGCGGTTTCCGGATCCGGCGCGCATGATCGGCGATCTGCGTCGGGACGGGTTCCGCGTCGTGACGATCGTCGATCCGCATCCGAAAAAAGAAAAAGGATACGCGCCGTACGACTCAGGACTGGCCGGCGATCAATTCGTGAAGAATCCCGACGGATCGGTTTACGAAGCGCCGGTGTGGCCGTCGCGTGCCGAAGACGGCGACACGCCAGACTGGTCACATCCCGGCCGCGGAAATAGCGTCTTTCCCGATTTCAGCAAACCTGCGGCGCGCTTTTGGTGGGGCGGTCTCTACGCGGATCTGTTGAACGCGGGAGTCTCCGGAATCTGGAACGACATGAACGAGCCGGCGGTGTTCGAGACGCCGACCGGTACGATGCCCCTCGACCTCCGCCACGACAACGAAGGATCGCCGACCGATCATCGCGAGATCCACAACGTCTACGGCATGTTGATGACGCGCGCGACGTACGAAGGTCTGCTGCGGCTTCGGCCTAACGAGCGGCCGTTCGTCCTTTCTCGCGCGTCGTTCGCAGGCGGCCAGCGATACTCGGCCCTCTGGCCCGGCGATAACGTGAGCGACTGGGCCGCCCTCCGCCAAAGCATCCCCACACTCCTCGGCATGGGCATGTCGGGATTTCCGTTCGTCGGCGCCGACATCGGCGGATTCGCAGAAGCGCCGACGCCGGACCTCTTCACCAGGTGGCTGCAGGTCGGAGTGTTCTATCCATTCATGCGCACGCACACGGCATTCGGCACGCCCGATCAGGAGCCGTGGTCGTACGGCGCGGAACATGAGGCGATCAATCGCCGCGCGATCGAGCTGCGATATCAGCTAATGCCGTACATCTACTCCGTGATGCGGGAGTCCGCCGACAGCGGACTTCCTGCGATGCGCGCGATGCTGCTCGAGTATCCGCAGGACGAAGCGGCGGCCGGAAACGCCGATCAGTTCTTCTTCGGCTCGGATTTGCTCATCGCTCCGGTGCTGCGCGATGCGGCGACGACGCGCGGTGTCTATCTTCCCGCTGGCGACTGGTACGACTACTGGAGCGGCGAGCACTATGTCGGACCGAAGGGCATCGACGTTCCGGTGACGCTTGCGTCGATTCCAATCTTCGTGCGCGGCGGCGCGTTCATCTTCTCGCAACCGGTTGTGCAAAACACCGGCGAGATGCCTGGTCAACCGCTGATCGTCAACGTTTTTCCCGGCGCATCATCGGAACGCTTGCTGTACGAGGATGCGGGGAATGGCTTCGGCCCGTCGGTCCGCAGAAAATTCTCCGCGCGAGGAATGACGATCGAGGTCGGTGCGCCAGAAGGGACGTATCGCCCGCAGGCGCGGTCGATCGTCTTCAACGTACGTGCGATCGCGAAGACCGTCTCGGTCAATGACAAACCCGCGGAGTGGACCACGAAAGACGGAGTGATCACGATCAAGATGCCGGATCGGTTCGAGAGGGTGGTGATTCGGATTGAGTAGCCTGGTGGGCCGCGCCCTTTCCGCATCGTTGACTACAAAAGATATCCAGGCGAGTTTGATCTGGTACCGCGACGTTGTCGGCTTCACCGTCGCCCGGAACTTCGAGCGAGAGGGAAAGTTGTTTGCGGTTTCGCTCCAGGCCGGCGATGTTCGAATCCTGCTCACGCAGGACGATGGATCGAAAGGCTTCGACCGAGTCAAAGGTGAGGGCTTCTCGCTGATGATCACGACGGACCAGAGCATCGACGAGCTTGCGAAGCAGATCAAGGAGCTCGGCGGCAAACTCGATTCGGAGCCGGAGACCTCGCGTTTTGGAATGCGCGCGTTTCGTCTGCGCGATCCGGATGGATTCCGGCTCACGATCTCGTCGGGTTAATGCTCTGTGATCTCTGTGATCTCTGTGGTGAAGGGCTTTTCACCACAGAGATCACAGAGCACACTGAGACGCTAGCCGGAAATCCCCTCGATCGTTGCGATCTCGTCATCGGACAATTTGAGATCCGCCGCTGCCAGATCATCCCGCATGTGCTGCGGATCGGTCGTGCCGGTCAGACAGATCATTCCGACTGCCAGCGCGAACGCGAAGGCGACTTGTGTCACGTTCGTGTCGTGTGCGGCTGCGATTTGGCGAATGGGCGGGCTTGCGAGCTCCGGAACATTCGCAGTCAGCAGCGAGAAGCCCTGGTAAATCACGCCCTCGCGCTCGCAGACTTTGCGCACCTCGCGATCCCATCCGGCTCGCGCGAAGCAGCGGTTCTGCACGAACGCCGGCCTGACAGATGCGATGCTGCAGAGCTCCGCGAGTTGATCGGCGGTCGCATTGCTGATGCCGATCAAACGCGTGCGGCCTTCTTGCTGCAGCTCCTCCATCGTGCGCCAGACTTCGAGATCGATGGATGAGAGTCGCCCGCGTGACCGCGGCCCGTGCAGGAGATAGCTGTCGACGTGGCCCAGATGCTGGATTGAACTCTCGAACGATTGACGGACTTGGGTCGGATAGTCGGCATTCGGATCGTAAGGGAGGCGCTGATCCTGACTCTCGATGTAGGTGTATTTCGTCTGGATGAAGAGTGGCTCGCGAATCGCCTTGCCGACTGCGGGCTCGTTGTAATGGCGACGCTGATTCGCGGTGTCGATTCCGCGAAAACCGGCAGCCAGCGCTGACGAAACGAGCGACTCGGTGCGCTCCTCCTTCCACGCCGTGCCGTAGAGGAAGGAGGGAGCGCCCCATTTGTCGTTAGAAGATGTAGCGCGCTGCGAGTTGTACCTGCCGCTCGCTGTTCAGCCGAGTCCCGGTGATCTTGCCAAAGTTCGTGTCGCCGAGGCTGCTGTTCGGCTGGTTGTACTGCGCCCAGTTGAAAACGTTGAAGCCCTCGACGCGGAGCTCGAGCGCGCCGAATCGCGGCAGACCAAAAGTCTTGAACACTGACAGATCAACGGTCTTCGTCCCTGGTCCGCGGACCGCGTTCCGCTTCTCGGTGCCTTGTGCGCCGGCGGCCGGTTTGAATGCCGCCGTATCGAACCACTTGCTCGTGTTTTTCGGACCGTCGTTCGGGTCGCCGATCTGATCGGCCCGCTTTCCGCTCGAGTCATAAACAGTGAATGGCGTCCCGCTCTGCAGCGTCAGCACGGTGTTGACGCTCCATCCGCCGACGAGCGCATTTCCCTTCGCAAAAGGCAGCGCATAAGTCGCCGCGACGGTGAAGCGATGGCGCGCGTCGTAATCCGCATTGCCTTCATCGAGGCTGAGATTGCAGTTCGTCGTGCCGGCTTTCACGCAACTCGTATCCGTGATCGAGCCGCCGCGCGACGGATTGCCGGGGAAGAAGCCGGGACCCTCGTTCGTCGCCTTACCGAGCGTGTACGAGGCGAGATACGAGAGACCGTTCGATTCTCTGCGCCGCATCGAAGCCTGAAGCGCGTCGTACTTCGACGATCCGATGTACATGACGGACGTCAAACGATCGGCGACCGCTCCAGCGAAACCGGCTGACGTGACCACCGCCGCGAGGTTCTCCGCGCGATCTCCGACGTAAGCAGCCATGACCGAGGTCTTGCTATCCAGCTCGCGCTGCACGCCCAGGTTCCACTGCTGAACCTTCGAGGTCTTCGAATTCTGCGGAATGTAGACGAGTCCCGATCCCTGCGGCAGAACGGGATTGGTTGCGCTCACCGGATCCGGCAGCGGGATCGGCTGCGAGAGCCTCACGCGCGCGCCCGGATCGTCGCCGAAACGGAACTCGGTCACGACCGCCGGCGGGTTCTCGGTGAGCTGGTTGCTGATACCGCCGCGATCGAGCGAGTAGAAGATGCCGTACGCACCTCGAACCGCGGTCTTATCGTTGAGGAGATAGTCGAAGCCGACGCGCGGTCCGAAGTTGTCTTTGTTCGTCTTCAGCGTCGAGCGCGAGACTCCGTTTTGTCCTGCGATCAGAAGTTTCCCGGTGACCGGATCGTAGTTCGCCAGCTTGTTGTCTTTCTCGTAGTAGGGCGTCAGGAGGTCCCAGCGCAGGCCGAGGTTCAGTGTCAGGTTCGGCATGATGCGCCAGTCATCCTGCGCGAACACCGCGTTCTCCCAGCTGATGGTGACGCGCGGAACGAATCCCGGAACGCCGGTCGCCGTGAAGTTCGTCGCGGAGTTGTTGAGAAGCATGTCGGCCACTTCGTATCCGCTGTATCCCTGCTGGAAGCCGAATGCATCGCGGAAGAAGTAGAAGCCTTTACCGAACTGCGTGCGGTTCTCGTTCAGTTCACGGCGCAACATCACGCCGCCGAACTTGAACGAGTGGTTCTCGTGCAACCAGGTCACGGAGTCGGTGATCTGCAGCGCTTTCTGCTTGATCACGTATTGACCGAAGTCGCCAAGGTACTCGATGAACGTGCCGTCTCCACCGCCGATGAGCGAGATGCCGTTGTTCGTGGTGATGCCGCCGGGTCCCGAAATTCCGACCGCCTTGTTCTGATCGGTGCCGAAACCTACGGGAAGGAATCCGAAGTGGAAGTTTGTGTTGCCGACTCGCAGCTCGTTGATGATGTTGTCCGAGAAGATGTGCGTCTCGCCTAACCGCAGCGTGTATCCCTTGTTCTCCGAGGTGCCCGCTCCGAATCCCGCTTGAAATCCCGGGATGCGGCCCGGATCGCTGAAAGAATCCGACCAATGACTGCCGCTCGCGAAGAGCTGATCTCTTTGCGAGATGTTCTGATCGACCTTTCCGTCAAAATCGTCGTAGGTGCTCTTGCGCTGCCGGTGCGTCAGATAGTTGTGTGTGACGCCCGCGCGCGTCGCGGGAGGATAAAGAGCCAGATACGCCTTGCCGACCGGATCGATGAGATTCGCGGGGATGATGTTGCCGGCGAACGGCTGGCCGGTCACCGGGTTGTAAATGATCACCGGGTTTTTCAGGCCGCTGACCGCCGGATCGAGCAGCTCTGAGAAATCGCCGATGCGCATTTTCGCTGTCGGCACCGTCACGTAGTTGCCAGTTTCGACGGGGATGGAGTTTCGCAGGCCGTGGTAGCTGCCGAAGAAAAATGTGCGGTCTCTGAACACCGGACCGCCGGCGGTGACGCCGAAATCGTTGTTCTTGAAGTCGGGCTTTTCCTGCGCGAACTTCGGCGTGGCGGCGAGACTCTTCGGACGATAGAAATCGTAAAGGCTGCCGCGGAAATCGTTGGTTCCGCTCTTGATGACGAGGTTCTGCATGCCGCCCGCCGCACGCCCATACTCGGCCGGCGCATTCGTCGTGATCACCGAGAACTCGCGGATCGCCTCGGGAGGCGGAAGGTAGGCGATCGAGTTGACGAGCGACTCGTTGTTGTCGACGCCCTCGATCATGTAATTGTTGAACTGCTCGCGAAGACCGTTGACCGACAGCGCTGCGCCGCCGAACTCCGAGTAGCGGAACGTCTCGGCATCCTGGCCCGCGGATCCACCCGAAGAGTTGCTGCCCGGAATGCCACGGTTCACGCCGGGGGCGAGCGTCGCCAGTTGCGTGAAGTTGCGTCCATTCAGCGGCAGGTTCTCGATCTGCTTCTGATCGATGAGGGTCGAGATCTCCGACGTGCTCTTGTCGATCAGCGGTGCGGCCGCCGTAACGACCAACGACTCCGACACTCCACCCAGTTGCATCTTGAAATCGATGCGCGCGGTCTGATTGACGGTCAGTGTGATCGGAGTGACCTGCGGCCTGAAGCCGCTGAGGTCAATCGAGATGTTGTAGCTGCCTACCGGCAATGCCGGGAGGGTGTACGAACCGGTTGCGTTGCTGACGTCGATGCGGGTCGCATTCGTGCCGGTGTTTGTCGCGGTGACGGTCGCGCCGGGTAAGACCGCACCCGTGTTGTCAGTCACGATGCCTTCGACGCGCGCGGTCGCGGTCTGGGCAGCGGCCGGCAACGCGCACACGAGTAGTAGTGCGACGACGACCAGGAATGACTTCGCTCGGAACGAACTCGTCATATTTCCTCCGACTGTTTTTGGACTAGGGCCGGAAGTATATCGCTATCGAATTCGCCAGACACCACTGCTGTGAGGCGGAAGCGACACATTCGATCCGCTGATCGATACGCCCGTGTCCTCGAGAATCGCCTCGGGCACGCCGGTGACCGGCGTGGTCAGACTGACGGGTGCGCCGCCGAGGTTGTGGACGACGAGGACGCGCTCGTTGCCGGATGCGCGTGTGAACGCCAGCACTTGCGAATCGGAGTCGAGCGGCGTGATGTCACCCTTCAAAAGCGCCGCTGAACGCTTCCGCGCCGCGATCCAGTTTCGGTAATACGACAGCAGCGATTGCGGATCGTTGATTTCAGACGCGACATTGGCGGTCGCGACGCCCGGCGCGTATGCGAACCACGGCGTGCCGGTCGTGAAGCCGCCCGATGCTGTCCATGGCATCGGCGTGCGTTTCGATTCGTCCGCCGATGTCGGCCCGTTTTGCAATCCGACTTCTTCGCCGTAGTAAATGAACGGCGCTCCGGGAAGCGTGAGCAGAATCGACACCGCGTTTCGCAGTTTGCCTGAATCTTTGTTGAGAACCGTCGCGATCCGCGTGTGATCGTGATTCGTGAGAAATGGTGCGTCGACGATTCCCTGCGGATAGTCGGTGATCATGTCGCGCAGTGTGGCGCGGATGCGATTCGCATTGCCGCCGTTGACCCCATCGACGATTGCCGACGCCAGCGGAAAGTTGAAATTCATCAGTCCATCATCGAAGTACGTCGCCAGCGTGCGCGTGTCGACGGTGTTTTCGGCGACGAGGATCGCATCCGGCTTCGTGCGCTGCACGTCGGCCGCGAATTCCTTCAGGATCTGATGCGTCTCGGGCGTATCGGATTGTCCCGATCCCGGTCCGTCTTCGACGAGATAGCGTGTCGCGTCGAGCCGGAAACCGTCCGCGCCTTCGGTCAGCCAGTGGCGTCCCAGGCGGAACATTTCTTCTTTCACTGCGCCGCTCCGGTAATTCAGATCCGGCATTCCGCTCCAGAAGACTCCGTAGTAGTACGCGTTGTTTTTCAAATGCCACGATGGATCGCCGCCCCACGGCTGCTTCCATCCCGGATTCGTGTCGCTCCAGATGTACCAGTCTCGCCTCAACGAAGTGCGCGACGATGCGGAATCGATGAACCACGGATGCTCGGAGCTGGTGTGGTTCATTACGAAATCGAGAATCACGCGAATGCCGCGACGGTGCGCTTCATCGAGAAACCGATGGAAGTCCGCGTTGGTGCCGTAGTCCTTCTCGATCGTTTCGTAATCGGTGGTGTCGTATCCGTGATAGCTCGGCGATTCGAAGACCGGCATCAGCCAGATGCCGTCGACGCCGAGGTCGTTGCGGAGGTAGTCGAGTTTGGAGATGAGGCCATTGAAGTCGCCGATGCCGTCGCCATCGGAATCGACGAAGCTGCGCACGAAGATCTCGTAGAAGACGGCGCCGCGCGCCCATTCCTGATTTGTCGGCGTGCGGACCACTCGCTGGCGGACCGGAGCGGCGGTGGTCGTGCAGGAAGTCAGCAGGAAAGCGGCCAGCAGGCCGGTGTAGGCTCTCCGTATGCGGATCATTCTTTCCATTGCCCTCATCTTGGTCTCAATCGCCGCGCAAGCGCAAGATCGCGTCGAGCAGTTGCTCTCGCGCATGACGCTCGAGGAAAAGCTCGGGCAGCTCACGCAGCTCGTTAAGAGTCAACCGGAGTTTCCTCCTGCATTACAGCAAGGTCTGGTCGGATCGATTCTCAACGACGGCGGCGCTGCGCAAACGAATGAGGTTCAGCGCTCGGCGCTCGCCGGATCGCGGCTCAAGATTCCGCTGCTCTACGGCTACGACGTCATTCATGGATATCGAACGATCTTTCCGATCCCGCTCGCAATCGCCTCGTCATGGGATCCACAGATGGCGGAATTGTCCGCTCGTGTCGCAGCGCGAGAGGCCAGGGCGGCCGGCATCCGCTGGACGTTTGCGCCGATGGTCGACATCGCGCGCGATGCGCGCTGGGGCCGCATCGCTGAAGGCGCCGGCGAAGATCCACTCCTCGGATCCGCCATGGCGGCAGCGTACGTTCGCGGCTTTCAAGACAACGGACTTCTCGCATGCGCGAAACATTACGCGGCATATGGAGGGGCCGAGGCGGGACGTGATTACAGCACGGTCGAGATGTCGGAGCGCACGCTGCGCGAGGTCTATCTCCCGCCGTTTCACGCGGCGGTCAATGCCGGCGTTGCGACGTTGATGTCGGCGTTCAACAGCCTCAACGGCATTCCTGCAACGGCGAATCCTCATCTGCTCGACGGGATCCTCCGCCGCGAATGGAAGTTCAAGGGATTCGTGGTGTCCGACTGGGATGCTGTCGGCGAATTGATCAAGCACGGCGTCGCGGGCTCGAAACAGGAGGCAGCGCGCAAGGCGATCACCGCCGGCGTCGACATGGACATGTGGGACGCCACGTATCCGCTGCTGGCCGCAGAAGTGCGCGCGGGACGGCTGCCGGAATCGGTCGTCGATCGCGCAGTGCGCCGCGTCCTGCGGATGAAGATCAAGGCCGGTCTCTTCGAGGATCCATTCACCCCCGAAACCGCGCCACCGCCGCTGAATCGCGATGCGGCGCGCCGCGTCGCGCAGAAGTCGATCGTCCTGCTGAAGAACGACGGCGATCTGTTGCCGCTGCCGAAATCCGGACGCAAGATCGCAATCGTCGGTCCG
>DATBSF010000088.1:0-9059 GCA_036559905.1 Thermoanaerobaculia bacterium | reverse complement strand
CCGGTTGCGATGATGGTCGTCGCGCTGGTCGGACTCGCGACCGCGGTCTTCGCCGCGACGATCGGACTCGCGCAGAACGACATCAAGAAAGTGCTCGCGTACTCCACCGTCTCGCAACTCGGCTACATGTTCCTAGGCGCGGGCGTGGGCGCGTTCACGGCCGCGATCTTCCACGTCATGACGCACGCCTTCTTCAAAGCGTGTCTCTTCCTCGGTGCCGGATCGGTCATTCACGGATGCGGCGGCGAGCAGGACATGCGCAAGATGGGCGGGCTGCGCAAATACATGCCACAGACCAGGTGGACGATGCTGGTGGCCTGCCTCGCAATTGCCGGCATGCCGCTGTTCGCCGGTTTCTATTCCAAGGACGAGATTCTGTCCGGCGCATTCGGATTTCATCCCGGCGTCTGGTTCGTCGGCGCGTTCGGCGCAGGCCTGACCGCGTTCTACATGTTCCGGCTCTACTTCATGACGTTCTCGGGCAAGTACCGCGGAGTGAAGGGTGTCGGAATCGAATCGTCCGAGCCGGAGCACGGCGGTCACGATCTGATTCCGTCGCAGGTACACCTCGACCAGGGCGACGCCCATAGCGACAAAGGGCACGGACATCACGCCGCATCGGAGACGCCGCACGAGTCGCCGCTGGTGATGACGGGCGTCTTGATGATTCTCGCCGTGCTCTCGATCGTCGGTGGATGGATTGGATGGCCGGCGGCGTTAGGCGGCAGGTTCCCGACCCCGTTCCAGCGCTGGCTCCAGCCCGTTCTTCTGCCGCTTGGCGAACATCAGTTCCACTTCCACGAGGCGCCGCACTGGGAAGAGCTGCTGCTCATGGCGCTCTCGGTCGGAGTCGCACTCGTTGGAATCTTCATCGCTTTCCGCTTCTACAAACGCGATGAGGCGTTCGCCGTGCCGAAACGCCTCGCAACTCGCTTCGCTCCGATCTACGGACTGCTGACGAACAAGTACTACGTCGACGAGTTCTACGACGCGACCGTGATCCGCGCGACGATCGTGTTCAGCCGCGCGCTCGCGTGGTTCGACACGAACATCATCGACGGCCTCGTCAATCTGACGCGACACATCACCGTCTTCATCCTCGGTTACGGCTCGTCGCTCTTCGATCAATTCGTCGTCGACGGTGCCGTTAACGGAGTGGCGTTCCTGGCCGGCGCTACCTCGAGGATGTTTCGCCGGATGCAGACGGGATTCGTACAGAACTATGCACTCGTGATGGGAGGCGGGATCGTGCTGATTGCCGCCGTCTATCTGTTTCTGAAGCCGTAAGGAGACTGGATGGATATCGGTATTCTGAACGTCGTCACGTACCTCCCGCTGCTGGGTGCGGCGTTCATCCTCTTTTTCCTCAGCGATCCAAAAAAAATCCGCTACTTCGCGACGATGGTGGCGATCGTCGACTTCATCGTGTCCCTCTTCTTGTGGTGGTACTTCGATCCGACCGTCGGCGGCGATCGCATTTTCCAATTCCGCTGGACGCGCGACTGGATCCCGTCTCTCGGCGTGAAGTACGACTTCGGCATCGACGGCATCGCGCTTCTCCTGATCGTGATGACGACCTTCATGGGCGTGATCGCGATCTGGTCGTCATTCACGGCCATCGATTACCGGCAGAAGGAGTACTACGTCCTGCTCCTGCTGCTGCAGACCGGAATGATCGGCACGTTCTGCGCGCTCGACTTCTTCCTCTTCTACGTCTTCTGGGAAGTGATGCTGGTGCCGATGTACTTCATCATCGGCATCTGGGGCGGCGCACGAAAGCTGTACGCCGCGATCAAGTTCTTCCTCTACACCTTAGCCGGATCGGTGCTGATGCTGCTCTCGATCCTCGCGCTGTATTTCTTCAACGACGCCGGCATCCCGTTCCTGCACATCAATGGACTCGGAAACGGGTACAGCTTCTCGGTGCTGCAGTATCACGAGATCGGCCACCTGATTCCGCCCACACTCCAGTTCTGGATCTTCCTCGGATTCTTCTTCGGCTTCGCGATCAAAGTGCCGATGTTCCCATTCCACACGTGGCTGCCTGACGCGCACACCGAAGCGCCGACGGCGGGCTCGATCATCCTCGCGGCCGTCCTGCTGAAGATGGGGACGTACGGCTTCATCCGCTTCGCGCTGCCGATTCTTCCCAGCGCGACGATACAACTTCTGCCCTTCATCGTCGGACTGTCCATCGTCGGAATCATCTACGGCGCGCTGGTCACGCTGGTGCAGAAGGACATGAAGAAGCTGATCGCCTATTCGTCGGTCTCGCATCTCGGCTTCGTCATGCTGGGAATGTTCGCGCTGAATCCGATGGGCCTGAAGGGCTCGGTGATTCAGATGATCAATCACGGCATCTCGACGGGCGCCCTGTTTCTGCTCGTCGGAATCATTTACGAACGGCGCCACAGCCGCATGATCGCGGACTACGGCGGACTCGCGAAGCAGATGCCGATGTACGCGACCTTGTTTTTGATCGCAGCGCTTTCGTCGATGGGACTTCCCGCGCTGAACGGATTCATCGGCGAGTTCACGATTCTCCTCGGCGCCGCGAATCGCAATATCTGGTGGGCCGTTTTCGCGGCCATCGGCATCGTGTTAGGCGCGGCGTACTTGCTCTGGCTCTACCAGCGCGTTTTCTGGGGACCGCTCGACAACCCCGCCAACAAAAACGTCAAGGATCTGAATCGCCGCGAGCTCGGTCTGCTGGTCGCGCTGGTCGCGGTGATGGTGTGGATCGGAATCTATCCGAAGCCGATCTTCGATCTGATCGATAAGCCCGTCGAGTACGTCGTGCGCAAGGTCGATCCCGGCTACTTCAATCCGTCACAGACCATGCGGGTCGCGGAGTCGAAGTGACCTGGAACGACGTCGTCTTCATGCTCCCGGAGATCATCCTTTCGATTGGTGCGTCGCTGCTTCTGATCGCGCCGGTCGTGGGATGGCGCCGAAGGGAGACGTCGGCGAAATGGGCGATGCTGATCGTGCTCGCGCTCACGGCTGCGTCCGTGATCATCTGCTCGAATCTCGTCGAGGATCTGCCGCAGACCGCGGCGTTCTCGTCGATGTTTGCGCTGGACGGATTCTCGATTTTCTTCAAGCTGCTTTTCATCGCGGCCGTGGCGATGATCGCGCTCCTGTCGGACGACTTCCTCCGCGAATCGCGCTACTCGGCGTGGGAGTACTACTCGCTCCTCGCATTCGCGCTGGTCGGGATGATGTTCATGGCGTCGGGCATCCACCTCGCGTCGATCTACATCGGCCTCGAATTGATGTCGCTTTCGAGCTACATCCTGGCGGGCTTTTTCAAGAACGAAGAGAAGTCGACCGAGGCGGCCATGAAGTACTTCGTCCTCGGCGCGGTGAGCTCCGCGATCCTGCTCTATGGGATCTCGCTGATCTACGGCTTCACAGGATCGCTCAATCTGATGACGATCGCGAAGGCGATGTCGACGATCGTCTCCAACGACGCGCTGATGTTCGGCATCATGCTTCTCGGCGCCGGACTCTGTTTCAAGATTGCCGCTGTGCCGTTCCACGTCTGGACGCCGGACGTGTACGAAGGCGCGCCAACCCCGATCGCCGCGTTTCTGTCGACGGCATCGAAGGGGGCGGCGGTGGCGATCTTCGCGCGCATCTTCTATGTCGGGCTGCACGATTTTCAGCTCGACTGGAGCAACATCCTCGCGACCATCTCCGCGCTCTCGATGGTCCTCGGCAATTTCGCCGCGATCACACAGGACAACATCAAGCGCATGCTCGCGTACTCGTCCATCGGCCACGCCGGCTATGTTCTTCTCGGAATCCTGTCGCTCAACGCGATGGGTTTGCGAGGCGTTTTGATTTACACCCTCGTGTACGTCTTTGCGAATCTCGGAATCTGGGCGACGGTGCTGATGCTGCGGCGTCACGCCTACGCCGGCGAGCGCGTCGACGACTTCGACGGACTGCATCGGCGCGCGCCGTTCTGGGCATTCGCGATGGTGATCTTTCTCCTCTCGCTGGGCGGCATTCCACCGACGGCGGGATTCATCGGCAAGTACTTTCTCTTCGCGGCTGCCGTGCAGTCGGGATTCGGCTGGCTCGCGATCATCGCGGTGCTGATGTCGGCCGTGTCGATGTATTTCTACTTCCGGATCGTCGTCGCGATGTATCTGCGCGACGGCCGCGAAGCCGAAGTCGCGATCACCCCGCCACTGAAAATCGTCGCTGGCGTCAGCCTGGCGGTCACGCTCCTCTTCGGAATTCTCCCGGCGCCGCTGATCGACCAGGCGACGCGATCATCACACTGGGTCGCCAACCGCGCATCACTTCTCACTCATGCCGGAAGATAACGGCGAAAAAAACGCCAAGCTCCGCGAGCGCCAGCAACTCCTGGAGGCTTCATCGATCGGTTGGATGTTTCCGATCGCGATCGGCCTCGGGTTCCTCTGGGGCTGGGGAATGGACAAGCTGTTCGGGACTAAGCCATGGCTGACGTACATCTTCACGGCGCTCGGAGTCGCCGCCGCTTTCGTCAATCTTTTCAAGATCGGACTGCGTGATAGTGGCGGAAACGAGTGACGCGGCGGCCGTCGTTCGGCGCATTCGGCGCATAGCCCTGGCCGCGTATGTGGCGTTGATCCTTCCCGCTGTGATGACTGGTGGTTGGTGGGGCTTCGTTGGATTGACTTGCGCTGCAGCGGTCAATATCATCTGCTTCCTTTGGCTGGAGCAGATCTTGGAAGCGATCGTCCAGCCATCGCCGCGCTTGCGCGCGTGGAAAGTGGTGCTCCGGACACTGATACGCTACGCGCTGCTCGGCGCTGCGTTAGCGGTCACGATCCTCGTTGCAAGGTTTAACGCTTTAAGTGTATTGCTCGGATTCTCGATTGTGGTGGTGGGAATCATCGGGGAAGGCCTGTACTCAACCTTCAGAAGCTTCGCGAACTGACGACTGTGGAGCACGAAAACTCAATCCTCTACCATCCGGTGAACGCGCTGTGGCACAGCGTGCAACACCAATTTGCGTGGGACATCCCCGATCACGTGATCATGGCTCTGCTGGTGCTGCTGATCTCGGCGATTGTGTTTCCACTCGCCGCGAAGCGCATCAGCCGCGACAATCCCGGCCCGTTTCAGAACATTCTCGAGGTGACCGTCGACGGCCTCAAGTCATTGCTGCGCGACATCGTCGGCCATGACGGCGACCAGTTCCTGTACATCATCGGTGCATTCGCGGTCTTCATCTTTCTATCCAACCTCTTCGGCCTTTTCTTTTTCCTGCAGCCGCCGACGAGCAATCCCAACACGACCTTTGCGCTCGCGCTCACGTCGTTTCTCTATTTCAACTATCAGGGAATCCGAAAACAGGGACTGCTGCATTACATCAAGCACTTCGCCGGTCCGATCTGGTGGCTCGCGCCGCTGATGTTTCCGATCGAGATCATTGGCAACTTTGCACGTGTGCTCTCGCTGGGCATGCGTCTGTTCGGCAATATCTTCGGCGAGCACACCGCTACCGGGATCTTCATGGGGCTGGTGCCGTTCGTCGTTCCCTGGCCGATGATGGGGCTCGGCATTTTCGGAGCGTTTCTGCAGACATTCGTCTTCATCATGCTGACGATGGTGTACATCAGCGGCGCCATCGCGGTGGAAGAACACTGATCAAGAATTTTCGGGATTCGAGGAAAGGAGGAAAATCGGAGTGAAAACAAGAATCATTTTGATGCTCGTCGTGGCTACGCTCTTTGCGGTCTCCGCATTCGCGCAGGCTCCACGTCCGTACGAGCCGCTTTCGGGAGCGAATCAGACGGGACCCCGATGGGGACTCATTTCGGCGTCGTTCGTTCTCGGTATCGCCGCCGCGGCGGGTGCGATCGGTCAGGGGCGCGCGATCTCGGCGGCAGTCGAGGGAATTGCACGCAATCCGACGGCCGCCGGTCCGATCCGCTTGAGTATGCTCATCGGTCTGGCCCTCATCGAGTCGCTTGTCATCTACGCACTCGTCGTGTCGTTCATCCTGTTGGGCAAGTAAGGAATCTCGATTTCTTCGAGGTGGGCCCGGCGAGCTTTTCGCCGGGCCTTTTTTTTAGTTCATCCCGAGCGGGGGCGGGCCCGAGGGGGGCGAGCGAGGGATCAACGGTGGTGCAGCTGAGCGTTTTCATCCAGGCGCAGCAAGCCGCGAAGTCGCGACGCTGTGTTCGATGAAAAGTGGCGCGACTTCGCCTCGAATCCCGCTTCCTTGCAAAAGTTCAGCTGCGCCGCCGGAGATCCCTCGCTCCCGCCCCTTTGTGCCCGCCCGCGCTCGGGATGAACTGGGTGAGTGGCACTCCCATTGCTGAGTTTCCTTTAGCAAACGGAGGTAATGTGAACTGGTTCAATCTCGCGCTGGTCGGCTGGATCATCCTCATCGCAGCGGCGGCGATCGCCGCCTACATGCTGCACATGCCGCCGATCTGGATCGCGATCGGGACTCTCGCGCTTCTGGGGATCGGCGTGATTTCTGCGGTGGGTAAGTCGAAGCCGCAGGTCTAGCGGCTACTGACTCATCATCCGGTTGAGGGCGGATACTGCCGCTTCGGCCGAGAGCTTCTCGCTCAGCGCCACCGTCTTCACCGACGACCAGCTGCCCGACGAGTACATGATGTAGCTGACGCTGTCCTTCGACGTGTTGTACAGCAACACGTTGCCGGTGCGCGGTGAAGTGATGGTCGAGATCCGGCCGGTCCACGGTTCGGTGAAGGACTTCGCCACGGGGATGCGCGGACCACCCGGACGTGCACCGATCGGAATGTGAATGCGCCCGTCGGCGATCGGCTTCAGCGTGACGCGGTTGTAGACCGCGTAGTTCTTGTCGCCGAAGATCACATCCACCGAGTTGGCCGTCCCGTTGTCGATCAGCGCCGGATGCTTGAGGATCTCCGCGTTGAACTTGGGATCGGTTTCCGTCGGGAACATCGGGACGTTGTTGGTGAAATCGCTCATGTCGTGCAGCTCGACGAAGGAAATCTTTCCTTTGTCGACGGAGAACAATCCGTATCGCGCCGCTTCGCCGTAACCGGTCTCTTCCCACCACACGGCGTGAACCAGAAGTGCCGGCGCATCCACGAAAGACCCGTTGTTCTGCAGTTGCGAGATGCGCGTGCTGACCGCGATGCGGAGGTTGTAGCGGAGGTGGTAAGGCTGATTGTCGATCGAGACGGCCGGCTGCCAACGACCGTCACCAGAGTACGACGCGAGCAGCAGTTCGCTCGAGAATGGATTCGGCTGCTTCAGCCAGAACACGAAGAGCGTCTTCGAGTCGGCGTCGTAAGTCAGTGCCGGACGCCAGTGCATGCCGCCGCCCAGCGACTCGGGCACGGTGGTCGTTGTTCGCTCATTACCGCGCTGAATCGTGAGTGTCAGATAAGACTGGACTGCCGCGGCCTGCGCGCCGACGTTGTCGGTGCTCTCGATCATGTACAGCGTTCCGTCCGGCGTCAGCAACACGTCGCGATCGGCGACCTGCGCGAAGAGCGCGGCCGGCACGATGGCGAAGAACAACGCGAGGACGAGACGCTTCATAACTTGAGATTCACCATCGATCGCAAATCGATCGCGAAGAGCAGCGATTTCAGATGACGGAAGTCAGGGTAGAACGCCGCGAGTTTGTCGAAGTGGAACTCGGCGAGTCCGATATCGCCCATCTTGTAGGCGATCTCGCCGAGGAGGTAGTGCGCGTTGCGGATCTGACGCGATTCGGTGGCCAGGTCGAGCCCCGCCTCTCCGAAGTGCCACGCGCGTTCGAGATTCTCGAGTCCGAGGTAACCGAAGCAGAGATCGATGTAAGCCTCGGCGACATGCATCGGTGACGCGATGAACGGAAGCGCTTTTTCGATCAGCGCGATGCCTTCAACGAACTGGTCGCTGAGCAGGCGGGAGGCGCCGAGGTTTTCGATGGCCAGGCCGTAGGCGAGGCGATGCTCCTCGGGATTCTCGAGCTGCTCGATCATCGCGACTGCCTGCTCGCCGCACTCGATCGCTTTGTCGAATTTCGAATCGGCGTCGTAGATGCTACCGAGCTCGTTCAGCGCGCCGATCTTCCACAGCACTTCGTGGGCCTCTTCGGCGGTTTGCAATGCGAGCTGCGCGTAGAACGTCGCGCGCTTCAGCTCTTTTTCGATTCGGTATTTGAAAACCAGCGCGTAGGCCGCGAGGTACACATGCCGAAGGCTGCGGCGCCGCATGACGATCGTCGGAAGCGCCTGCACTTCGGGTCCCGTGCGCTCGATCGCGATCATCGCGTCGGCTTTATTGATGACGATCAGCTCGCGCATCTCTTCATCGTCAGCCAGTGAAAGCGCCGTGTCGTACAGCGCCAGTGCTTCTTCGACATCACCGGAACGCACTTGCGCAAGCGCGTTGCGTCGCAGTTCTTCAGCGCGAGTCAACATCTGCTCAGACATCTCCACCCTCGCCCTCTTCACCGTCTGGCTCGTCGAACTCCTGCGCCCGCTTGAATTCGATGAAGCTTTCGACCTCTTTCTGCGCCGCCGGGCTGAGTGTTTTCAGCTTGTCGAACACCGATTGCGCACGGCTGCCCTCTTCGAAGAAGTCGCCGATGCTGAGATCGAATGTCTGCAGGATTTTCAGCAGCGTATCGAGTCCGACCTTGTACTCGCCCTGTTCCATGCGCGAGAGATCGGACTGATGAATGCCGATGCGGTCGGCGAGCTCCACCTGTGTCAACTTGCGTTGACGGCGAAGCTGTCGGATTTTTCTTCCGACGAGCTCGAGCTGACCTGGCTTATTCATGGGCGTTTTCGTTGACTTTTATGCTATTGAAAAATAAACTTCGCGGCCTCAATCTACGGACTTTAGGCGTCTTCTGTCAAGTCCGGAGGCCTCCCACGCACCAGAACATCCATCTTCTCCGCGAGCTCGTGAAGCGCGACTTTACAGCCAGATTCACTGGCTCGGCCCTCGGTATTTTCTGGGTCATCCTGCAGCCCCTGAGCCTGGTCCTGCTCTACTGGTTCGTCTTTACCTACATGTTTACTGGGGGACCGGGCCGTGACCCCGACTACATCCTGCGT
>DATBSF010000087.1:0-8539 GCA_036559905.1 Thermoanaerobaculia bacterium | reverse complement strand
CACCGCATTGATGCCAGAGACAACGCTGCCGGTTGAACGTGAGCAGGCGAAAGCCCGGCCGGCGCGGATGGACGAGGAAAGCTTCCGCGCGTTTTACGAACGGACCGCGCGCCAGGTGTGGGCTTACCTCGTCCGTCTCACCGGCGATTCGCAACTGGCCGATGATCTCCTGCAGGAAGCGTTCTTCCGTTTCTATCGCGCCGGAACGCATTACGAGAGCGAATCGCATCGCCGCAACTCGCTGTTTCGTATCGCGACGAATCTCGCACGCGATCACGGGCGGCGGCAGCGGCGCGGAACCGATGTCCCACTTCCGGAAGATCTCGAGATCGCAACGCACACTTCCGAAACGCGCACCGATCTCGCGAAAGCGCTGGCGCGATTGAAGCCAATGCAGCGGGAGATCCTGTGGCTCGCCTACGCGCAAGGTTCTTCTCACGTCGAGATCGCGGAGATTGTTGGCCTCAGCAGCAAAAGCATCAAGTCGCTGCTCTTCCGAGCGCGACGAAAACTGGCGGAGTTCCTCGGTGCTTAAGCGCGACTGCAATTACGAAGCGGAAGTGTTGTACGCCGTTACGACGGCACACATTACTGAAGATCTGCGCGCGCACATCGCGACTTGCGACGGTTGCGCCGAGCTCCTGAGCGTGGCCTCCGCGGTTGCCGATGACCGCCGCACTCTGATGCGTGAAGCACCGATTCCAAGCTCGGGACTGATGTGGTGGCGCACGAAGATGCGGGCTGCCGAAGAAGCGAGACGCGCGGCCGTGCGCACTGCGACACTCGTTCAGGCGGGATTGATCGCGGTCGCCATCATCATTGCGGTTGTGGGTGTCGGCGTCACCGTTCCCGCGGTGCACATCGATCTGAAGCCGCTCCTCACAATCCCGGTCTTTGCATTCGCCGCATGGGTTATCCTCGCGCCGGTTGCTGTGTATTTCACGGTCACCGAGGATTGATTGCGGGTCATCGACTTTCATAATCATTTTTATCCTCCGGCGTATCTCGATGCGTTGCGATCGGGATCGAGCCGCGTTCAGGTCACGATCGACGCCGAGGGAAATCCGGTGCTGCACTATCCGGGCGATTACAACATTGCGGTGCGTGGACATCGTGACATTGCCTATCGCGAGACCGTGCTGAAGGAGCACGGCGTCGACACGCAGATCCTCAGCCTCACGACTCCCGGAACGCACGTCGAAGAACCGGCGCTGGCGGTCAAGCTCGCGAGGCTCGTCAACGATGGATTCGCATCCATCGTGCGTGGATCGAATGGCCGTTTCGCCGCGGTCGCGACGCTGCCGCTCAGCGATCCTCAAGCCTCCGCGAAGGAGCTCGAGCGCGCGTGCCGTCAGCTCGGATTCTGCGGCGCAATGGTCTTCAGCAACATCAATGGCGCCGCACTCAGCGACGATCGATTCCGTCCGGTGTGGGAAATGGCGAACGATCTCGGCGCGGTCATCCACATTCATCCGACGTCGCCAGTCGGCGTTGAAGCGATGAAGGACTACTGGCTGATGCCATTGGTCGGATTTCCGCTCGACACGACGCTGGCGGCCGCGAGCCTCGTGTTCAGCGGCACTGTCGACCGCTTCCCCCGCATCAAATGGGCCCTCGGTCACCTCGGCGGCGCGATTCCATATCTCGTCGAGCGCCTCGATCGCGGATTCCACGCGTTCAAGGAATGTCGCGCGAACATCGATCGGCCACCGAGCGAATATCTCAAAGAGTTTTATTACGACTCAGTGAATTTCGACGGCCACGCGCTGCAACTCGCGATCGACTTCGCCGGCGCGGATCACATCCTGGCCGGCAGCGACTATCCCCATCAGATCGGAAGCCTGCGCAAGATGCTGGACAGCATCGCGGCGCTGAACATCTCGGAAGCGGATCGGGCGGGGATCCTGGGCGGAAACGCGGCGAAGTTGCTGATTCGGGATTGACCACGGTTTGGAGTGCGGCGGCTTGCCGCCGCTCTTGTGCCGGCAGCTTGCTGCCGGCCGGCCGCGCCAGGGCGCGACCGCGAAAGCGGCGCCAAGGCGCCGCACTCCAAATCGTCCTTCAACGCGATTCGATTGGGAGCGTACAACGCAATATGAAACATCTGTCGATCCTCGCCCTGACCGTCTTCGCTGTCGCCTGCGCCACCGACAACGATCAACCGGTCTACTCCCCTCGCAGCGATGCGCGCCCGGTCGCGCAAGCGCTCGACATGCTGCCGCCGGCCGACTGGTGGCATCAGCCGCAAATCGCGGATGCGGTGCGGCTGGCTGCCGATCAAATCGCATCGCTCGACAAGATCGCGAACGATCAGGACGACATCACGCGGCTCGACCGCGACATGATGGTCGCAATGCGCGATGTGCGGTCGGTGCTCGATTCGAAGCAGCCGTCGAACGACGACATCATGACCGCTGCGCGACGCCTTCGCACGCTGCGCGACACGCTTTTCGACCGGCAGATCCAATTGCTGGCGGCCGAGCGAGCGATCCTGTCGCAGGATCAGTGGCAAACGCTGCAGCAGCAGTTGCAGAATCGCCGCGAGCAGCGGCGGCAAGACAACGGATATCCGCGCCGTGGCGGGCGGGGCATGGGCGGGCGGGGACGCTTCCCAGGCTAGCTGCCAAATTTTCCGTAGCGGTGCGCCAGCGTCGGCAGCACCAGAAGATTCAGGATCGTCGACGTCACGAGACCGCCGAGGATGACGATGGCCATGGCGCCTTCGATTTCGCGGCCGGGGGCATTGCGTCCGAGCGCGAGAGGCAGCAGTCCGAGCGCGGTGACGACCGACGTCATCAAGATCGGCGCGAGGCGCTCCGATGCACCGCGAATCGACGTCTCGAGATTCCACGAGTCGCCCTCGACTTCCACGAGATGCTCGTAGTGCGAAATCATCATGATCGAGTTGCGTAGCGTGATGCCGAACAGCGTGACGAAGCCGACCATCGATCCAACGGTGAGCGGCTCGCGCGTGATCAGCGCTGCCACGACGCCGCCGACCAGCGCGAAGGGCAGATTCAACGCGACGAGCGCCAGATTGCGCGCCGTGCGCATGATGATCGTCAGCAGCAGCGCGATTCCGATGAGCGCCATCGCGGAGTGAATGAGCAGGTCGCGCCGCGATTGCGCTTCAGCTTCCGCGGCGCCGGTGAACTCGATGTACGCGCTCGAAGGCAGCGCGACTTTGCTCGCGACTGCGGCGCGCGCATCCGCCACGAATGACGCGACATCGCGGCCGGTGACATTGCACGTGATCGTCTGTACGCGCCGCGCGGCTTCGTGAAGGATCGCGTAACGGCCCGATGACTGCACCACATCCGCGATATCGCGCAGCCGTACATAAGTTCCGCCCGGACTCCGCAGCGGCAGACTGCCGATCGAATCGATCGCGTTGCGCTGTTCGCGCGGGAGGATCACTGAGATGTCGAAGACGCGATTGCCTTCGAAGATCTCGCCGACGACATCGCCGCTGTACGCCACGCGCAGCGAGTCGAGCACGTCGACCGGATCGAATCCCCAGCGGGCAAGGTCCGCCGGACGCAATCGCACGACCAGCTCGGGCGTTCCGGGCGGCGACTGCACCTGCACGTCGGTCGCGCCGGGCACTTGCGAGAGAACGCGCGAGATCTCCTGCGCTTTCGCGTCCAGCAGATCGAGATCGTTGCCGACGACTTGTGCCACCACCGGCGCCGTGTATCCGGAAATCGTCTCCTCGATGCGTTCCGCGAGGAACGTGTTGATTGCCGATGCAATGCCTGGAATCGCGTCGAGCGTCTCGCGAATCTTTTCGAGCGCATCCGATGGCGGATTCGGAGTCAGATCGATTTCAATCTCGCTCGTCTGCGGACCATAGGCATCATCCGATTCTGCGCGGCCGACGCGTTGTCCGATGTAGCGGATGAACGGCAGCTTCATGAGCTCGCGCTGCGCGATGATCCCGATGCGCGCCGTCTCCTGAATCGACGTTCCGGGCGCGGCCTCGAGATGCGCGAGGTAATGGTTCTCGTGCAGCTCGGGGAGGAATGTTCTGCCGAGGAATGGGAAGAGCGCGAGGCCGGCGATGGTGACGAATGCGACCGCGCCGATCACCTCTCCCGGATACTGCTCGACGCGCACGAGTACGTTGCGGTATCGCGATTTCAGCGCAATCAACCAGCGCCGCTCCTCTTTCTCGATCGCTTTTCCGCGAAGCAGCAGCGCGCAAAGCGCCGGGGTCACAGTGAGCGCGACGAGCAGCGAGGCAAGAATGGAAAAGATGTACGCCAATCCCATTGGCGCGAAGAGACGTCCTGCCAGGCCGCTCATCGTCAGGATCGGAACGAATACCAGCGCGACCGCAAACGTCGCGTAGACGACCGCGCCGCGCACTTCGAGCGAAGCGTCGAAGATGACGTCGAGGACCGGCCGGCCGTGGTTCTCGCGAAGCCGGCGCTGGATGTTCTCCACGTCGATGACGGCATCGTCGACGACCTCGCCGATCGCGATCGCGAGCCCGCCGAGCGTCAGCGTGTTGAGGCTGTATCCGAAATACTGCAAGAGCGCGATCGCGACCAGCAGCGACAGCGGGATCGCGGTGCACGAGATCGCGGCGGCGCGAAAACTCGAGAGGAAAAGAAAGAGCACCACCATGACCAGGAAGGCGCCGAGGAGAAGGGCGACGTTGATGTTGTGCGTGGCGAGCTCGATGAAGTTCGCGGCACGAAATACTGCAGGATATATGGTGATGTTATTCGCTTTCAATGCCGGCGCGAGTTGATCGAGTGCGCGCTCGACCCTGTGCGTCGTTTCCAGCGTGTTGGCGCGATATTGCGCCCACATGTTGATGATCACCGCGCGCCGCCCCATCACGGACGCGTCGCTGATCGGCGGCGCCGGCGCATCGACGACGCGGCCGACATCGGCTAGCGTGACATTGCCCGACGGCTGATGCGCCACGACCACGCGTCCAATATCGAGCGCCGTCAGCGCCTCGCCCTGGCTGCGAATGACGATCCGCTGATTGCGCGTGTCGATGAAGCCCGCGCCGCGGACTCCCGACGCGCGTCGAGCCGCGTTGAGCACATCGTCGATCGACAGTTCGCGCGCGATCATTTTCGCGGAATCGATCTGAATCTGAATCTGCCGCACGTCGCCGCCGTACACGCTGGCTTTCGCAACGCCCTGCACAGCGAGCAGCCGCGGCACGAAGACCCAATCGACGAGCGTCCGCAACTGCATCGACGTCAATTTGTCCGAGACGAGGCCGATCGTCATGAGATCGCCGGTCGACGAAGTCAGCGGCGTCATCACCGGCGCTTTCGTTCCACTCGGCAGCGATCTGGTCAGCGTCGCGAGGCGTTCCGCGACGTCCTGGCGATCGCGGTAGATGTCAGTGCTGATGTCGAAGTTGATGTTGACGAGCGAGAGGCCCTGCACCGACTCCGACCGGATCGTCTCGATCCCCGGCGCGCCGTTGAGCGCGTTCTCGATCGGCTGCGTGATGAGGACTTCGACCTGCTCGGGCGACAGTCCCTGCGATTCGGTTTGAATGCTGATCTGCGGCGTCGCGAATTCAGGGAAGACGTCGTACTTCGCCGTGCTGACCGAGTAGATGCCGTATCCGATCGCCACGATCGCCAGCGCGATGATCACGCCGCGAAAGCGAAGCGACACTCTGACGATTGCCGAAAGCATCACGCTTCGTGCAGTTGCGCCCGCATCTCCTCGGACAGCAACTGCTGCGCGCCGTTCGTGACGACTGCGGTCCCCGGCGGAAGGTTGGTGACGAAGAATCCGCCTTGTGACGGCGCCGCGACGCTGATCTCGCGACGCACGAAATGCGTCGCGTCACGACGGAAGTAGATCCACGATCTCCCTTCGAACGTGACGACGGCATCGCTCGGCACGGTCACGCCGCTCGATTTCTGCGAGCCGGCAAAGTGCGCCACGACGTTCATGCCCGCCGCCAGCCTTCCTCCCGGCGCGACATAGAAATAGGAGGTGCCCTGCAAACGCGGATCGACGCGCGGCGCGACGGACAACAACCGCGCCGGAACGGATCCTCCGTCGCTGGCGGTCAGATGCAACGTCTGCGGCGGCGCTGTGGCAGGCGGAAGAGCAATCTGCACGAGCAGTTGCCGGAGAGAAATCAGATCGCGATAGAGCTGCGACTGCGCCATCAGCGCGTTCGCAACCAGCGGTCCGAATCGCTGCGTTGCGGTGCTCGTGGCCGCTTGCAATGCTGCCGCTGCGGCGGCCATCGCGGCGTCGTCGCCCGCCACCGTCGATGCGGCCTCCTGAACGGCACGATCCGAGACATTCTTGTTGTCGGCGTTGAGTGTTCGCAGCCGCGCAAGCTCCGCTCGATCGAACGTCCCCTTCGCGCGCGCCTGTTCGGCCTGTCCCTTGGCAGCAGCCACCTGATTCTCGAGCGCCGCCAGCTCCTGCACGTCGACCACATTTCCAAACAGCTGCAGCTCCTCGGCCTGCTGACCCGCGGTGACGGGCGTCGTCGCGAGACCGATCTTCTGCTGCGTCTCGGCGTCGAGCACGATCGTGGGCTCGCCGTTCTCGATCGTCACGCGTTGTGGCGGCGCCGCATCGGGCCCTCCTTCACTATGCGGACGCATGATGACGAATGTGATCAACGCGCCGATGACGGCGGCCGCAACGACCATCGCGATCACACGAAGGTTCGATCGATTCACTTCTGCGTCTCCCGCGGATTGACGATCGGCGCCGGCGGAACGACAGATCCATTCAGCGGCTGCTCGACCGCGTCTTCGAGTGCGCCGAGGGCTTGTTGTGCTTGCGCGATGGCGTCGGCGCGCGCGAGCTCGGCGGCCGCCAGCTCGAGCTCCGCTGTGCGCAGCGTGACGCGATCGATCTGTCCCGATGCGAATGAACGTCGAGTCGCTTCGAGCTGAGTGTTCTGCAGCGACACGATATTCCTGGTGTCCTCGACTTTCGCGAGCGCATGTCGATAGACCTCAGCCGCTTCGTCGGTCGCCGCGATCACTCGTGACTGCAGCGCGATGAAACGCGCCTCGAACGCCGATCGGCGCGCCTCGGCCTCGCGAATCGGTCCGCGATTGCGTGAAAAAATCGGAGCGACCGAGGCGAATCCGAGGTCCCAGCGTTTGTTGCCCTGGTCCCAGCCGAATCCCGGCGCGATGTGCAGATCGGGATATTGGCGCGCCAGCTCGAGCCGCAGATCGGACTCCGCGGCCGCGTACTGCGCGAGCGAGACCAGGACGTCGGGACGGCCGACGAGCGCGCGCTCGCGCAGATCTGCGGTCAACGCATTTTCCGAAACGAGCTGCGCCGGATCGAAAACGAATTCGGCGTCCTTCGTTCCGCTCAGCGGGACACCGATCGCCGCCGCGAGACGTGCGCGCGCTTGCGCCGCCTGCGTCTGGCGATCCCGAAGGAGAAGCGCCGTCTGTCGCGATGCGATACGAGCCTGCGTCAGCTCGACCCGCGAACCCTGACCGAGATCGAAGCGCTTCTGCAACGCTTCGACGAGATCGGTCTGGACGTCGCGCTGTCGCTGCAGAATGTCGACGCTGGCGCTCGCCGTCGTCAAGGCGAGAAGTTGCGAGCGGATTGTGCTCCGAAGTTGCCACGCATCCTGCGCAATCGTCAACTCCGCTGCCCGAGTCAAATCTTCGGCGTGCCGAATGCGCAGACCGCGCTTGTTGGCCGTCTCGATCTGAAAATCGAATCCAAGGACTAGAACCCATGGCGAGACACCAGGATCGCTTTTGTGCTCGACGGGAAGGTTCAGCGTCGGATTCGGACGCTCGCGCGCCGTTTCGATCGCAGCGCGCGCGATGGCTGCTTCGGCGCGTGCGATGTCGAGATCGGGATGAAAGTAAAACGCCGCCAGTGTCAACGCATCGAGGTCCCAACGCTTCGCGGTTTGCGTGTGCGCCGACACGAACTCCTGCAGCCGCGGATCGGCGAGCGAGCGGCTCTCGAGCTGTTGCGCGGTCTCCGCAGGCACGATGGGCCTGGGCGCGATGTGAATACATGCGCTCAGGGCCATTGAGAACCGAGGTACTGCGCGTTTCACCGTGTCGTCACTCGCATGAGAAACCCAACTCGCCGATCGCCGATCATCGGAACCATCGACCATTCCGCCTTGCGGCCGGCCGGCCGATGACGCCGCGCGATCATGCACCCGGTAGCCGTGCCGATCACTGCGCCGGCAAAAACATCGGACGCCCAGTGCACGTTGTCGTTCAGTCGCGCGACGGCCACCGATGACGCAACTGTGTAAGCGACCGTCGGAATGATCCACCCGTCGCTATGTCCGGCGATCGCCGACGCGAGCGCGAATGCGCTGGTCGAATGACCGGAAGGAAACGAATCCTGCGTGCTGAAGGGATCGAAGTCATGCGAGTTCATTTCGTCCTGATTCGGACGCTGGCGGCCAAATCCCTTTTTGAGCAGCGGCGTGATCACGCCGGCCGCGATGATCTGCGATTCAAATGCGTCGCGGCCGGTATCGCGCAGACTGTCGCTGCGCGCCAGCAGACCGACTGCGATCATCGCCGCG
>DATBSF010000086.1:0-36108 GCA_036559905.1 Thermoanaerobaculia bacterium | reverse complement strand
GGCGATGATGTCGGCGAGCTTCCCGGTCGTGATCGTTCCGAGGCGATCGTCGACGCCGAGTAGCGCAGCGGCGGACGACGTTGCGGATCGTAGCGCGGCGGCCGGCGACATGCCGAGTCCTGTCATCAGCGCGAATTCCTGAGCGTTCATGCCGTGCGGTGAGACTGCGGAGTCCGTTCCGAATGCGATCTTCACTCCCGCTTTGAGCGCGTTGCGGAACATGTCGCTTCGCGCCGCGACGGCAGCGCGTCCCTTCGCTGCGATGGCCGGTGGAAACTTGTCGATCTTCCTGGAGACCCATTCGCCCGCGAGCAGCGTCGGGACGAGGTAGGTCCCTTTCTCGCGCATCATCGCGAGCGTCTCCGGTTTCATGAACGATCCATGCTCGATCGAATCGACGCCGGCCTGGATCGCCATGCGCGCTGCGGTGTCGCCGTGGCAATGCGCCGCGACTTTGCGTCCCCAGTGATGCGCTTCCTCAACGACCGCGTTCATCTCGTCCTGCGACAGCTCCGGGGCGTCGACCGGATCGGACAGCGACAGCACGCCGCCCGACGGCATGAACTTGATGACGTCGGCACCATACTTGATCTGATATCGCACCGCGGCGCGACATTCACCGACTCCGTTGCAGACACCCTGCATCGGTCCCGATTGCTGGAAGCCGCGCGCAGGCGGGATCGGATCGCCATCGCCATGACCGCCGGTCGCTCCGATTGCGTAGCCGGAGACGAGCATTCGCGGTCCGACGACCCATCCGTTGTTGATCGCATTGCGCAGTCCGATGTCGACGTAATCGCTTGCGCCGACGTTGCGAACGGTGGTGAAGCCGGCCTCGATCGTCTTGCGTGCGAACGTCGAGGCGAGCAGCGCCTGCTCCGCGGGCTGGCGCATGAGCCCCTGGAAAAAGTCGAGATACCAGTTGTCGCCAGATTCGCCGGTCAGATGCACGTGCGAGTCGATGAAACCAGGAAGGAGCGTCACATCGCCGAGGTCGATGACGCGAGCGTTGGGCGGAATGGAGGCTGGAGAAATCGCGGCGATGCGTTTCCCGTCGACCACGAGAACCGCGTTGCGGGTGACCGTGTCCGATGTCCCATCGAACATGCGTGCTGCTTTGAGGACGGTCGTCGTCTGAGCCGAAGCAGCGGAGGCGATCGACAAGGTGAGCGCGATGCAAAGCTTTTTCATGCGCGTGAAGGTACCAGATACGCGGAGGACGTCAGTAAGGTTTGCTTGTGAAGATTTTCGCAATCCCTTCATCGGCGTCCGCTTCTGATATCATCGTCGCAATCGTCCAAAACAATTAGCGCTCACGCGATAGGAGGAGATTCATCGATGAGCAACGTCCTTGCGTTTCTAATGCAGCAAACGGATACCGGTGTGCCGGCGGGTACCGCAGCCATGGGGACAGGCGTGATGATCGTGTGGTTGGTGGTCGTCGTTCTGATGATCGCGGCCATGTGGAAGGTCTTCACGAAAGCAGGAGAGCCGGGATGGGCGGCGATCGTGCCAATCTACAACTACTACATCCTTGACAAGATTGCCGGCCGGCCGGGTTGGTGGCTCCTTCTCTGGATTTTCCTCGGTCCCATCGCCTACATCGTGATTTCATTCGACATCGCCAAGCGCTTCGGCAAAGGCGCGGGCTTTGCGATTGGGCTCATCCTTTTGCCGTTTATCTTTTGGCCGATGCTGGCGTGGGGCGACGCGTCGTACACCGCAGCACCTGCAATGGCCTGATTCAGTTCCGGGGCCGGCCGAAAGGCCGGCCCTGTTTCTTGTCGCGTATAATCGCCGGCGAGCTGCCTCTGAGTAACGCCGCCATTTAACTCGTCTCCCTTTTTCTTTCCGCCGATTCTGGTGATGAGGAGACGAGTGTGCACAACCACTGGTATCACGATTTTTTCGACGGCACTGCTGTCGATTTCTGGATAGCGGCCGCGCCACCACCCGACGAAGACATCGCCTTTCTGCGATCGGTGTTCCCAGATGGCAGCGAACTCCTGGATGTTGCATGCGGCGCAGGCCGGCATGCGATTCCTCTCGCACGCGCGGGATATCGCGTCGCGGGCGTCGACATCTCGGCCGATTTTCTCGATCGCGCCAGGCGCGCCTCCGACCTCGCGATCGAGTGGCATCAGCGCGACATGCGCGATCTGCCGTGGAAAGGACACTTCGACGGAGCCCTCTGCTTCGGCAACAGCTTCGGCTACCTCGGCCGCGCCGGCACGCGCGCGTCGATCGATGCGATCGTCGGCGCGATGAAGCCGGGCGCGCGATTCGTCGTCGACACCGGCAGCATCGCCGAGTCGATTCTTCCAGCGCTGCAGCAGCGAAGATGGATCGAGATCGGCGACATTCTTTTCCTGAGCTCGGCGGCATACGACGTCAACGAGAGCCGCCTCGATGTTGAATACACCTTCGTGCGCGGCAATTCGCGCGAGACGAAGACCGCGCATACGTCGGTTTTCACGACCGGCGAGCTGCGCGACATGTTCGAGGCGTACGGACTCGAAGTGGAATCGATGCTCGCCTCACCGAAAGGGGAGCCGTTCCGCCTCGGATCGCCGCGGCTGATTCTCACCGCCCGAAAACGCGCCTGACATAGCCGGCGGTCGCCAGTCCAGCGATCGCCGCCGGCGCAACGAGCGCAACGACAGACACCGGGAAGAACACTTGCGGCGACAGGAGATGTGTTCGCGATATGACAAGGACCACAATCACCGAAACGATGCTCGCGATGAACAGACCTCGCCCGAAGTGCGCGTTGGCTCCGTACCAGGCGGCGTCGTCGTGGAGAGTCCTCCGCGTGCGGTAACCGTAAAGGATATTGCGCGGCACCTTGCGCAGCATCAATGGAATCGCGAGGATCGCGAAGAGAATCGCGCAACCCTCCAGCGTGATGAGGCCTTTGTCGAATACGGTCATTCCAGCTCCGTCTCCTCCGCATCGTCAGTTGGGCTCTCGAAGAACAACTTGTAGCCGTCGGGATCGCTGACCTCGGTCACCCACATGCGATTGCCGACGAACGGGCGCTTCGCCGCGATGCCGCGAGCAGTGATCTCGCGATAGATCTTGATTGCGTCCTCGCACGTAAAACAGATCGATAAACCGATGCCGACTTTTCCTTCCAGTCGAAATTCCTGCAGCATCAGGGCGGCCTCGCCGATCTCCAGCCAGCACCAGCGCAGCTTTCCGTCATCGATCCATTTGTTCTTCATCTCGAAGCCGAGGCCGTCGATGTAGAAAAGGAGCGACGCGTCCATGTTGGACACGCCGAAGAATGGGACTGCCTGCTTGACGTTCATTTCGCCCGTTTGCGCGCCTTGATCGCAACCGACAACTCGTCATTGCGCGGATTTGC
This sequence comes from Thermoanaerobaculia bacterium, assembly GCA_036559905.1. GTDB lineage: Bacteria > Acidobacteriota > Thermoanaerobaculia > Gp7-AA8 > Gp7-AA8 > Gp7-AA10. The sequence goes on along the minus strand of DATBSF010000086.1, from coordinate 32,741 downwards.
GAATCGCAGTCTGACGCGGCCCTCCTCATCGAGAGAAATGATCGCGGGCGTGTTAACCGAAGACAGCAGCCAGCCGGCGGGAAGGGTGACGTAGTTCAATGGACGTCCGAGGGTGCGCTTCCAGACCAGCTCACCGCCTTCCATCGTGTATCCGACGGGATCGGTGTACGTCTCCTCGACTCGGATCCGTTTCGAGCGCCCCTCGGCGATCGCATCGGGGAGATCGCCCTGGACCGCGACTGAATCCGGCTCGACCTTGCTCGCGTAGTAGCCGAGGGCGTTGACGTCTTTGCCGGCGACATTGTGCGTTTCGAGCGGTTTGCCGGTGTCGAGATCGATCATCTTCGCGTCAGGCGAGACGACGCTTCCTTTGCGCACGAAGCTGTGAACTGATTTCTGTCCAGCACGTGTCACCGTGAAATCGTGCGAGATTCGAAACTGATGTGTCGCCGGATCGAGCAGCCAGTACGTGATCTCGCGGTCCTGCTGCGCGCGATGGAACGCCTCCTGCGCAACGAGCAGCATCGGAATGAAGATCAGCGTCGCGATCAGCCTCTTCATGGAAGCCTCCTGGCGGTGATCTTCACGGGAAGCTGATCGTCGCGATCGTTGAGGAAACTGAGGCGAATGCGACCGTCGTCGTCGGTGGAGACGATCGCCGGCGAAGCCGATCCGATCAGCTCCCATCCTTTTGGCAGCAGGACGACATTTCTTTTGATCCCGAGTGGGCGGTCGAAGATCAGTTGGCCGTCTTTGAGGTAGTACGACGCGGCGTCGGTGTAAGTCTTGATAATGCGGATGCGCGTCTGGCCGCCTTTTGGCACCGGGCCGGGCAGATGGACGCGGATGAACTGCGCGTCGTCGGCGGTTTTGTCCGAAACGAGTCCGCTCGTTTTCGCTTCCTTGCCGCTAACGACCTCGAACTGCAAATCGGCGCCGGTCGCGCGCGCGATCACGCGCTCCTTCGACGCGATCGAGCCCACGCGGATCGGATTGAAGAACAGCGCCGCGCCTTCGCGTGCCTGCGTCACGTCGTATGTGATCGCGAATTGATGCGTGTCGGGCGGGAGGAGATCGTACAACGTGAATTCATCGGCGGCGAATGCCGTCGGAGCGACGAGGATCACCAAAGCAAAGATTAGTCGACGCATAGCCCATCCTGTTTTGGATCTTCGAATGCCTTGACCGTGCTGATCTCCGACACGGCGCCCACGCGAGGAACGCGTACGGTTAGCAAACTCGTCGTGTGCGGGCCGCAACCGAACTGCCGATACGACCGGAGGTTGTGCACGATGAAGTCGTCATTCCTGCCGTGAGTCACATACGTGTCTTCGATCGTGGAGGCGAAGTAGCGAAAGCCCGGATCGATCTTCAATCCGTACAGGGGAGGTTCGCCGGTGACGGCGATCGCCATGCTGAGCGCCTGCGCTTCGGATGTCACAGGCTTCGCCGTCGCGTAAAAATCCGCCATGTTCTTGATCAGGCGGTAACGCCCGTTATCGAGCACCACCAGGCGCTCGTAAACCTGGATCAGACCCCGTGGTCCGTGAATGTATTCGCCCGCGGGGAGCATCGGACCGCTGTTGTATTTCCAGCAGTGCGCGGTCGGCGAGGGGAGCGCACCGAGGAGATCATCGAGCGTGATGCTGTCACATCCGAGCTCCGCAATCGGACCCTTCTTGCACTCGTAGGAGCCGGATTCGCCTTTGCAGCCGGTGCGCGAGGGCGCGAACGCCGCCGCGTCGGCCTTCAGCGGGATTGGCGGATGGTTGATGACGCGAGGTGCCGCTCCGGCGAACAGAAATGCGCACAGGATGAGCGACATCAAGGATAAGCCTATCGCAGCTTTCTGTCCTTCTCCCATCGGGAGAAGGTGCCCCCCTGAGCGAAGCCGAAGGGGGCGGATGAGGGGCGTGGAGCAACGTCGTCGTTGTTGCGCGCCCCTCACCCGGTGCCGCTTCGCGGGACCACCCTCTCCCGATGGGAGAGGGACACGGGGTTATCGCATCGTCAGCCGATACAGCTTCGCGGTCTTGTCCTCGCTTGTGCTAACCAACCACTGGCCGTCCGGACTGAACGCGACATGCGGTGCGTCGTCGTTGTGATCGGCGATCGCCTGCACGAGCTTTCCATCCGCGACACGCCACAAGCGGACGGTCGGATCCCTGGATAATTTGCCGCCAGCGACTTTTTTCCAAATCTCGCCAATCGTGCTTCTCTCGTGGCCGCCGCTGGCGAGAAACTGGCCGTCGGAACTGAACGCCACTTTGTCCTGATGACCGATATCGCCCCTGATTGTCCGAAGCAGTTTTCCGTCGCTGATACGCCACAATCGGATCGTCGAGTCGTCACCGCAGCTCGCGAGGATCTGGCCGTCGGGATGGATCGCGATCCCGACTACCGCCTGTGTGTGGCCGATCAGTGTGCGCACGAGAGCACCGTCCGCTACGCGCCAGATCTTGATTGTCTTGTCGAAGCTGCTGCTCGCGAGAAACTGACTGTCGGGCGTAAACGCGACGTGCCAGACATTTCTGGCGTGACCCTGCATCGTCCGCATTAGTTTTCCGTCAGCGACGCGCCACATCCGGACCGTCTGGTCCTCGCCGCCGCTCGCGAGCCATTGACCATTCCGGCTGAAGGCGATCGTCCAGACCGTCTTCGAGTGTCCAGACAACGTCCGCAGGGGCGCGCCGTCCGGCAGTCGCCAGATTTTCACTGTCCCGTCGTAGCTGGCGGTCGCGAGCGACTGACCGTCGCGGGCGAAGTCGACCACAGTGACTCCACCCGGATCGCGCACGATCTTCACGACTTTGCGGTCGGGCAACTGCATCAGCTTGACGACGCCGTCGGCACTGCACGCGGCCAGCAGCTTTGAATCGGGGCTGAAGGCGGGCTGCCTGCCGACATGCGACAGAGGAAGCGTGCGGTCGAGATGCGCGATGAGGACGAGGGCGGCGAGCATGTCGGGCTATTTGAAGACGAGATGCGCGATGCGCGGTTCGAGGTCGAAGTAGATCATCCACAGCGCGGTGAGATCGAAAGCCGCGTGCGCAATCATCAGCATGAAGAGTCTTCCCGTCATCGCGAAGATCGTCCCGAGAACGAGACCGACGATCGTGGCCTGCTCCACGCCGGGAATTCCTTGATTCGCGTAGTGATCGAGGCCGAAGAGCATTGCGGTCGCGATCACGATCGCTGGCTTCGATCCGAGGAACTTGCCGAGCCGCTCGAACATCCAGCCGCGAAAGACGGTCTCCTCGGCAAATCCGGCGACGAACATGGCCCAGATCGCGGCCGGCAACATCGCCCGATTGCCCGCGAGGAAGTGGTACGACTGGTTGATCGCCGGGGCGCCGAGGAGCGGCATCACGATCGCCTTCATCACGAATTTGAATGCCACGCCGAACGTCACGCCGATCGCCACCGTCAGGATCCAGCTCCTCGGGCGCACGTAGCCGATCTCGCTCCACGGCGTCCGCGACAGCGCTCGCCAGACCAGCACCAGCGCGGCGCCGACCGGCAGCACGATCATCGGTCCGACGAACACGTTTCCGGTCAACAGGATGAGAAGGATGGCGATGATCCCGAGAGGGCCGAATCCGCGCAGCGCCGACGCGAATCGGTCATGCGAGGGGAGCGGAGTTTCCATGGCGCTGGACACCTGACTTTGTACGTTTTCTAAGAAAAAAGTTTGGCCGGATGTCGATTTCGTGTCCGCCCATTCGACGTCATAGCAGGAGGACGACGACGATGATGGCAAATGTGAGCAACAACAGCGAGGCCGGCACGCAGCGGCGGGGAAGTCTCCTGGACAAGATCAAATCGTGGGACGAGGCGATGCAGTGGTCCGAGCGCTACGTCAAATCCGAATCCGACGCCCCCTCCGAACACTTTAGCCCGCTGTACGAAATTGCGGACTTCGACTAATGCTATCCGATGCGTTGATTCCATCGGCGCACTTTCAATGTGAGCGCCGGAAAGCTTGTGAGGATGTTGACGACGAACAGCACCGCGAAGAACAGCGCGAGGAGTCGAACCGATGGAACGAACGCACTGGCGATTGCGCCGCCGGCGCTCAGGCCGAGCGACACCCAGGTCACATCGAGTATCGCGCTGCCATCGAGTGGCCGAATGGGCAGAAGATTGAGAGCCGACCAACCGAGAGTGGCAAAGAGCGCGTCGTTGAAATACTGACCACGCAGGCCGGTCGAGAGGAGAATGAGTCCGAGGAAGACTCCGACCGCGGGACCAGCGAGCGCGATGGCCATGCGCTCGGCGCGCGGCGGAATCGATTCGGCGAAGTAGGTCATGCCGCCGAGTCCATGCAGAACGATGTGAATGTCTTTCCGGCCTAATCGTTTTGCAGCGAACGCATGTCCGAGCTCATGCGCGACGATCGATACAATCGCGATCGGGACGACGAATGCCGCGCGGGGCACGCTTCCCGAGAATGCCGCGAGCAAACCGACAAACAAAAGAAAAGCCCATTGGACCTCGATCGTGAACGCTCCCGCCCGCACACTCCACACCTGATCCTCGGGCATCACCGCCGGACCACCCTCGCGTAGCGCGCGGTCGCGTTTCTTCCGCGTGAGCCAATACGCCAACAGGGCGGCGACCGCTATCGCCATCGTGATGTGGACGATCCACGTGAAGAACGGCGTGACGTTTGTGTGATCGCTGAGGTACAGCGGCCACCAGATCAGCTCGCCGATTGTGCCGGCGATGACGATCAATGCGACGAAGCCGCCCAGGATCTGCCAGGCGATCGACTGCCGCCTATTCACCGTTGTACGCTCGCTTCAACGGCCAGGAAGTGAACGTGCTGGCTAATGAACGCGACGGCATCATCGATGCCGGGGGATAGTCCGGTGAATGTAAGGGACCAGTGTCCGAATCCGAGTCCCTGGTTCGCGAGCGCCCACTTGCGTTTCGCGGCGGAAACGCGGGACAGGATGCGATCGGGATCGTTGAACGTCAGTGCGAGGAACCGGTTTCCTCGGACAGTCAGGATCGAGTAGCTCTTGATCTCGTTCCACGGCAGAAGACCAAAAGTGCCGGTCGTGAAACTGATACCGGCGCGATCAAAAACAAACGGAGTGCCGCCGGTGACCATGCGCTTGACGGCGACCGCGGTGGTGAACACAAACAATCCAACGCCGATCCAACCGACGACGCGGTAGACGGGATCGTCCTCGTGGGTCGCCATGAAATAGGAAGCAGCGACGAGGATGATTCCGATGCCGGCGAGGCCGAGCTGCTTTTTCGGCGCATGCTTGAATTCGATGCGATCCGTCATTCGGTGCCGAACCAGCCTTTGCTTCGGACGTCCTCGAGGCGAGTCTCGAGGTAGTCCCATAGCGCCGGGCAGCCGGCCTTGATCGGCGGACCGACGCGACGCACGACGCGCTCGTGGGTGATCCCGTTCTCGCGCCAGCTCTGCCCGTTGTTGGCAAGGTTGAGTATGACCGGCATCGCACGGTCGGCGGCGTGCGCGAATCTCGCTTCCGGAGTTTGCGCCTCGTCGAATTCGTCCCACAGCGCCATGAACTTTGTGCGCTGTGTTTCCGGCAGCATTCCGAAGATGCGCGTCACAGCGGCGCGCTCGGCGGCTTTGCGCTCGTCCCAGCCGCCGTCCACGAAGACCATCGTGTCGCCGGTGTCGATCTCGCCGATGTCGTGCACGAGCAGCATGGAGATCACACGGTCGATGTCGATCTTCGTTTCCGCAAATGGGGCGAGCGAGGCCGCGAGCAGCGCAATCTGCCAACTGTGCTCTGCGGAATTCTCATAGCGATCGAGGCCGAGCGGCCGCGTTTTGCGCGTGACGCCCTTGAGCTTGTCGAGCTCCAGGATGAAATCGACGATAGCCTGCATCGCGTCAATGTTATCCCGGCGCTCGTGCACGCATCATCGCCGCCAGCACTCCCTCCGCATCGCTGAAATCGGCGATGCTCTCCGCCGCCCCCTCCGCCGCCCCGCCCACTCCGATGAAGGGCAGTTTCAGATTCCTCGCGGCGCGTACGTCCCACCACCCGTCGCCGAATACTACGATGCGATCGCACCGGCGACCCGCGATTGCGCCTAACACGATCTCCTCGCGCGACGGCCACGCGTCGCAGCAGGCGACCGGGAGGGCGGGTGGGAAACCGGCGGCGTTCAGTTTCAACAAAGCGGATTCTGACCACGCGCCGGTCGCCAGCGAGATCTCCCATCCGCGCTTGCGGAGGAATTCAATGAACGCTTTTGCGCCGCGTATCTCATCGAGGGAAGTAATGCGCGCGCGCAGCGCTTCCATGAATGCCGCGCGATGACGAGTGATCTCCGACTCGACCGGATCGCGCGACCACTTGCGCCGCAGAAACTCGTGCGTCAGGCCGCGATCGGTGTGATGTGGGTAGTCGCCCCAGTCGGTCGCGTTGGCAGAAGTTCCGAGTGACGCGAGGAAACACTCGTTGTCGACGGCATTGCTGTCGACCAGGGTTCCATCGATGTCGAAAATCGCGAGGTTCATGTGATTGCCGTCACGATCGGGCGTCAACGCGCGAAGCGCATCGCCAGTCTCTTCTGCACGGAGGTTATGAATCTCATGAAACGCACAATCGCCGCCCTGCTTCTCGGGCTCAGTTTATTCGCCGGCGCCTGCACGACTGCAGTTGCAGTTCGCCCGGTGCGCGCCTCGGTCTGGGTCCCCGCGCACTATGAGCGCGTCGGATTCCATCGCGTGTTCGTCCCCGGCCACTGGCGCTATTGACTCTTCACGCAGTGAAACGCATCCCGGAGGCGCAGCGCACTCGGACAGATGTGCTGCGCCCACCATCCCATCGTCACGGAAAGTGCGAGGATCAGAGCGAAGGGGATGGCGGTCTTCTTGATCACGCCGCCGATCCATTCACCGCACGTCGCGCGATGCGTGTGCCTTGCAAGTGCGCCCGCCAGCACGGCATTGAAAACGACTTCGCTCAGAATCGTCGGGGCGGCCCACACAATCCAGACGAACGACGCGATGATCGCGAGGACCAGCGCGATGATCAGGAGTACGAGAATCAGCTCCCCGAGGTCGTCGCCGCCTCCGCCGGAGCTTTTGCTCGATGATTTTGTCGACGTGCTGGAGGATGAAGACTTGGCCGGAGGCGCGACGACGAGTGGCGCCGCCTGCGCGTTGCTCTCCGAGGCCCAGCTTCCGCTCGCGCCGCCGCCGCCGAATTTTCCGCCACCTCCGCTGAATGAAACGCCCGATCCCGAGCTCGAACCTCCGCCGCTGAAATTGATGCAGTCGAACCAGTCGTCGGCAGTTCCACTCGATCGCCGGCGGCCGCAGTACTCGACGTACCAGAGCCACACCTTGATGAAGCCGACGAATGCGGCGTAGGCGGTGATCACCGCGAGTCCATATCGGATCGCGAAGACATTGAGGTGGATGCGATAGAGGACCCAAGTCGTTGCGAGTCCGACGAGGATCGTGGCGGTGAGGATCGCGGTCATGTGCACGCGCAGGAAAAAGCGATGCTGCAGCGCGTCCGCGATGCGCTTCTGGGAGGGGGTTCTCGAGTCTAGCGGGACCGTCGCCACTCAGGAAACGATAGCAGAGCGGACGGATCGGCGGTGCCACAACCCAATCGCGATCGTTACGGTGCCGAAGACGGCGACATAGATCATCATCCCGACAAGATGGTTCCCTTCCGGGACAATCGATCTCCAGATTCCAGGTGACCCTCTCAGGCCCAGCGCCCATTGACCGAAGTTCCACGCGGCGTGCAGGCCGATCGGCACCGCGAGTCCGCGGGACGCGATCGCCGCCATGCCGAATAGGAGCGATCCGACGCCGGCTCCGAGAAGAGCGTCGGTCCAGGGCCAGCCGCCAACTCTGTGTTCGATTGTAAACGCTGCTGCCACCATCAGCTGCGCGGGCCAGACGCCAAATCGGGATTGCAGGCGGCGCAAGGGATAGCCGTGGAACGCCAATTCTTCCCTGCAGGACAAGGCGAGATAACCGATCAAGACGATTGCGCCGGAGGTGAGTTCCGGGCCGGGCGCGCGAACCCATCGCATCTGTCCGGCGGCGACTTCGATCAACGCCCACGCTGCGACGAGAAGTAGTCCGCCGGCAAATCCGATTGCGAGGCGCACGGGGCTACGCACATCCGGCGTTGCGCCGATATCGTCCATGCGCAATTTTTCCCAACGCACGAATACTGCGGTGAGCGCGAATGCGCCGAAGGCGGCGATCGTGCCGATGACGACTTCCGGCCAGTGTCCGGGAAGTTTCGTGCCAAACGGTGCAGCCACAGCCACCATGACTGCGCAGGCGACGATGAACAGCCCGACGCGGCCGACTACAGCCATCGCCGATACCGTCTACGCTCGGTGGCATTTGGCTGCCGGCTCGACGCGACCATTCCCGAAAACTGATTGTCTTCTACCACCCAGTTCAGGCACGCGAGCTTTCTCAGCTCTGCAGCCGGCTCGACCGCTTGAATCACATACTCCCACGGTCCCGTAGCCTCAGTCAGCACGAAGATCTCGCCCGCTTGCGGTTCGTCGACAATCGGCTCGACCGTGAACTTGCTATGCTCGAGATCAACTCGCTTCGACGAAATGATTTTGAATTTCGCCATCAGCGTCGCACGCGCTCGATCAATTCCGCGGGACTGAGCTGATCGTAGAAGCGCTGCGCTTTCATGAATGGACCGAGGAACATCGTCAGGCCGCCGCCTAACATGATGACGGTGCCGATCAGCCACCAGCGAAACGGATACCACACGCGCGGCATCAGCTGATTGATCAGCCGGATGTCGTGGCGTATGACGAAGATCATCGCGAACGGAGTGCCGAACAAAACGATCGTGATGTAGATGCCGTATGGGAGGTCGTTCGTCATCTCGTCGATGCGATGTTGGCGCTCCACGAGCGCCTTCGCACGCTGGCCACGATTCGAAAAGCGCTTCTCGATCGCGGTGATGGATCCGACGCCGTGCTTGTAACGAAACGCCCCCTCCATCGTGAAGCAGACGGCGTACACGACCGCGTAAAGGATCGCGAGACGGATCAGTGCATGGAGCAGCGGGTGGAGCGGCTTCCGATGGGGCGCAGGCACTCCTGCCTGCGCTACGTAGTCGTGCCGCTCGCTATGCACTTACGATTCGCGCTGGGGCGCGGGCGCCGGCTGCACCGGAAGCGGGACGTCGGTCGACGGGCCGCTGCCCGGCGCGATCGTCATCTTCTCGCCGGGGCTTGCTTCCTCGGGGTAGTACTCCTTCATCTTGATGTAGTCGATGCCGGTGTCTTCCCGCAGGACGTCGTTGACTTCCCAGCCTTCGAGCGTCTCGCGCTCGAGCAGCTTGCGCGCGATCTTGTCGAGCGACTGCTTGTTATTCGAGATGATCTCGTGCGCGGTCTTGTAAGCCTTGTCGAGAATCCTTCGCACTTCCTTATCGATCTCGATCGCGGTCGCCTCGGAGTAATCCTGATGCTGCGCGAATTCGCGGCCGAGGAAGATCGCTTCTTCTTTCTTGCCGAAGGTCGCCGGTCCGAGCTCCGACATGCCCCACTCGCAAACCATGCGGCGAGCGAGCTGCGTCGCGCGCTCAATATCGTTTCCTGCGCCGGTCGTGATCTCGCTGAGGAAAATCTCCTCCGCGATGCGACCGCCCATCAGCACGGCGAGGTTCGCTTCGAGATATCGCTTCGAATACGAATACTTGTCCTCGACGGGCAACTGCTGCGTGAGGCCGAGGGCGCGGCCGCGCGGAATGATGGTGACTTTGTGGAGCGGATCGGCGGCCGGGATGATCGCCGCGACGATCGTGTGACCCGACTCGTGATACGCGGTGTTCCGCTTCTCGCGGTCGCTCATGACCATCGACTTGCGCTCGACGCCCATCAGGACTTTGTCCTTGGCGAATTCGAAGTCGATCATCTGCACTTTTTTCTTGTCGTAACGCGCCGCGTTGAGGGCGGCCTCATTCACCAGGTTCGCGAGATCGGCGCCGGAGAATCCCGGAGTTCCACGCGCGAGGATGCTGGCATCGACGTCTTCCGCCAGCGGGATGTTGCGCGTGTGCACGCGGAGGATTCCCTCGCGTCCTTTGAGGTCGGGAAGATCGACGACAACGCGGCGATCGAATCGGCCCGGGCGGAGGAGGGCGGGATCGAGAACGTCGGGACGGTTCGTCGCGGCGACGAGAATCACGCCGTCGTTCGACTCGAAGCCGTCCATTTCGACGAGAAGCTGATTGAGAGTCTGCTCGCGCTCATCGTGACCGCCGCCGAGTCCGGCGCCGCGATGGCGGCCGACGGCGTCGATCTCATCGATGAAGATGATGCACGGCGCGTTTTTCTTTCCCTGCTCGAACAGATCGCGGACGCGCGATGCGCCCACGCCGACGAACATCTCGACGAAATCCGATCCGGAGATCGAGAAGAACGGCGCGTTGGCCTCGCCCGCGATGGCGCGCGCGAGAAGCGTCTTGCCGGTGCCCGGAGGCCCCATCAGAAGCACGCCCTTCGGAATCTTTCCGCCGAGCTTGGTGAACTTCTGCGGCTCTTTGAGGAACTCGATGATCTCGTGGAGCTCGAGCTTGGCCTCATCGACGCCGGCGACATCCTTGAACGTGACTTTCTTCGCGCTGCCGGAGAGCAGCTTGGCCTTCGATTTCCCGAACGAGAGCGCTTTGTTGCCGCCCGCCTGCATTTGCCGCATGAAGAAGATCCACAGGCCGATGAGGAACAGGACGGGCGCCCATGTGATCAGCGCCGTGATGAAGCCGGTGTTCTGCGGCGGCTCGAACTCCATGACGACGCCCTTCGTCTTCAGAAGGTCGTACATCGCGGGGTAGTTTGTCGGTGCGGTGGTGTGAAACTCGTGTTTGCCGCCCGGGGCGCTGACTTTGGTTTCGCCGCGGACTTCATCGCCGCGAATGGTCACTTTTTCGACCATTCCGGAGTTGACTTGATCGATGAATTTGCTGAATGCGATCGGCTCGCTGGTGCCCTTCGTCGTCTGGAACAGGCTCCAGAGGAGGAAGACGAGGACGATGATGACCACCCAAAGGAGCGCGGTCTTGACGGTGGAATTCAAAAAATAGCCTCCAGGGCGGCACGATGCTTCAGCCGTGCCACGGCTTAGTAACGGGGCAGGGCATGGGGAAATTCTATGTCTGTCAGGGGTTCTTGGTTCTTAGTTCTTGGTTCTTCGTTCTGGCGAGCGGCACCAGGAACCAGGAACCAAGAACCAAGAACTTATACGCGCCCAATGTAGGGCAAGTTGCCGTGCTTGCCGTCCAACTCCAGCCCATAACCGGCGAAAGAGCCGCGATGGTCGGCCTCGAACGCGCGGAAATCGACTTCCAGCTCCACCGTCCGTAGCTCCGGGCGATCGACGAGCGCCACCAGCTTGAGGCTGCGCGGATTCTTCTGGCGCAGCTGATTCAGGAGGTAAGTCTCGATGACGCCGGTCGAGACAACATCCTTCAATAGATAGACGTTGCGGCCGCCGATGTCCGAATACTGCAGGTAGTCGATCTCCATGGCGGTCGGTCCAGTGTCGGCCATGTCACGGATGACGTCGATGAAGCCGTAGGTGACGTCGCCGGGGATGGCGCGCATCAGATCGGCGATGAAGAACGACGTGCCCTTGAGGACGCCGAGGAGGAAGACCTCGCCTTTGCCGGCGTCCTTGCGGATGGTCGCGCCGAGCTTATCGAGCCGCCTGGCGATCTGTTTGTCGCTGAACGCCTTCTTGATCTTGATGCGTTTCCTCAATGGCAACCTCGTACACCTCGCCCTCGCCCGTGATCTTGAAGGCCTCGGAGACCTCCACGCCCGCCAGAAGGACGATCTTGCCACGCCACAGCACAAGAGGAATCCGGTCGCGGAATTCGCTCGGAATTTTACGATCAATCAGGAAATCCTTCAGCTTTTTCTCGCGGCGCATGCCGAGGGGCTGAAAGCGGTCGCCGTTTCTTCGGTTTCGGATGATGAATCTTGGGTCGGCGTCCTTCTGTAGCTCGAAGCCATTAATCCTGAGCGGAGCGAAGGATCCGTCGCGGGCTTGCCCCGGCACGACACGAATCGTCGTACCAATCTCCGGGATATAAGTGGCCTCGCCGGCCCGAATTTCGATCTCGAATTCGTCGACCGGCTCGGGCTTCCGGCGCAGGATCCACTCGCCGCGGCGGCGCAACAGCTCGAGGTTCCGGGTGACGCTGACGCGCTTCATCGAATCGAGCTCCGAGGCGAGGCGCTCGAGATCGGCGGCCGAGACGTCGCGGGAGTTGGGATCGAGGCGGCGGATGTGGCGATGTAGCAGCGCGCGCCGGAGCCACGGCTCGGGAGGGAAGGTCTTGAATCTGGTTTCGTCGCGACTTGGCTTGCCGGTGTCGAATCGATCGACGATCTCTTCCAGGATCGTCCATTGATCGCGCGCCTGACGCGCGATCGCGGCGAGGTTGTCGATCACGTTCGCCTCGAATTGCGTCAGCAGCGCACGGACGCGGTTGCGAAGAAAACGCGGATCGGAGTTCGAGCGATCGATGCGCGGGACGACTTCGCGTTGGCGGAGGAATGTCTCGATCTCCGCGCGTGAGACATCGAGCAGCGGACGCACGACGCCGTCCGCGCGAACCGGGTGAATGCCGCGCAGACCGGCGAGTCCGCCGCCCGTCATCAGTCGCATCAGGATCGTCTCCGCCTGATCGTTCTTCTGATGTCCGGTCGCGATGTGCGACGCGCCGGTCTCGCGGCGGATTTCCTGAAGCCGCGCATGGCGTACATCGCGCGCGGCCGCTTCGATGCCGTGGCGGCGAATCTGATCGGGATCGAGGGAGCCGTCGGCGATGCGCAACGCGACGCCGAGTCGTTCGCACAGCTCGCGAACGAATACCTGATCGGCATCCGACTCCACGCCGCGGAGATGATGATTGATGTGCGCTGCCGAAATCGGGATGCCGATCTCGTGAAGTGCAAGAAGCAACGCGGTTGAATCGGGACCGCCGGAGATCGCGACCAGCAGCGGTCCGCGAATGGCGTGCATCTCCAGAAATCTCCGTGCAGCGTTAACGATCACGAATCAAGATTACACTTGAGCATGCGCCGACAGAGAGGCTTCACGATCCTGGAGGTGCTGATCGTCGTTGCCATCATCGGCATTATCGCCGCCATCGCGATGGCGAATTACCTCAACGCCCTCCAACGGACGAAACAGAAGCGCACAATGGCCGACGTCCGCAGCGTCGCGATAGCGTGGGAATCGCGAGCGGTCGACACGAAGTCGTACAACGCCGCCGCTGTCACGTTCAACATGCCTCCGTCATCGATCACCTACAACAATCTGACGACTCTTCTCTCGCCGACGTACATGCGCAACATTCCTCGGGCAGACGGCTGGGGATTTCCACTCGACTTCGCGCTCGACCATCCGATCGGCGGCGTGCAAGCCTCGGCTTATGCGGTGCGCTCACCAGGCCGCGACGGCCAGTTCAGCGGCAACGCATACAACGCCGGCCCGACGACGGAATTCGACTGCGACATCGTCTTTTCGGGGGGATCCTTCATCGCGTGGCCGGAGGGGACGCAGGCGCATTAGTTCGGATGTTGGGATGTTGGGATGTGGAAGGGTGGGACATCCTAACGTCCTAACCTCCCAACGTCCTAACCTCGAGGTGGTGGCGGTGACAGGAGTCGAACCTGTGACCTAGCGCTTATGAGACGCCCGCTCTAACCATCTGAGCTACACCGCCACTCGGTGAGGCAGCTTATACTGAACGCGTTGAGGCGCTGAAAATTTCGCGCCCGCCGGCCATGGAAACATCTCTTGACGAACGCCGCTGTCTTGTTTGCGGAGACACTGCCACCGAAGCGCTACTCGAGCGTTGTCTGGTGTGCGGAAAGTATTTCTGCAGCGACCACGCTTTCAAGAGGACCGGCCGCCGATTCTGTTCCGCGGGTTGTGCACGCGATTTTTTCTGGGGTGTAGGCGACGAAGAAGATGAGGACGATACCAAAGAAGTTCCCCCCGGCGAACCCGAGTACTGAGTCGGCGTCATCGCAGGCCGACCTTACTAAACGTCCGCGGCGTCTGCGGCGAACGGAATCGATCCGCGCTCTCGTTCGCGAGACGGTCGTGAATGCCGAGGATCTGATTTATCCGCTGTTCGTGGTGCCGGACAGCCGCCCGCACGTCGAGATCAAATCGATGCCCGGCGTTTGGCACAACCGCGTGCGCGAAGCTGTCGACGAGAGCCTGCGCGCGTACGATGCCGGCGTCCGCGCGGTGCTGCTGTTCGGACTTCCGGAATCGAAAGATGCGACCGGATCGGCGTCATGGGATCCGACGGGACCAGTGCAATCCGCGATCGAAGCGATCAAGAACAAGGTTCCGCAGATGGCCGTGATGGCGGACGTCTGTCTGTGCGAGTACACCGATCACGGGCACTGCGGTGTCATCGATGGTCAAGATGTTGACAATGATGCGACTTTGCCGCTCCTTGCCAAGCAAGCCGTTTCGTTTGCGCGGGCGGGAGCGGATTTCGTCGCGCCCTCCGACATGATGGACGGGCGGGTGGGCGCGATCCGCACCGCGCTCGATCTGGAGGGGATGAGCGAAGTCGGCATCATGGCTTACTCCGCGAAATACGCCTCGGGATTCTACGGACCGTTCCGCGAAGCGGCTGAATCGGCACCGCAATTCGGCGATCGCCGCACCTATCAGATGGATCCCGCGAATGTTCGCGAGGCGCTGCGCGAAATGGAGATCGATGTCGAAGAAGGGGCGGACATGATCATGGTCAAGCCCGCGCTCTCGTATCTCGACGTCATCCGCGCGGCGCGCGAGCATTTCGATCTGCCGATCGCGGCCTACAACGTCAGCGGCGAGTACGCGATGGTGAAGGCGGCCGCGGAGCGCGGCTGGATCGACGGCACGCGCGTCATGAACGAGATCCTCACCTCGATCAAGCGCGCCGGGGCCGACCTGATCATTACTTACTTCGCGATGGATTTCAGTACTTCGCTGCGATAGAGTGCCTCCACCACAAAAAAGGAGGCTTCATGAAACGTTCAGCCCACGTTTTGATCGCTATCTGTCTATTTTCTGTAGTACCTCTTCTTGCTGCTGACAACAAAAACAACACTCCCGATCTGATCGGTCTGCCTGATCTGATTGTCAGCGATAACCTTGGCCAGCAGTGGGTGACCAGGATCGAAGATCTTCCGGCTACGTTCTGCAGCGTCGAAGAAGGCAATATCATTCCGGGAACCCATAAGCTCGTGCGGTTTACGGTTACGACGCCTAACATTGGCGACGCCGATCTCTTCCTCGGCGATCCCAACGATCACGTCGCGGCCGACGACGGCCTGTATGAATTTGCGACTTGTCACCATCACTATCACTTCAAGCACTACGCAACATACGAGTTGGTCGATCCGAACAACGGCTTCGTGTGGAAGGCGGCAAAAAAAGGTTTTTGTATGCTCGACACCGATCCGAATCCTGCAAGTCTCGGAGAGCCGGCGAGAACATGGCAGTTCCGAAGCTGCGGCGCGGTCGGCATTCCCGGCAATCAGGGCATCAGCCATGGTTGGGCGGATACCTACCGCTTCTTCCTCGGCGGCCAGTACTTCATCCTCGATGGTGGCGACCATCAGCCTCCCGTACCTCCGGGAACGTACATGATTCGCATCACGGTGAATCCGCCCTATGCACCGGATGCCAGCGGAAATTGTCCGCGCGTGAAGGACCCTGCGACCGGTCTCTGTCACCAGTTCGCAGAGTCGAATTACGCGAACAATGTCGGGACAACGTTGATTAATATCCCGGACCATCCGGGACGCGACGGAGTCGGACCCTTGAAGAACGAGAAGCCTCTCGGGTTCGAGCCGACTGACGACTAAAAGTGCCACACCACGCCGGTGCGGATTTCGGGGGCGGGCTTGCCATTGCCTAGTCCGAGGCCCGCACCGGCTTTGAAGGTGAAGCGCTCGCTGGGCTGCATGTAGATGCCGATGAGCACTTCGTGCTGCTGGCTGCGCTCGATGTTTCCCTGCGCTTCGATGCCCCATCCAACGTGCACATCGAGCGCCGGCCGAAATCCCACCGCATACGTCGCCTGCGTTCCCTCGGCACGACTATGTTCGCCGCCGATGTTCAACACAAGCATGCCTTCGCCCATGTCTCGCGCCGCGATGAGACGCGCCGCGAAATTGTTTTCGTCGGTGTGTCTGGCGATCTCGTACTCCGCTGCCAGCGCAAATTTCCACGCCGCCTTCGACTCCTCTGGAGTCAACTGGATGTGCACCGCGGGCGCGATGGCCTCGTAGCGCAGCGACTCGCCCGGCTCTTTCTCGATATGGACGTGCACTTCGCCCGCGACCCGATGTGTCAGCCCGAAGAGAAGCGACGGCTCGGTCGAGATGAACGTTCCGTCTTCACGATGCGAAAACAGCTCGGACGAAACGAAATAGATGTCGTGCGGATGGGGCAGCTCGAAAGACTCGACGATCAGAAAATCCTTGCCGTGATGCGCCATTGCCGGAGCGGCGCAAAGCAACAGCATGCCGATGGCAGAGAACACGCGTTTCATGAAGCCTCCTCGTCAACTGATTCGATGAGAGATCAGACGAGGAGCCGGCGGGGCGGGTGATCGATGTCGGCAGATCTCTGAGGGAGTCGCAACGCGAAGCTGAGGGACAGAAGTGGAGATTCGATCTGCGGCACCGCGGCGATGACGGTCGCGGCCGCGATTGCGCGCGGCATCTTCAGTGCGGTGATGGCATCTTCGCGATCGCAGGAAGCGAAGGCGCAATGCGCGGCCGCACGCTTTGCCATCGTGCAGCCGTGTTGTTGCGTGCAGCAGGGAGGCAGCTTTTTCGACTGCCAGATTGGCGGAAAGCCGCTCGCGCAGATCGCGAGAACAATCGACAGGCTGGATGCGCGAAGCATACGAACGCGCCGCGAATTCTACTTGGAATCGGAAGCCGTGTATGCTCGTTTAGTTCGATGGTGCGCAGAGCGATTGCCATTGCCGCGATTTTGCTGCTGACCGGAGTCGTGCCTCTCGGCGCGAGCTCGGGATTCTGCGCGGATAAGCCCTGCTGCCACAGTCACGGTCCAAGTGCAGCGGCGTTTGCATCGCACCCCGCGTGCTGCAATGAGACAAATTGCGCGCCGCCCACCCGCAATACTGAGGCGACTGCGGCGAAAAGCATCGCTGCTCAACCGCATCTTGTTGCGGACGTCGTGACGGTTGTCGTGACGCCGCCGATCGTGACGCGGTCCTGCGAAGTGCTGGCCGTCGAATCGCCGCCGACGTCCCGACGCCTCGCGACACTGTCGATTCTTCTCATCTGATCTCCGGCGCTCTCTCGCCTTCCATTCGCACGAGATCTGGAGATCCCTATGCATCGATTTGTTTTGACCATCGTCTTTGTCGTCGGTGTGGCTGCGACCGCCGCCGCTGACCGGCTTACCTTCAAAGTGATCGGCATCGACTGCTCCGCGTGCGCGCCTCCGATCGTCAAGGCGCTGAAGAGTGTCGAGGGCGTGAAGAGCGCTAAGGTCGACGCGAAAGCGAAGACCGCGACCGTCGACGTGCCCGCCGGCTTCGACCGCGAGAAGTTGCGGGAGGCAGTGTCCAATGCCGGATTCGCGGCCGTCTTTGCAGGCGAGAAGCCGCGCGACATCGAGCCGCTGCCCGCCGATGTCGTGAAGACGCTCGACATCCGTTCCTACACCGATGGCCGCCGCGTCGACATCGCGAAGATCAGCGCGCCTGGCAAAGTGACGATCGTCGATTTTTATGCCGATTGGTGCGGGCCGTGTCACGTGCTCGAAGCGCGGCTGCAGCACCTGATGCAGGGGAGGAAGAACATCGCGATGCGGCGCGTGAACATCGGAAAGTGGGACAACGACGCCGCGAAGCAGGCCACGGAGTTGCGCGCCGAGGCGCTGCCGTACATCCGCGTTTACGATGCGCGCGGGAAATTCGTCACCGCCGTCACCGGCGGCATGTGGGACGAAGTCCTCGGCGCCATCGAGAAGGCGGAGCGATGAAGCGCTACTTTGCAATCATCGCCGCGATCCTCAGTCTGCTGCCCAGCGCGTACGCCTGACCCGCCTGAGCGAATCCAAACCTCTCCGGCGGAGGGGCAACGCAGAGCATTCCGGCACCAGGTGCGTGGGCGATTGCGACGTCGTTCGCGACGGGCACATTCAACACTTCGCATGTCGCGAGCTGTCCCGACGTCGCTCCCGAATGTGCGGTGATCATGATTCCCGATCACGAGCATCACGTGCGCTTGCGACTCTTCCATTCCGATTTGAGCGCGGCGTACGGCCTGCGTCCAGGACTCGCGATGTCGTTGCGCGTTCCGTACGACATCAAGGATCAGCACGTGCGCTACACCACGCTCGACGGGCAGCCGTTCGTGCCGCCGTATGGCGATATCCATCACCGGACCGAGACGCTGCGCGGCATCTCGGATGGCGATCTGCTGCTCCTGTGGGCGCCGAGTCCTGGGTGGCATTTCGGATTCGGAACTACTCTGCCGCTCGGCCATACCGTCCCCGATCCGATCGAGCTGGGACACGAAGGGAAAAAACACGAGCACCTGCAATTCGGCAGTGGCGTTTTCGCGCCGGAATTGGAGATCGCGTGGAGCCGGCCGAACGTGTCCGCGTTAGTACAAGCGACGGTGCCGCTCACAACAAGCAGTCGAGGATTCCGCGCGCCGAAGAATTTCCGATGGAGCGCCGGGCCGTCGTCCACGATCGGTCGCGTGAACGTCGCGCTCAGTTTCGCCGGCCAGTATCAGACCATCGGCCGATGGCACGGCGAAGTCGACGAAGGCACCGGCTTCTCGAATGGCGGTCTGCGGCTGCAGCTATCGACGACCATGCGCGGATTGACGCTGACGCCGTCGGTGTATCGCGAGCTCTATTCGCATGGCTTGAACACAATGGAGCACGAGACGTTTTCTCAGGGAACAACGGTCGCACTGACGCTCAGCAGAACGTTCTAACGTTCGTACACTGTCCGCTTACAAAGCTAGTGTCAGAATACGCGTCGATGTGGATTCGGCGGCTCATTGCCGCGGTCGCCCTTCTGGTTGTCGCGGTCACGCAGATCGCGCCGCATCATCATCCGGAGCTCTCTTCGAAGTCGCCGCTCGTGAATTGCGCCGGCCCGACATCGGGCGTCGCGCATCTGCATCCGACCCCCACTCCTCAGCGCGAAGCCTGCCTCGCGTGTTTTCGGCAGCACGTGCAGGCGACGATCTCGAAAGTGACGCTCGGCGTGCCGCAGGTCCTCGCGCAATTCATCATCGTCACCGCGCGGGTCGCGCACGCGCGCACGATTCGTCTCCGCCAATCCTCTCGCGCACCTCCGCGCGTCGCCTCCTGACGCACTCATTCCGCTTTCTTTTTTCAGGAGGACAGACATGCATCCGATTACCCGCGTGGTGATCGCCCTTTCGTTTTTCATTTCCATCGCCGCTTTGGCGCAAACATCCGGCACGCTGTCAGGCAAGGTCACAACGGCGGGCGGCGCTCCCGTGGCAGCAGCACAAGTGCAGATCGTCGATCTGCGACGCACGACCACGACGGACACCAACGGCGTCTACCGCTTCGATGGAGTTCCGGCGGGACGCCATCTCGTCCAAGTCACCAGCTCGCGCGCCGGCACCTCGGTACGCCAGATCGATACCACCGGTAGCAATACAACCCTCGATGTTCCGATCGATCTTGCGGTGCACAGTGAGGAGATTGTGGTCAGCGCGACGCCCGAGGCGCGCGCGGCATCCGAGGTCGCGCAGCCGGTCGACGTTGTCGCCGGTCAGGACCTTCAGGCGCGACAACAACCGACGCTCGGCGAGACTCTCGCGCAGCAGCCGGGAGTCGCTTCCACCGGTTTCGTGCCAGGCTCCAGCCGTCCGATCATCCGCGGCCTCGGCGGTGATCGCATCCGAATTCTGGAGAGCGGCATCGGCACCGGCGACGCGTCGAATGTCAGCCAGGACCACAACGTCAGCGTCGATCCGTCTAACGCACAAAGCATCGAGATCATCCGCGGTCCAGCGACGCTGCTCTACGGCAGCAATGCCATCGGCGGCATTGTCAATGTGATCGACGATCGCGTTCCGACCGCCAGTCCCGGTAAGCCCGTCAGCGGCTCGGTCGATCTGCGAGGCACCACCAATGCCGATGAGCGCAACGGACAACTCTCTCTCGACGGCGGGACCGGCATGTTCGCATGGCACGGCAACTACGACAAACGGAAGACCGACGATTACGACACGCCAATCGGGAAACTGTTCAACAGCGACATCGACACGAAGAGTGCCGCTCTCGGCGCGTCACTGGTCGGCAACCGCGGTTTCCTCGGTCTCGCGTACGGCGGGTACGACACGAATTACGGCGTGTCGGACGCCGGACCGGGAGTTGAGCCGGAAGATGTTGTGCGGATCGACATGCGCAATCGCCGTTGGGACTTGCGCTCCGAGCTTGACGGCGGCAGCGGTCCGTTCACCCGCTATCGCTTCAGTTTCGGACGTACGAACTACAACCACTCCGAGATCGCCAATGGAAATACAGACATTACGTTTCTCAACAAGTTCAGCGAAGGGCGCTTCGATGCGACGCATCGCGATCTAGGCCCGTTCAGCGGAGCGATCGGAGTGCAGCTTTCGCGGCGCGACTTCCACACTGAAGGCGAAGAATCGCTGCTGCCGCCGACGCTCACGAAAAACTCTGCGGTGTTCATCTTCGAAGAAGCGGGCAAGGGTCTGTGGCGCCTGCAGTTTGGCGGACGGTACGAGCATCAGGCTGTGAACGTCACGTCGGACGAACTGCCGAATCGCAGTTTTAACGGATTATCGGGATCGGTTGCTGCGGTCTACGTGCCGAACGCTGATTACACGGCGTCGATCGGGCTATCGCATTCGGTCCGAGCGCCGGTGGCCGAGGAGTTGTATTTCAACGGGGCGCACGAGGCGACGTTTCAATTCGAGATCGGCGATCCGACACTGAAGAAAGAAACGGCAAACGGCCTTGATCTGACACTTCACAAGCGAACCGGGCCGGTCACGGGGTCTGTCAGCGTCTACGCCAATCGTTATGAGGGGTACATTTTTCAAGATCCGACTGGCGAGGTCGAAGACGATTTCCCCGTTTTCGTATTCGCACAACACGACGCCGAGTTCTATGGCGCGGAAGGTCATGCCGACATTTCGCTCTACCACTCCGACCCGAATCATCTCGCGCTCGAGCTGACCGGCGACTACGTGCACGCTGCGCTGACCAGCGGCGGCGGGCCGCTGCCGTTCATTCCGCCGGCGCATGTCGGCGTCGGTCTGCGTTACCAGGGATCGTCGCTGTATCTGCTGGGAGAAGCTCGCCACGCGGCGAAACAGAACCGCATCGCCGAATTCGAGACGCCGACCGCGGGCTACACACTCTTCAATGCGGCGATCGGCTACCGGCTCTTCTTTGGCAACACCGTCAGCGACATCATGCTGCGCGGCACGAATCTGACCGACAAGCTCGCGCGCAACCATGTCAATCCGCTCAAGGACTTCGTTCCGCTGGCAGGGCGTGACTTCACGCTGTCTTACCGTCTCACGTTCTGATCATGACGAGTCTGGGGCAACACCTGCGTGAGCTTCGTGAGAAAAACCACCTCTCCCTGCGCGGGCTGGCGTCTCGAGTGCGCATCACTGCGCCGTATCTGTCGGACATCGAGTTAGGCCGGCGACACCCGTCCGATCGGGTGCTCGCCGACCTGGCCCGCGCGCTGCGCACGACAGTGGATGATCTGCGGGGACATGATCCACGCGCGTTGATGCATGACATTCAGCAGCGACTCGACCACGACGTCGGCTTCGGTCCGGCGCTGCGGCGCCTGCTGAGCAAGTGCGCGACGTCGGACGACCTCATGCGGATGCTGGAACGTCAGTGAACTGACCGCCGCCTCGCACCTGGAGCCGGGGGCGGGGCGGCGGCCGGCTCGATCATGCGGATGACGTGCGCGTCGGGATCGGCGACGAAGATCCGATCCGACGAATCGACGGCGATACCAGCTGGCGAATTGAGGCCGCGAGCGACCGTCGTCACGAGTCCGCTCGGTGCGATGCGGCGAAGGCCGTTGCGATCGGTTACGAACAAATTGCCGCGCGTGTCGATCGCGATGCCGGTTGGATGATCGAAGCGCGCGTCAGCACCGCGGCCGTCGCTGTTGCCGGCCATGCCCGATTCGCCCGCGACGATCGAGCCCGATCCATTCACGATTTTCCGGATGGCGTGATCGTCGGTGTCGGCCACGAAGACGATTTCGTTCGGTCCGACCACGACGCCCATGGGCGCGTGGAGATCGCGCGCAAACGTCGAAATCGTGAACAGTCCGATCGTGCCGGTGATCTGCGTCATCTTGCGAATCAGATTGTTCTGCGTGTCCGCGACAAACAGATCGCCGCGAGATGTGGCCGCGATCCCTGACGGCAAGTTGAATCGCGAACGGTCTGCGACATCGTCGACGTAGCCTGGGATCAGCGCCGCTCCGCCGACGACGAACGCCGGAATGAACGGGCCTCCGGTGTAGAGAATCCGGATTTCCTGATTCTGCGTGTCGGCCACGAAGACAAAGCCGTCGAGCGGTGTGACGGTCACGCCGCGCGGACCGTGAAATCGAGCGAACTGTCCTTCGGTCGCACCGATGACGCCGGCTGAACCGGCAATTGTCGTGACAGTGTCGTTGCTGATCCTGCGCACGATGCTGTCCGCTTCATCGGTGACGTACAACTCGCTCAGCAGCGAGAGCGCAAGACCGAAAGGCGTGCGGAATGTCGCCGACGAGCGCGGAGCATCGAGCGTGACCGCAACCGCAGGATCGCCGGCGTAGATCACGACATTTCGCGGCGCGACGGCTGTCGTGGTGAAGTGGCGATGTTCCGAATCCTGTGGCGGGCAATTCGCGAATGTCGCTTCGACCCACCATTCCGATCGGCCGGGCTCCGCGATCAACGAGGCAATGTTCTTGTTGGTGACGATGACCGGCGCGGCGGCCGCTCCCTCGACGGCGGTGAAGACGAAGTAACTCTGCGCGCCATCGATGGCCGACCAGGAGAGAGGCACAACGGCCGATTGGGATGATTCATCCGGCGGTCCGGCGAGAGTTGGCGCCGAGGCGCGGCATGCGGCTGAATCGTAGACGACGACATCGGCGGCGGCGTTGTCATTGCTGGCGGTGAGATCGAGGCTGCCGAGCGATTGCGTGCTCGCAGTGGCGCGAATTGTTCCGGTTGCCGACGGCGCGGTGACCGTCACATCGATCGGATTCGGTCCCGGCACGACCGTTTCGGCCGAGCACGTGACGGTTAACTTCGAGTCGGTGCAGCGCCATGTGCTGCCGCCGTTCGCACGCGAGAATTTGACGGTCGGCGGGAGGACGATCGTCACGACGACGCCCAATCCGTTGTCATTGTTTCGATCGTCGGCGATCACGTGATATGTGAATGTCGACTGCGCAGCTACAAAACGCGGGACTTCGATCGACATGCCGATGTCGACGACGTTGTGGGCGAAGGCGGAAGTTGCGAACAGGAGAATCGCGATCACCACTCCCCTCACCCGCCGCTTCGCGGCACCCTCTCCCGTGGGGAGAGGGGCCATTTGCTGTCCCTCTCCCATCGGGAGAGGGTGGCGCGAAGCGCCGGGTGAGGGGAGTGGATTCATCCGCACCAAACTGCGCTGACGGCGTCCGGATGATCCAGAAGATACCCGTCTTCGTCAGCGTCGTACTCGATCACGGCGCCGTCGAGGCGCGATGCGGCCATCGAGTCGAGCGCGACGCGCACGCCGTCGATCGCGATCACCTCATCGCTGTCGACCGGTTCGGGGGCGTAGCCGAGGCGATAGCCGCTGCCGCCGCAGCCGGTGGTGAAGGCGATGCGGAGAACGCGTCCGTCGAGATCGTGGCGCAGATGCTCCGCGGCGGCGGGGGAGAGCTGGATGTTCATTCGCTCTTGGGTCCGTGAACGAGGCGGAACTCGGCGTCCTCGCGCTTGAACCAGTCGCGATCGATCTTGATGAGCTCCAGCTCTCGCTCGAGCTCGACGATGTGCGCGCGCTTGGTCGCGGCCAGGTAGATCAGCATGTAGCGATCGGCAATCGATGCGCTGCGGGTGATCTCGACGAGCTTCTTCTCCATCGTTTTCTCGCGCGCGATCAGCGCCTCGGTCGTCTCGCGATAGGAGAGATCGCCTTCGAGAATGTCCTGAAATCGAAGGTCGCCGGCGAGCGTCGTGCGCACTTTCGTCGCGCCGACGGCCGTGATCTTCATCTCCAGAATGTCGCGGCTCTCACGCTCGTCGACCGCGAATTGCTTGAACGTCTGCGCCGTCAGCGGATTGGGCAGATTCTCGGCGAGCTTCTCGAACGTCTTGTAGGCCTCGACGGTGTACTGCATCATCAGCGCGAGCTGTTGTTCGGTGAGTTTCGTGTTTGTCGTTTCGACTGCCGTCATCACTCCACCTTTGCCACTTTCACGATCACATCGCGGATCAGCTTCGCCTGGCAAGACAAGCGATATGGGCTCTCCAATTCCTTGTAGGTCTCATCGGGCGTTGGAGGCGTCAGCGCTTCCCATTTGTCGACGACTTCGATCCTGCACGTTCCGCACGCACCATCGCCGCCGCAGACATGACTGATGGTGACTCCCATCTCCAGCGCGCACGACAGAAGTGTCCGGCCCTCGGGAAATTCAGCCGCTTTCCCCTGATCCTCGAAGTTCACTCGCGGCATGAGCCGTCGATTCTAGCGCGCGATGGGCCATATACGAACTGCGCACGAGCGGCGCCGATTCGACGTGTTGAAAACCGAGTTGCAGAGCCGTTTTGCCAAGCTCTGCGAACTCATCCGGAGTGTAGTAGCGGCGCACCGGATGATGGCGTTCGGTCGGCGCGAGGTACTGGCCCATCGTGAAAATGTCGACGCCGGCGTTGCGCAGATCGCGCGCGACATCGACGATTTCGTCTTCGGTTTCGCCGAGTCCAAGCATCAGGCTCGATTTGGTGAGCATGCCGGCTTCGTGCGCCCACCTGAGGACCTCGAGCGAGCGCGCGTACTTCGCGACTGGCCGCACCTGCGCATAGAGTCGCGGCACGGTCTCGATGTTGTGCGCCAGAACTTCCGGCTTCGCATCGATGACGATGTTGAGCGCGTCGCGATTGCCCTCGAGATCGGAGATCAGGACCTCGACAGCGGCACCGGTGCGTTCGCGCACGGCCGCGACAGTTTGTGCGATGTGATCCGCGCCGCCGTCCGGCATGTCGTCGCGGTTGACCATGGTGATGACGGCATGGCGCACGCCCATCTTTTCGACCGCTTCGGCCACGCGTCGCGGCTCATCGGGATCGGCGAAACCCGGCGTTCCACGCGAGACCGCGCAGAAGGTGCAGCGCCGCGTGCAGATCTCGCCTAACACCATGAACGTCGCGGTGCCGGCCGCCCAGCACTCGAAAATATTCGGGCAGCGCGCTTCCTGACAGACAGTGTTCAGCGCGAGATCGTTCATCAGCTTCGCAACCGGAAGCTGATTGAGATCGCCCGGAACGCGGATCTTCAGCCACGGCGGGCGGACCCCTGCGCGTTTGTTGATGGGGGCGAAGTCAGTCATCCGATGCGAGCCTCCAGGCGCTCCAGCGCCTCGCGATCGTCGGTCCAACGGATCCTTTCATAGGCCTCGCCAAACGTAAACCAGCCGAAGTCGTCGTGCTCTTCCGCGTCGATTCTGATCGGCGCCGACGAGCTGATTCGCGCGACGAAACCCATCTCGCTCGCGATGATCGGCGTCGGATAGAGGGTCTCGAGATAGTGCGACTCGATCATGAACGACTGCTGCAAATCGAGCGCCTCGGGCTCCCCAGGATGCCCGGTCTCCTCCGCGATCTCGCGCCGCGCGGTGTCGAGCGGCGATTCGCCCTCTTCAATCGAGCCGGTGATCGGCTGCCAGAAATTACCGCGCTCCGGTTTTCTGTGCAGCAGCAGGACGCGATGGTCGTCGTGGATCATGACTTTGACCAGGCGGATCGTCTCCGCGCGCGGAACGACATCGCGATCGAAGACCTCTGCAAACTTTGCGACGACGATCGCTCGCACATCCTCGATCGGGATTTCGCGTCCGATTTCATTCGCGATCGACGTCACACCGCGTCCGCGAATGCCGCACGGCGTGATGAGCTGAAAATGATCAAGATTAGTATTCACATTTAATGCGAAACCGTGCGACGTCACCCATCGCGCGATGCGCACGCCGATCGCCGCGATCTTGTTATCGCCCACCCAGATCCCGCGTTGGCCGTCGGTGCGCGAAGCGGGGATTCCATACTCAGCGACGGTGCGGATCAGCACCTCTTCGAGCTTCGTGACGTACTTGCGAACGTCGCGATTGCCTTCGCCGAGGTGGAGGATGGGGTAGCCGACGATCTGGCCGGGACCGTGGTAGGTGATGTCGCCGCCGCGCGTCGTCTCGAAGAACCGCACGCGCCGGGCACGGAGCGTCTCGGGCGATGCGAGCAGATTCGCGCGTTCGCCTCCGCGGCCGAGCGTGATCACCGGCGGATGCTCGAGCAGGAGGAGCTGATCGGGAATCGAATCGCTCTGGCGCAGTCCGACGAATTTCTGCTGCAGATGCATCGCGTTCTCGTATGTGACGAGATGGAGATTGCGCAGCTCGCAAACGCGCGTCATACCTTGCCCCGCAAGCTGAGCTGCGCCTGCAGCTTCTTCGCGTCGCGAATGACCCCAGGGTCGGTCGCGGTCTGCAGCAATTGCTTGAGTGTCTTGAGCGCCTTCGCGTATTCGCCCCGATTCACCTGCCCAACGGCGTTGTTGTAGGCCTCGATCTCGCGATTGGTCGCCGCCGCGCGCGTGATCTCGTCGGCCTGACGAACGAGATCGCGTTTCGCGTCGGAGTCGGAAGTGTTGTCGGCGAGATCGCGAATGACAGCCGCCGCTTCGTCGAGTTTTTGCTGCTGCACCAGCGCATTCGCTTGCGCCAGCTCGACGCGCATGATCGTCGCGCGCATCGCGTAGGCCACTTGCGGATTGCGTGGGCGATCGAGCTCGATGAAGAGGGGATCGGCTTTCGCGCGATTGCGGGCCCGGCGATACATCGCAAAAAGATGCACACCGATATCGAGCCGCCCCGGAAGTAGCGTCCGGCTCTTTTCGAGAGCGGCGATCCCGGGAGCGAGATCGGCATCCTTCTCGACCATGTAGGTGATGCCGAGGTCTCCGTACGCGCGGCCAGGATCGGCGCCGAGGTCAATCGCCTTTTGCGCAAGCTCCCGGGCCTTCCTGAATTTCGCCAGATCCTCGGCTGCCGGCGGATCGGCTTCCGCCAGCGGCCCGATTTCTTTTCCGAGGAGCGATTCGGCGTAGTCGAGGTAGAGCTCCGAGTCCTTTGGATCGGCCGCAATCGCCTTCTCATAGTCTCCGAGAGCTGCAAGCGAGCGTGCGTGCGCCGGATTGATCACGAGCGCTTCGCGGAAGTGCCGCTCCGCGTTCGGTCCGCCTTCTTCGACTGCCGACAAGAATTTTCCGAGCTGATAGAGAAGCTCGGACCGATCGATCGGTGTCAGCGAAACACTCGTATCGGCACTCGCGACCGGCAATGTGATGCCGAACGACGGCCGCCCGAACGACACCTCGAAGGCCTGCGTCAGGTCGTCGAGCGATATGTGATAGCGAGCTCTGAGCGCCTGCTCGACCGGTTTTCCTTCTTCGATGTCGCGCAGGAAATCATCGAACGCGGCTTGATTCTGACGGAGCAGCCAATCGACCAGCGCCCAGCTCTGCGCGTAAAACGATCTTTGGGCATCCGGCAGGTTGTAGAGATCAGACTCACGACCGACGTTCAGGAGTTGCGGCAGGGGAATCAGCTTCCGTTGCCGCAGAACCTGAAGATGCTGCGGCACGGGTTCGCCGGCGTAGATGGCGGCCTTTCGCATCTGCGCGTTGCTGAAGTATTCCGCGAGTCCTTCTTCGATCCACAGCGGCGGACGCCTCCCGCCGTTGTTGATCAAGTAGTGGATGAGCTCATGGAACGGCGTGCGATCGGGACCGAATCCGAAGCCGGTCTCCATCACCATCGATCCGCGATCGTTCTGGGAGACGAAGACTCCCGTGACGTGCGCATTCTCGCGACCGATGAGCAGATCGAAATAGGGCTGCGCTTCGCGGTGGCGGCTGAAGAGGAACACGTGCGTATCGGCGCTCGTGCTGCTGAAACGCGGCGACATTTGCGTCAGCGCGGCCGCCAGCGTCTCGAGCCCGGCGGCGACATCGCGAACTTTCTTCTCGCTCGCGCTGCTGATGAAGACGAAGTGTTTCGAGCGCGCGAGGACCCACTTTCCGTCAGCGGCCGGGAATGGGATCGGCTTGAGCGCGCGCCGGCCTTCGGCCTCGCCTTTGATGCCTTTGAGGACAGGAGGAACGTACTGCGCGCTTGCGGAGGTCGCGAGGAGAACGATGAGTGCCGCTGGGGCCAGGCGGGGCATCTACACCGTAAACTGTCCCGCCTCCAGAACTGATTTCACCTTCGCCATGAACTGGTCGGCCACCGCCCCGTCGATGAGGCGATGGTCGAAAGTCAGCGAGAGGATGCACATCGAGCGGATGGCGATGAAGTCGCCGTCGTCAGTCTCCACGACCACCGGCCGCTTCTTCACGCCGCCGACGCCGAGGATTGCGACCTGCGGCTGGTTGATGATGGGCGTGCCGAAAAGACCGCCATACACGCCGGGGTTCGTAATCGTGAACGTCCCGCCCTGCACATCGTCGGGACTCAATTTCTTGTTGCGCGCGCGTTCGCCGAGGTCGTTGATCGTCTTGGCGAGGCCGAGGATGTTTTTTTCATCGGCGTTCTTCACAACCGGGACGATCAGTCCCCAATCCAGCGCCACCGCGATGCCGATGTTGTAGTCGCGGTGATAGATGATGTTGTTCTCGTCCATCGAGGCGTTGACGATCGGGAAGTCGCGCAGTCCGGCCACGATTGCCTGCACGATGAACGGCAGATAGGTCAGCTTCGCGCCGCGCGACGCGTAGTCGTTCTTGTACTGCTGGCGAAGTTTCTCGATGTTGGTGAAATCGATCTCGAAGACTGTCGTGACATGCGCCGACGTCTGCTTCGACATCACCATGTGCTGCGCGATGCGCTTGCGCATCACCGACAGAGGCTCGAGACGGATCGACTCGCCGGACTTGAACTCCTGTGCCGGTTTTTGCTGCTGCTGTTCAGGTGCGCTCGGCTGCTGGATGTAGCCGAGGATGTCGTTTTTGGTAACGCGGCCGGAGACTCCCGAGCCTTGGACCTGGGCGATGTCGACGTTGTTCTCCGCCGCGATTTTTCGCACGAGGGGAGAGGATTTCGTGCGGCGGCGTTCTTCGAGGGAAGCGACCTTTTCAGTGGCCGGTTGCCGGTTCTCGGTGGCCGGTGGCGGTGCCGGTGCGACTGCTTTTGCTGCTGGGGCAGGTGCTGGTGCCGCGGGCTTCTGGGCTGGCGCTGGCGCCTTGGCGGGCTCAGGGGCGGGCTTCGGAGCTGGTGCAGCCGAATCGCCCTCTCCGGCGATCCTCGCAACGACCGAGTTCACCGCCACCGTCTGCCCTTCCTTCACCAGAACCTCGGAAAGCGTCCCGGCGGCGGGAGACGGAATCTCGGCATCGACCTTGTCGGTCGAGATCTCGAGAAGCGGTTCGTCGCGTTCGACTTTGTCGCCCGGCTTTTTGATCCAGCGGACGACAGTTCCCTCCGCGATCGATTCCCCCATCTGCGGCATCACGACATCGATTGCCATCGCTACCTCCTACGCACCCACTCGTCGAAAGAATATGCGAAGAGTCTTATTCCTTGCGGCTTTCGTCGCGTGCGCCTCGCAGCAGAACAATATCCGCATCGTAAAGAATTTTCGCGAGCTGCGCGAACGGCGCGATTTCGTCCGGGCGCAGCCATATGTTGCGCCAGAAGCGCGTGTCTGGTTCGAGGAAAAATCCGGTCCCGGCGAGCCGTTTCTTCTGGGCGGCGGACGGTGGGACCACTGGGACCAATACTTTCACAGCAAAAAGGAGTTTTTCGATTGGCGCTCGGAGGCCAACGCCGTGACTGTCTCAGTCCGCGAGACGAATGACTTCATGCGTCTACTCGACTGGGCGCCTCCGTACACGATGACGTTCTGGCGTTACGGCACGAAGCGGTAGCCCACGCGGTGCACCGTCAGCAGGTGCTGCGGCTCAGCGGGTGTCGTCTCGATTTTCTGCCGCAGCCGCGCAACGTGCGTGTCGACCGTACGGGTCATCGCGGATGGGTCGTAGCCCCACACGTGATGCAGCAGCGACTCGCGCGTGACCACGGCATTCGCGTGATCGAGGAAGTAGCGCAGAATCCGAAACTCGCGCTGGGTGAGATCCATCGGCGCGCCGGCTTTGCTCGCCTGATATTTTCGAAAGTCGAGCTTCACATCGCCGAACGCCACCTGGTCCGGCGGCAGCTCGCGCCGCGTCCGCCGCATGACCGCCTCCAGCCGCGCCAGCAGCTCCATGAAGCTGAACGGCTTCGTGATGTAGTCATCGGCGCCGAGCTTCAGGCCGACGACCTTGTCGACCTCCTGGCCGCGCGCGGTGAGCATGATGATGGGAGTGTTGTTGCCGCTCTTGCGCAGCTCGCGGCAGACATCCAGCCCGCTTTTCTTCGGCAGCATGACGTCGAGGATGATCACGTCGTGATCGATGTCGCGCGCGGCGCGCAGTGCTTCTTCACCATCCGTTGCCATGGCAACGATGTGTTTCTCGAATTCGAAGCCGTCGCGTAATGCCACCGACATCGCCGGATCGTCTTCGACGACGAGGATTCTGCTCATGCAGCCTCCGTTTCATTCGTTCTGGTCGTGCGTACCGGCGTCGTCGTGACGATGCGCTTCGGCAGGACGATCGTGAAGGTGCTGCCCTCGCCGGGCGCGCTTTGGACTTCCACGCGGCCGCCATGCGCCTTGACGACGTGATTCACGATCGCGAGTCCAAGGCCGCTGCCCTTCACGTCGTGAACGAGCCCGCTGCCGACGCGGTAGAACTTCTCGAAAATCTTCTTCTGCTCCGAAGTGGGGATGCCGATGCCGCGGTCGCGCACTGCGATGCGCACGTTCTCTTCATCGTTCGTGACGATCACGTCGACGTCCTTGTTGCCGCTCGAGTACTTCACGGCGTTGTCGAGCAGGTTCATGATGACCTGCGCGATCGCGTCGCGGTCGATGACCAGCGGCGGAAGCATGGCGGCCGGCGCGGTGAACGCGATGTGATAGCCGTTCTCGCGCAGCGGCATCGCGAACGCGCACACGATGTCGTGCACCAGCTCGACCACATCCTCCTCGGCCATCTTGTATTTCTTCTGCGCCGATTCGATCTTGGAGAAATCGAGGATGTTGTTGATCAGCTGCGTGAGCCGCCGGCTCTCGGCTTCGATGTACTCGCCGTACTCGCGCATCTTTTCTTCCGAGACCACGCGGCCGAGCCGCATGTATTCACCGAATACGCGAATCGACGCGAGCGGCGTGCGGAGCTCGTGCGAGACGTTCGACACGAAGTCGCTCTTCATCTGCGAGAGCTTCAATTGGCGCGATGCCGACTGGATCGCGAGGCCGATCGCGCCGAAGAGCACGATCATCACGCCGCCGCCCAACATCATGTTGTTCTTGAACGTCAGCGCGCCGAGTTGTTCCGGCGTCGCGCAGAGGTCCTTCACGCCGAGTCGCCAGTTGGTGAAGACGAATGAGAAGGGCTGCGTCCGGACATCGCTTTTTCGGGCGAGGTGATCTCCGATGAGCAGTCGCAGCGATTCGGCGTCCGACTTGTAGTGCGTGGCGAGTGCACGGCCGCCCATGTCGAACATGGCGGTGCGGACGAGGTCTTCGTCGAAGATGATCCCGGCGACGCCGAGGACGTGCTCGCTATCATCGACGACGGGACGCATGATGATGCGATTGCGCTCGTCGCGCTCGTCGACGCTCATGGGCGGGTGCGGGATCGCCTGCTTCATCTTGTGCGCGACGTGCCACTGCACGGTGGCCAGTTTCACCGCCTGCTCTTCGTGATAGGGCAGCGACTTCTTGATGCCGCCGGGCGCGAAATAAGAATAGTTCGCATGTTGACCATTGAACTGCACGACGAAGAACGTACGCGCTCCGTCGACCGGAGTCTCCCGGAAGTGCGCGGCGAGCACCGAGTTCTGGCAGAGGCAGTCGCGCTCAATCGTCAACGCGTGCAAGGAGGCGCTCCGATAGTACTCGTCGATGTCGTCCGCGACGCGCTCGGCGGAGTCGCGCAGCCAGCTGCGCTGCGCCGAGACGGTCTTGCTCTCCAGCGTCCGCAGAAAGCGGTATTGAACCGCCAGCAGCGCCGCTAGTGGGATCACCACGATCGGCACGAGCCAGAGGATGGACCGTCGGAAAATGCGCGCCATGTCGTTTCGACGATATGGTCGCACTACGGAGACGCAGTCACTAAGGTTTGTCACAACTTGTAACCGACGCGCTACCGCTGGAAGGCATAGGACGCTTTCATGAAGACCGAACGATGGTTCGGCATCAGGCGGGCGGTCTCGTCGAGGAGGCGGAAATCGCCGTAGCCGATGAAGAAAGTCGTCTGCCAGTTGATGCGATAACCGTAAAGAGCGGAGAGTGTTAGATCACCATCACGA
>DATBSF010000085.1:0-2019 GCA_036559905.1 Thermoanaerobaculia bacterium | reverse complement strand
TGGACGTCATGATGAACTCTCCTCCTCACCGAAACAAAGGCGCCCCGACCGGGGGCGCCTTCAACTGACTTTGTGACGATCTCAGCGTGCTGACCAGCGAACCAGACCGGGCCTGCTGCGTGGCACCGGCGACTTCACCTTCACCGTGACCTGATACTCGCGAATTTGCAGAGATACTGACCGTAGAGGGGATCGAGCGGCCAAACGCGATTGCTTTACATCCTTCATTCAGGTCCCTCCCTCGCGCCGTGATGTAGTGGTTGTGGTTGCAGGACAAGCTACGCCCAGTAGAACTCTCTGTCAAGGGGTGGCCAAAAAAGTGTGAAGTCATCGCGAATGGAGAACAGAGAAACGGACTTAAGTATTCGCGCTTTCAGCGAGTTACTTCCACAAATTGTCGACCGCATTTCCGACTGTTTCCCGCCGCTTATGCACCGCTTTCTCGCAGCTATTCCGCAGGCGAATCCGCAGATTTTCCGCGCCTTTTCCGCATCTTTTGCACATGGGATTGTGCGCGAGTTTTTCCGCAGCCTTTTCGCAGCGATTTCGCAGGTTTTGCCGGACTGAGCCGGAGAGAAAAAGGGCGAAAGAGAAGCGAAGTCGAGGATGCTGCGGAAAAGCGTCCGCCGTTAGCCGTTTGCGATTCGGCGATCCGATTTCCGCTGTTCGATCGCGCCACGAGGAACAACTTTCGCTTCAGCGCGAGCGATGCGAAGACTCATCAGGCTGCTGTTCGTCCTGCTGGCTGCGGCGCGAATCGATGCCGCTTCGATCTACCCGCCGTCGCTGCATTGGCGGACCATCACGACCGAACACTTCTACATCCACTATCACCAGGGCGAGGAGGACCTCGCATCGCGCGCTGCCGCGTATGCCGAGAATGCCTACACGCGTCTCGTGCCGATGATGGGATGGCAGCCGGCGGGGCGGACGGATGTGATCCTCGCCGACCACGTCGATCTCCCCAACGGCTCGGCGACTCCGTTTCCGAGCAATCGCGTCGAAATCTTAGTCACCGCGCCCGGCGCCGATCCGTCATCGCCGGGCGGCAACTACGACAATTGGCTGAACCTCGTCATCACGCACGAATTCACGCACATCCTGCATATCGATCAGGCCCGCGGATTCGCGCGCGGGATGCGCATGGTCTTCGGACGCAATCCACTTCTCTTCAGCGTCTTCAGCTTTCCGAATCTCTTTTCGCCGCTGTGGTTCCTCGAAGGCATCGCGACGGTGTCCGAGTCGGAGAACACGAACGCCGGCCGTCTCAAGGGAACGTACGTCGACATGGTCCTCCGCACAGCGGCGGTCGAGGATCGCTGGGCGAGCGAGGCGCAGGCCAGCGGATTGAGTCCGTACTGGCCGACCGGCAGCACGCGCTACTACTACGGGTCGAAGTTTCTGTCGTGGCTCGCAACGACGCGCGGCGTCGACAAGCTGCGCGACTTCATGAACAACTACTCGGGCAACGTGGTGCCGTTCCGCGTGAACGCGTCGGCCGAAGATGTGTACGGCGTCAGCATGAAAGAGCTGTGGCAGCAATGGAGCGCGGAGCAACAGCGCACCTATCTGGCGGACCGCGACACGCTCGCTGCCGACGGACTGACGACGCACGAGAGGCTCACGCATCAGGGATACGAAACGCTCAATCCGATTCTCTCGCCGGATGGGACGCGCCTGGCGTACGCACATTACGGCCCGTTTGAGCGCGCGACGATCCGCGTGCGCGATGTCTCCGCCAACCGCGACATCGCCACCCACGCGGTCAATATCGGATCGCCGCTTTCGTGGAGAGCCGACGGCCGTGCGATCGCGTATTCGGACGAAGAGTTCGTCGGATCGTTTTCCATCCTCTCCGATCTCTACGTGTGGGATCTGGATCGCGGCACGCGGCGAATCACACATGGCGCACGATTGAAGGATCCGGCGTTCACACCGGATGGGCGCAAGCTGATCGCGGTCGAGAATCGCGCAGGACGCAATCGCCTCGTGGAGACCGACATCGAGAGCGGCGCGATC
>DATBSF010000084.1:0-12179 GCA_036559905.1 Thermoanaerobaculia bacterium | reverse complement strand
ACGATGCTCATCGAGATGCGCGGCGTGTTGAACGATCAGCAGTGGAATCGTATGCGGAACGAGATCGATCGGATGCAAGCGCAGCGGCCGAACGCGCGCCCCAAGCCTCAGTGATCTCTGTGTCCTCTGTGGTGAGAAGCTTTCACCACAGAGATCACAGAGAACACAGAGATAGAATCGAGTAGTGCTCGACGTCGTGCTGGAAAATATTTCTCTCGACGAGAGACTGCACGACATCACGCTCACATTCCCGAAGAGCACGCACACGGCGATTGTCGGAGCGCCGGGGGCTGGCGCGTCAACCCTGCTGCAGATCATCGCGGGCCGCCTCCGTCAATCCGCCGGGCGCATCCTCCTCGGTGCCCGTGAGGTGACGAAGCTGGCCGCGTCGCGAAGGCCCTTACTTTTCGCGACATCGGCGATCGACGCGCCGGCGCGATGGTCGGTTGACCATCTCCTGATCGCCGCGGTCCGCCAGCGCTCGCTGGATCGCATCGATCGCCAGCGCGAATACGAGCAAACCATTGAAAAATGGCGATTAAGCGAGCTCGCCGGCCGATCGCTGCGATCGCTCTCTTCGACGGAGCGGACGATCGCGCATCTTGCGCAGATCGAGTTGCTCCGTCCCGCAATTCTCATCGCCGACCGGCTCCTCGAGCCTCTCAATCCGTCGGCTGCCGCGAGCACGAGCGACGCCTTCTACCGCACGCTGCGCGTGATGGGGACGACGGTCATCAGCGCGCCCGCGAATGCGAACGAGCTCGGGATGACGGATCGGCTGGTGGTGCTCGACAAGGGTCGAGTGGTGCAGAGTGACTTTGCGCCGCGCATCTACCGAAATCCGGCGAGTGAAGCCGCGGCACTGGCCACCGGCGACGTCAACGTCATCCCGATTACGGTCCGCGAAAAGCGCGTCGAGTCGCCGATTGGATGGTGGACGTTGAACGACGCAGCTTTCGAAGGAAATGGCATCGCGCTGGCCCGCCCCGAAGATTTTTCGATCGCCGAAAAGGGACAAGAATCTGATTTGATTTTCGGAATCGAGGAGGCCAGCTTCCGCGATGGACGATGGATCGCGACCGGTATCCTCACCGGAGGGCTCAACTTACGGGTATCGCTGCCCGGCGATGCCGCGGTCCACAAAGGACGCCTCATCCCGCTGCGCTTCGAGCCGTCGCGATTCACAATTCTTCGCGGTACGCCCTTTGCAGCTTCCCTCTGAGTTTCAAGCAGTTTAGGATGATCTACACACCCGTGACGATTCGCGCGCGAAGAGCGCCTTTCAAGGTTCGCAAACTGCTTGTCATTGACGATGACACGAGACTGCTCGCCTCGTATCGCGATCTGCTGTCTCCATACGGCTTCGAAGTCCTGACCGCTACCGATGGCGAAATCGCGATTCCGCTGGTCGAACAAAACCCTGACATCCAGCTCGTGATCCTCGACCTCGCGATGCCGCGCATGGACGGACGCGAGTGGCTGCGGTGGTTCCGCGATATGCGCAAGGAATTACCGGTGATCGTGATTACGGCCTACAAGCTCGATCCGGAAGATGCCGACCTCAAGCCGGCGGTCATTCTCGAGAAACCGTTCCATGTCGCGGAGTTACTCGACCTGGTGGGGCTGTTCTGCGGCCTGAGCTGGCCAGTCGCCGGCGCGCGAGTGTAGGGGCGCGCAGAGCGCGCCCGCGGGCGCACGCTGTGCGCCCCTACCGCCATTACCGCGCGCTCGCCTGCATGAAGGCGCAGGCTTCGACGGATTTCAGATCGAGCTGCAGCGATCCCATGCTCTGATCGATGTCGATGCGGAACGGGATCCGCCGCTGATCGTCCGAAACCCACACCTTCACGCCGCCCGGCCACTTCCGGCTGCCGCCCGGCGCGTCGACGATTTCAAATCCGAGGGCGCTGACCTGCTGCCCTTCGATGTTGAAGTTGCGGCGCTCGGCGGAGCGGATGATCACCGGATACGACTTGCCGTCGGAGTAGATGCGCGTTGTGATCGGAAGCTGAATCGTGGTGGCATTCTGTCGGAGAAAGAAAATCGCGGTCAGGACGTCGCGCAGCGCGTCAGCGGGAAGGCTCTCCGTTTTGTCCCACTGTTTGTCAGGCGTTTCCTTGTGGATATGAGCGAGACGTTTAATATAATCAAATATCGTACGCTCTTTTCGTGACTTATTCTTCCAAGCATAACCGTGGTACGTCATCAGCGTCTTCTGGCCGGCTTGATCCATCTCCGACTCGTAGACAAAGAAGCCGCTGCGGCGATCGTTCGTTTGAATGAGGAGCTCGCTGTTGATCGAGTGATCGTCGCCCTGCGGAAACGTAGTCTTGAGCTCGCCGACGCCTGACGTCGGAAACACGAGTCCGGCGACCCACGCCAGGCCGCCGCGCATCCGCCATGAGTAGCGGAACTCCTCGACGTTGCCGGGACCCTTGCAGTTCAGATCGGCCGCGTCCGCAAATGCGGGCACAGCGGCGACCGTCATGCTCAGAAAAAGACTACGAATAACCCTCATTAGCGCTGGTAAAACGCTCGGCGCGCGGTCGATATTGCGCGGTTTCAGAATGTTGCGATGCGCTGCTCGACTTCGTCGATCACGTAGTCGGGAGTCGAAGATCCGGCCGTCACCCCCACCACTTCCGCCCCGTCGAACCATGTCGCCTCCAGATCGTCTGCCCCCTGGATCAGATACGAGGGCTTCGATTCCCTGCAGATTTCCCAGAGATGTTTCGTGTTCGCGCTTTTCTTTCCGCCGATGACGACGATCACGTCGACCTCCGGGTCGAGCGCGAGCACGCGAGCAGCATCCTGATTCTCTTTCGTGGCGTAGCAGATTGTGTCGGCGCGATCGACGCGCGCGGCAACTCTCTCAATCGTCTTCACCACATCCTCGAACTCCTCGGCATTGAGCGTGGTCTGATAGAAGATTTTGATCCTGTCGTATTGCGACCAATCGACTGATGCCGCTGACTCGGCGGTCGACACGATGTGGTAGGTCGCGGGATCGAGATCATTCGTGTAGCCGATGACTTCGCGATGTTTCGGATCTCCGATGAAGACGAGGTGATAGCTGTCGTCGAGCGCCTGCTTCGACTCGCGATGGATGTCGTAGACGAACTTGCAGGTCGTGTCGAGGATCTTGAGTCCGCCCGATTTCGCGCGGTTGTGAAATGAAGGGGGAACGCCGTGCGCCGAGAAGACGATCGTCGGCTCTTCGACGGCGGTGATCTCTTCGACGGTGCGCACGCCCAGTTTCTCCATCTCCTCCACCACCCGCTCGTTGTGCACCACCTGCCCGAGGATTGCGCCGCGTCCGCCGGCGGCGGCGAATCGCTTCACTTTCAGATCCGCGATCCGTACCCCGGAACAGAAGCCGTACTTCTCTGCGCGTTTGACCTTCATCCGTGCGCGTGAACGCGTAAGCAGCCACAAACATTCTACTTGTACAATCGCCGATCCTCGTGTCCGAACGCCGTCCTGTCGAGCCCCTATTAACGCCTGCCTTCGCAGCGCTATGGGTCTACGCCTTCGTCACCTTCTTCTCGGCCTTCCAGCTCCTGCCGGCGATTCCGTTTCGCATTCTCGAGCTAGGCGGATCGACGGCCAAGGCCGGTTGGTTTTTGTCGTTTTACGGATACGCCAGCGCGTTTTCGGCGCCGCTCATGGGCAGCGTCGCCGATCACATCGGCCGGCGGCGGCTTCTCATCATCGCGTCGATTCTCTTCATTTGTTTTTCGTTGCTGTACGGCATCGTCACCGATTTTCGCCTTCTGCTCGCGATCGGAGTCGTGCACGGCGCGATGTGGTCCGGCCTGATCGCTGCGGCCTCGGCAATCATGAGCGACTACATTCCGCCGTCGCGCCGCAACCAGGGGCTCGCATGGTGGGGACTCGCGAGCACACTTGCGGTTGCGACCGCGCCGGCGGTCGGGCTATGGGTGTTCCACTTCGGCTGGTTGACGCTGTGCATTGAGCTGATGGTGCTGTCGGTCGCGATGACGATCGGCGCGCTGCTCCTTCGTCCGAACGAAGTGCGTCGCGAGGGCGCGCGGCTGACGCTTTCGGAATCGTGGGATTGGCGCGTGATCCAGACAACGCTCTCGCTCACGGTCGCGACTTTCGGCTACGGCGGCGTCACGAGTTACTCCGCGATCATCGCCGTGCAGCGCAACATCGCGCCGAAGGCGATCTACCTGACTGTATTCGCGACGACGATCGCGATCTTTCGCATCGGCTTCTCGCACATCGGCGATCGCGTCGGCACAAAACGCGTTCTCTATCCATCTCTGGTTCTGATTCCGGTCGCGTTCGCGCTGCTGGCGGTGGCAAACCAGCGATGGGAAATGATCCTTTCGGCCATCCTCTTCGGTCTCGGATTCGG
Organism: Thermoanaerobaculia bacterium; assembly: GCA_036559905.1. Taxonomy (GTDB): domain Bacteria; phylum Acidobacteriota; class Thermoanaerobaculia; order Gp7-AA8; family Gp7-AA8; genus Gp7-AA10. Next base: position 7,795 of record DATBSF010000084.1, on the reverse strand, counting down.
CGCCGCCTATCCGGCGTTCGCGACGTTCATCCTCGCGAACACCGATCCCGATCGACGCGCGCGCACCTTCGGCAGCATCGTCTGGGCCTTCGACACCGGCATCGCCACCGGCTCCCTCGTCATCGGCAGCCTCGGCGACGCCTTCGGATTCAAAGATGCCTTCCTGGCGGCGGCCGCCCTGAGCTGCTTCTCGATTCCGATTTTCTCGTGGTCCTCGCGTGCGCTGGCGGCGCGTGGCACTTCACTTGCTGAGCCTGTTGGACATGCCCGAACCGACTGAACCTGACGACCTGGTCAGCAAGAAAGTTGTTTACGAGCACGTCGCATCGAGCGGCACTTCGCGGAATGTGTTCATCGTGATCGCAGTCATTCTCGTCATCGCGCTGGCGATCGTCGGGTTCATCTTCATGCGTATCCGCTGATCTGATGCTTCAGTTCGCGTTGATGTTGGCGACCGTCGCGCAGTTCGATGCGCGCGCCGCGGAACGATTCGCGAATCTCGCGCTGGCGTGCGTCCACAAGGAGTACCCGAACAAGATCTCGCACAGCCTGAGCTCGGATGCCGATGTCGCTCCGCCGCGCAAACTCACGCCCGCGTTCTACGGATGCTACGACTGGCATTCGTCCGTGCACGGCCATTGGCTGCTGGCGCGCCTCGCGCGAACTTTTCCCGATGCGCCGTTCACTCCGAAAGCGCGAGAGGCGCTGAAACAGAGTCTGACGGCGGAGAACATCGCGCAGGAGGCCGCGTATCTGCGCGCCGAGGGGCGATCGAGCTTCGAGCGGCCGTATGGACTCGCGTGGCTTCTGCAGCTCGGCGCGGAGCTTCGTGAATCGGACCCGCAGCTCTCCGCGACTCTGCATCCACTGGAACAGGCGGCCAACGAACGATTGAAAGCGTGGCTGCCGAAGCTGTCGCATGCGGTGCGTTCGGGCGAACATAGCCAGACCGCCTTCGCCCTCGGTCTCATCATCGATTCGACAGACGATCCCGAGCTCGCGAAGACCGCGCGTGCCGCTGCGCGACGATTTTTTTCTCACGACAAAGCGTGTCCGCTGTCTTATGAGCCATCCGGCGAAGATTTTCTTTCGCCGTGTCTCGCGGAGGCCGATGTCATGCGCCGCGTGTTGCCGCCGCGCGAGTGCGCGAAGTGGTTCGGCGCATTCCTGCCGAATCCGCACTGGCCGAAGCCGGAAATCGTCACCGATCCGAGCGACCCTCGGCTCGCGCATCTCGACGGATTGAATCTGAGCCGCGCGTGGATGCTCGAAGGCATCGCATCGGGATTACCGAAAGGCGATCCGCGACTGCCGGCGATCAACGCCGCCGCGAGCGCGCATCGCCAGTCCGGCCTGGCCGCCGTGACTGGCGAGCATTACGAAGGTGGCCACTGGCTCGGATCGTTCGCGGTGTATCTCAGCACGCGCAGGGGGATCGCGCACTGATCTGGACTGCGGCGGCTTGCCGCCGCTCTTCCGCCGGCAGCTTGCTGCCGGCGGCGCGGCAAGCCGCGGCGTTCAAAGCGGTGCCAAGGCACCGCAGTCCAGACTACCTCTTCCGCAGCGTCGGCGAATTCAAATCCAGCTCGCTGATCGGAATCACTTCCACGTTCGGAAATTGCTTTTTGAGCGGCTCGATGAATTTCTTCGCGTCGCCCACGATCACGATGCTGGCGTCGGATGCGCCAAGGTGCGCGCCCGCGAATTGCTCGACCTGCTGTGCCGTCACGGATTGGATGCCGGAGATGTAGCGATTGATCTCGTCCAGGCTCAATCCATAGAGCGCCAGGTACGCGACGCGGCCGACGAGACTTCCGCTCGACTCGAGCGACCGTCCGAAGTTGCCGATCAGCGTCGCCTTTCGCGGTCCGAGCTCGACATCCGCAACCGGTTCCTTCCCGAGCTTGTTCAGCTCTTCCGCGATCAACCCCGCGACTTCAGCCGCCGATTCGTTTTTCGTCTGCGCGCTGGCGGTGAACGGACCGACGTCGCGGCGAAGGTCGAATAAGCTCCCAGCGCCGTAACTGAGTCCGCGCTTGATGCGGATTTCCTGATTCAGACGCGACGAGTAGCCGCCGCCGAGAACGGAGTTCGTTACTTGCGCGATGCTGTAGGCAGGATCAACGCGTTTCAAGCCCGGCCGAGCGACCAGCACAGCCGCCTGCCCCGCTTCGGGCATGTCAATCACGACAATTCGGTGAGGTGCGGCCGCTAACTGCGCGGAAGTCGAAGCCGGTACTTCTCCCTTCTTCCAGGCACCAAAGTTCTGTTCCGCGAGCGCAAAGGCCTTGTCCGGCGTGATTTCGCCGCCAAAGACAAGGATCGCGTTGTTGGGTTTGTAGTACTTCCTGTGAAACGCGACGATGTCCGCGCGTTTGATGCGTTGCAACGAATCGGGAGTGCCGCCCAGGTTATGTCCGTATTGACCGGCGCCGAACACGACGCGCGTCGCGACGAAGCCCGCCAGCGAGCGAGGCTGGTGCATCGCGACCTGCAGCGCATCGAGATTCTGCGCGCGCAAACGCTCGATCTCATCGTTTGCGAAAACGGGATTGCGGACGATATCGGCGACGTAGACCAGCGCCTTCGGGAGATTCGACGACATCAGGTCGAGTGAAACGAACGAGTTGTCCCACGCGCCGCCGCTCTCCAGCGTCGCGCCTAACGCTTCGACGCCGCGCGCGATCTGCACCGCGCTTCGCGTTTTGGTTCCCTTGGTCAGCAGCGACGCGGTCATGTCCGCGAGTCCTGCGAGATTCGCGGGATCAGCCTCGGACCCGGTCTTGATCAGAAGACGCACCGCGACGATCGGTACGCCCGGTTTCTGCACGACGATCACGCGCAGACCGTTGGCTAGCGTTTTCTCGGCGGGCTTGGGAAGCTGCGGCTCGCGCGGGGCGGCGGGCGGTGGAGGCGTGGTTTCGACTTGTGTGAAGAGTGCGAGCGCGACCAAGAGCATTTTCATTGCGCGCCTCCCTTCGACACGTACGTGATCGTCAACGATTTTCCATCCTTCAGGTATTTGTTGACGACGCGTTGCACATCCGCGGCGGTGACCGCCTGTAACTTCGCGAGGCCGCTGTTTACCTCCGCGGCATCGTGCAGCACCGTCGCGCTGTATCCAAGGGCGCCTGCTTTCCCGTCGTTGGTTTCGCGCTGTCGAAGGCGCCCGGTAATCAATTGATTCTTCGCTTTCGCGAGCTCGGCAGCCGAAACCGGTTTCGTCTCGATGTCGCGAAGCTCGGCGTCGATCGCTTTCAGAACAGCCTCAGGCGATTTGTCGCTCGCGACGGTCGCCGTGATCACGTAGAGGCCGAGGTCTTCGCGGAGGTCGTCATCGGCGCTGACGTCCTGCGCGATCTGCTGACGATAGATCAGTGATTGATAGAGCCGCGACGATTCACCCTGCGCGAGAATCGCCGACGCGATGTCGAGCGCGTAACGATCGGCGCTCGTCGCAGACGGCGCGAGCCACGTCAGCGCGACCGCGGGAAGCGGCACATTCGGTCCGGTCTCCGTGATCGTTTTCGAGGCATCGCGCGGCGGCTCTTTGACACTGACGCGCGGAATCGCGAGATCCGGTTTTGCGACGGCGCCGAAGTATTGATCGACCCACGGGTCGAGCTGCTTTGAATCGAAATCGCCGACGATGACCAGCGTCGCGTTGTCGGGCCGGTAGTACGTCGTGTGGAACTTCTGCACATCGGCGAGCGTCGAGGAATCGAGGTCCTCGATGCTTCCGATCGTCGGCCGCCGATACGGATGCGCGGCGAAAGAATCTTTATCGATGCTGTAGTAGAAAAGTCCGTAGGGCGGCGCGAGAACGGAAGTGCGAAATTCTTCCTTGACGACTTCGCGCTCGGAGTTGAAATTCGCCTCGTCGACGTCGAGTGATCCCATGCGATCGGCCTCGGCCCACAAGAGCGTCTGCAGATAGTTCGAGGGAACCGCTTCGTAATACCAGGTCGCATCGTCGGCAGTCGATGCGTTGTTGTTGCCGCCGACATCCTCGGTCAGGCGGTCCATCATCTCGGATTTCATGTGCGCGGTGCTCTTGAACATCATGTGCTCGAAGAGATGCGCGAATCCGCTGCGGCCGGGCGGATCATCTTTCGATCCGACGTGATACCAGACCTGAATCGCGACGGTCGGCGCCGCGTGGTCCTCGACCGAGTAAACCTGCAAGCCGTTGGCGAGCGTGCGATGCCGATATTGAATCGGAGCGATCGGGACCGTCGCCGCGAGAAGAAGCGCAAGGAAGGCGTTCATGACCGGCGATGATATCGACTCATCGCACGGGCCGTGCAACACCTCTGCGAATTGCGTCGTCGATCAGCGCCCACAGTTTTTCTTCGGCGATCTTTTCGAGGGCTTCCTGGCGGTCGTCGAGCTCCCGTTCGCGGTGGCTGACTTCTCTCTGCCGGCTGCGAACCTCTTCGAGCCGCTTCCTGGAGGCCGCATCACGCCGATCCTCGAGACGCTCTTCCTCGCGATCCAATTGCGATTCCTCCTCCGACGCCGCACGTTGCTCGGGGCCGAGGGCCCGTTCCTCGGCGAAGAATGCCGTGGCGCGATCGAGGTAATCGGCGTCGTCGATCAGCCAGGTTCCCTCTTTCGTACGCACCCAGAGAAATTGACCATGATATTTATTACGTAAATAGACTACGTTTTCGATCGACATCCCACCCGAAATCGTCGCTCGATTGATTTCGGTTGTCAGGACGTACGAGCCGCGTGGGCGCGAGCTGCGACGCATCGCGGCATCGGTGATCTCGGCGAAACGCGCCTGCCGCTCTTCGCCTGAATCGCGGCGCGCGACGATGATGCTCGCCGAATCGAGCACGAACTGCTCGCGCGTCACGAAGATCTGTCCGTTGCGTCTCGCCCACAGGAAGGAGTTGCCGTACTGCGATTGAATCCGCTGCAGCGCGTCCGCAGACATACCCTGGCCGATCATCCAGGTGATGCCTCCGTCGCGAAACACGTATGAGTCTTTGTTGCTGGTATCCGACGCAAACGCTGTGGCTGCCACCAAAACGAACACACCGATAGTCATTCGCATGACTGTTGAACGAATCGCCGGCTAAGAAGTTAGCTGGTTGAGCGCGCGCAGGAACGGGATGTCGGGCTTGTAGTAGAAACTCTTGATCGGGCAGACCTCGCTGCCCTTCCCGCCGCACATGCCGACCACGGTGCGATCCGAGGACGGATCGTGCTGCCACTCCGCGCCGCGCTTCATGATGTTCGCGAGCTCGCGCCGGAATTGCACATAACCCTCGCCGTACCAGACTTCGCGCAGCGAGCTCTTGAAGATGTCGCCGAGCGGGCTCCCCTGCAGGATGCAGCACGGTGCGACAGGCCCGCCGGTGCGGATCACCATCGAATGCCATCCGATGACACACGGCTCTTCGAGTCCGGCCGACTCCTTCTCGACGCGTCGCGACATCGCGATTCTGCGCCGGTGCGCCAGCTTTTCACGCCAAGTGACATCGCGTCGCGTGACGAGATGCGCGAGCCTCGAAACCGCGCCGCGCTGGCGCCGCTCGGCATCGAGTCGCGTGTTCATCTCCGTGACCAGCGGCCGGATGTCCTGCTCGTAGCTGTCGATGATCGAGATGCGCCGGTACTCATCGACGCGGACGACATCCTCGTACAGCCGCATCATCTCTTTCGTTTCTTCGGGCGACATCTTCTGCTGCGGCGTCAGAAACGCGAGGCCGTTGAAGAAGATCGTGTCGACGTCGAGCTCGCGCGCGAGCGCATACATCCGCGGAATGGTCTTGTAGTTCTCTTTCCAGACGAGAAACTGCAGATTGATTTTCGGAGTGTCGCGGCGCCGTCGACGTCGCTCGGCAATCAGATTGCGCATGTTGGCGACCACGCGGTCGAAATTGCGACCTGGGGTCTGCATCATCTTCGCGTACGAATCGGGGTCCGCGGTGTTCAGACTCACCGTGATCTGATCGCATTCGCCGCCCATCAGGATGTCGGCGACTTCTTCGCCTAACAGCACGGCGTTCGTTGTGATGTTTTCGATTGGAAGACCGCTGGCCGTGATCATGCGCAGCAGATCTTTTGTCTTGCGGTGAAAGAGCGGCTCGCCGCCTCCGGCGAAGCGAATCGATCGCGTGCCGGCGTCCTTCATCTCCGCGATCAGCTCCTCGATGCGCACGAGCGGCAGCTCATCATTACCGCGAATTGAGGCCGTCGAGCAGAAGAAGCAGTCGATGTTGCAGCGATCGGATGGATAGATCTCGGCGTGATACGGCCCGCCATAGGCGACGCCATCGCGGATGCCGCGAAGGATCGTCGCTTTGTCATCTGCGGTGAGGTATTTCCAGCCGAGCTCGGACATTCATTCGTATCGGAGCGCTTCGATCGGATTGAGCTCCGCCGCGCGCGCCGCGGGGTAGATCCCCGACACGAGTCCCACGGTAACAGAGACCGCCGTGGAGAGGAAAAGCGAGCCGAACGTGATGACGGTCGGCCATCCGGCATAGGCCGCCACGATTTTCGCCAGCGCAATGCCGATGATGATTCCCGACAGCCCGCCGATCACGCTGATCGTGAACGACTCGATGACGAACTGGGCGCGGATGTCGGCCTTCCGCGCGCCGATCGCGCGGCGAATTCCGATCTCGCGCGTCCGTTCCATCACCGACGCCAGCATGATGTTCATGATGCCGATGCCGCCGACCAGCAGCGAGATCCCGGCGATCGATCCCATCACGATGCTGAAGATCCGCTGCGTCTGCCGGCTCTGCTCCAGCAGAGCCTCGGGAATCACGATTTCGTAATCATCGGCGCCGCCGTGTAATCGATCGAGAAGTGGCTCGATCAGCTTCGCGGTTTCGCGCGTCGAAACACCATCGTGAACTTCGACCAGCAGCTCGTCGAGCGGCGCATCGAGCGGATCGCGATCGAACTTGCGCATCGCCGTCGAGACCGGAATCCATATCTCCTGCGCGTCCGCCGACTTCCCTTCGGATGGCTCGCCGAGAATGCCGATGACGGTTAGCCAGACATCGTTCACTTTGAGTTGTTTTCCGAGGGCCGCGCCGTAGCCGAAGAGGTTGCGCCGGATGTCCTGCCCGATCACGCAGACCTGCGCATGATCCGACTCATCCCTCGCGTCGAGGAAACGTCCCTCGGCGAGTTGGATAGTCGCGACCTGCGAGAAGCGCCACGACACGCCGAAGACTTTTCCCTTCGTCTTCGCGTTAGGCGCGAGGATCTTGTACGGCTTGATCTCGATGCGCGGCAGCACGATCCTGACGTTCGGAACCGCTTCCTGAATTGCCTCCGCATCGCGCAGCGAGACGCCGAGCGATTTCTTGCGCAGCTCCTGGCGATCTTCCGGCTTGACGACTTTCGCGCGCACGATGACATTGCGAAGACCGAGGCGGCCGATGGCTTCCAGTGCTTTGCGTTCGCCGCCCGCGCCGATCGACAACATCGCGATGACCGCGCCGACACCGAAGATCATCCCGAGCATCGTCAGCGCAGTGCGCAGTTTGTGAGTTGCGAGGTTGTCGAGGGCGGTACGAAAAGTCTCTTCGCCCGTCATTTCAACTTCTGCTCCTCGTTGACGGTGGGATCACGCATCGCGAGCGCATCACCTTTCGCGAGTCCCTTCGTAACGACGACGCGTCCGGGCGAAGACGTCGCGATCTCGACGGGGACAGGTTCGAATTTGTCGCCTCGCTGCCGATAGACGAGCTTCTTCCCCTCTTTTTCGAAGAGCGCCTGTCGCGGGATCGAGAACACGTTGTTGCGACTCTCGATCTCGAGCACT
>DATBSF010000083.1:0-4303 GCA_036559905.1 Thermoanaerobaculia bacterium | reverse complement strand
GTCATCGCTTTCCGTAGCTCTTCGTCCGTGATGTTCAGGTACCGCTGCGTCTGCCGGACGTCGGCGTGACCGAGCATCAACTGGATGATGCGAATGTCGACGCCGTCCGCCAGGAGCCGACAGGCGCCCTCATGCCGGAGGTCATGCCAGTGCAGATCGATCTGGCGCAGCTTCGCGCGATCGACGCGCGCGCCAGGCTTCGCGCGCTTCGTGTCGTGGCCGTTGGCGAGGAGCAGCAACGACTCCCACGCCGTCTTGAAGCTGTCGACGAATTCGCCCGCCGACGATCCGAACACGAACGCGTTTGGCCCGAGCGCCGCACGGCGCTTGAGAACCGGCGCGAGTCGTCCTTGCGGATCGAACGGAATGCGACGGTTGTCTCCGTCCTTCGCGTGTCGGCCCGGAATGGCGATTTGGTGTCGCTCCCAATCGACGTGCCGGTTCTGAACGCGCAGCATCTCGCCCTGACGACAGCAGGTCTCGAGTGCGCCGACCAGACGATCGTGGATCGAGGCGCCGACGTACCGGTGCTCCGCGCCGTTCATCTCGGAGCACGCGGCGAGCAGAGCCTGCTCTTCTTGCGACCCGATTCGGCGGTCGCGTTTTGTTTCCTCCTTTGCTTTGATGTTCACTCCGAATCGATGGAACGGTGTGGTGGTCAAGTACGGCGGATCCTGGAAGCGGCCCCAGTTGATCGCCGCACGCAACGTGCTGAGTGCACGGTTCACAGTCGCGATCTCGTGCCCCTTTCGGTATGTCGCCTTGAACCGAAGCACCTCTGCTGATTTTTCCAGCGCCACAACAGGCAGTTCACCAATCACAGCTTTGATCGCCTTGATGCGGCTGTTGATCGTTCGTGAGTCGCGGAGGCCTTCGGCTTCGACGTAGTTCGTGAAGTACGAGTCGAGAAAGTCCGAAACCGTGACGCCCACCGCGGTCTTCGGAACGTTGGGTGGAACACGCGGATCCCGACCTGACATGATCTCGGCCACGAACTTCGGTTCCCAGATTCGCTCCGCCGTCTGCTTCACGTCGACGCGTCCGGTCGCTCCGCGCGGCATCGCGAACTCGTCGACCGACATGCGCCAGCGCTTTCCGTCGTGCATGACATCGAACCACCACGCATGGTCACAACGCGGACTCGATCGACATCCCTTGTCCACGCATCGTTTTCGAACAGCCATCGATTCCTCCTTTCGATTCGTGCCTCATGACACTCTGGTTGGTGCTCCTCGACGAAGCCAATCGAGGACGTCGGCGGGCCTGAACCTCCTTCCTCGAACGCCGAATCGCTGCGAGGTTAACAGACCGCGCAAGTACGCGCGTCGCACCGTCTCTTCGTGGCAGCCGACGAATTCCGCGACTTCGAATGCGGTCATCAGCCGGTTCGGTAGTCCGCTCGCCGCAGGCGCTGAGTCCTCTGGCGGCGTAATCGCGCCCGCAGTTTGCGCCGATTCCGAATACGTCGTCTTCCTCATCGGGACCCTCCATAACCGTGGCGCCGAAGCACGTTCGGACGCCGGATTTCGGGGTGACGAACCGAGCCGGTATGGTGCGGCGGGAGGCCGATCGGCCGAAGGTCGATCAGCTCGCGCGGCGGGCTCGATGGGCACGATTCAGAGCGCGGCGTGTCACGCGCGCTCGAATCACGTGCCAAAACGGGAGGCCGATGCGAGGCGGATGTGCGCGACGCAGCGAGCCTCCCCATGACCGTGCTGAGCGGCATCTCGTGACGAGAAGCCGGACGCAACGGTTGACGTGGGATTCACCGGCCCTTTCGGTGGTGCGCCTCGAGGCGGAGGGCAATGTGCCGACCGCTCTCGGATCGCGGGTCGCGTTGAGTGCCCTCGTCGATTGGCCGAAGGCCGTCGACGATCGTGGCTGCGACCGTTCCAACCGTTCCGGTCTTGGGTGCCTCTTGCCCTGGCCGATTCGGCGAAGGGCTTGAAGCGCTCCACGTGACTCGAAGCCGACGTGGAGGAGCGTGGCGATCGATCGCCACGGATAACGAATCAAAGGATTACGACGGAATGCGTCGCCGTGTCAATCGGAATCGTTCGATCTGTTCGATCGACAGCTCACTCGCCAAGCAGAGCTTCGAGATCACGGCTGCCTCGGACGACACGTTGAACGATCACGTCATCACCCTCGACGCGATACAGCAGGAGATAATCACCCACCGGGAACGCGCGTAGACCGGGCCGAAGATCGTCACGCCGGCGGCCGATGCGGGGGTGCCTGCCGAGCATCGCGAACCGTTCGGTTATCGATTCGATCAGGCGCTCGGCGATATCCAGGCTGGCGCTCTGAACGAAGACGTAAAACGCGATCTCTTCGAGATCCGATTCCGCTTCGGGTGCGAGCCGATGTCCCATCAGCGGGACGACGTTGAACGTTCGGCGGCGATCCGGCGGCGCAGGCGCTGTTTGAGTTCTTCGGCGAGCGCTTTCATCGACTCTTCGGTGATTTCTCGGCCTTCACCCTTCGCCAACGAAGCTTCAGCTTCATCCACCATCGCCAGGATTTCGAGCCGTCTGCGTTCGCGCTCTTCCCAGAGCGCCATGGCTTCCTGAACGGCCTCTTCCTCGCGAGTGAACCGTCCGCTTTCGATGGCTCTCCGAACGAAGGCGCGCTGGTCAGGGGTCAATTCGACATTCATGGATCACTCGCGACGCCGCGTGCTTTCCAACACGGCGACGGCTTGCTCCTTCGGAACAGTGGGGAAGTTGTCAAAGAACTCCGACACAGGCTGCCCAGCCTTGAGGTGGTCGAGCAGCGTAGGAAACGGCACACCTGTGCCGACGAAGACCGGTGTGCCGCTCATGATGTCAGGATCGCTGGTGATCATAGTTTCGGGGGGCGTCGACATCGTCTGAATCTCTCCAAGCAGGATACAACGGGCATCTACCGTGAGCCTAGGGACGGTGATCGGTGTTCGGCGCGACACCGCCGCGATCAGCCTGATGAGACCCGTCAGATCCGATCAGCCTGGGGAGGTCGTGGAGGGCGTGGCGACCAGTCGCCACCGGAACGACGGATTCACGCTCCGCGCGTTCGCGAATGCTGTCAACCTCAGCGATTGACGATTTACGATGAGGGTTCGCTACTCCTCGAAGCTGGCTGCCGCGAGACGATCCAGGAACTGTCGCGCGGTCAGGATCTCGATCCCATCGACGTTGCCCAGCGCCAGAAGGTGATGGTCGCCGGACACGATGATTGCGGCTCCGGCGACGAGTGCCGTCTCGATGAACCGGTCGTCATCTGGATCCTCCGGCACCCATCCCGCCTTTCCTTCGATCCGGGCAACTTCCGCACGCGCCACCCATCGCGCCACGATCGGATCGGCCTCGGACTTCGATAAACCGAACCTGCTGGTCAGCTTCTCGCGGAATTCGGTCACGATCGGCTCAGACAAGACGAGCGTCGCGAGGCCGGCCTCCACGGCCAACATGCACCGATACGGAGGACCGTTCCAGAAGTGACCCGAAATCAGAATGTTTGTGTCGAAGACGGCTTTGAGGGACGCTGCGGTCATTCGTGGAGGAGTTCATCCACGAGACGCTCGCGTTCTTCATCGGAGAGCTTCGTCCAGTCGAGACCTCGCTGTCTGGAGATTTCCACAATACGCGGTTGAAGCGCGTCGATCGTGCGATCCAGAACTGACGCCCCGGCGATGAGTCGCCGGATCGCCTCGCGGCGTCCCTTGGGAGACAGCCGGTCCAACGCATCGACGATCTGTCGCTCGCTCACTTCGATCTGGGGCACTGTCGTCCTCCGAACCTGCATCAGAGTTGCACCACGACCATGCCGCGGTCAAGTTGCGGACAATCCGGGAGACGCATGCCTGCGGCCCACCTGGTGGATCGCACCCATCCACTGATCAACTGGGGACGATTGCAGGATTTAGCGCTGCCTTCAACGTAGGGACGATGATCGGTATTCAGCGCGACACCCGCCGCGATCAGAATTCGCCCGGCGCTCCATGAATGCCTACGTCAGCGGGAGCGGATGGCGCGGGTCAAGGTCGCGAAGCGCCGAAGGGCAACCTTGAGGCGCGCCATCCGCTCCGCACAATCGGCTTTGGAGCGCCGGTCCCGAGTTTAGACGCCGAGATCGAGGATCGAGCGGGTTAGGAGCGCGACGCATCAGCTGCGACCGCGCGCGGTGGCCGTGTCCCGTGGGATGACCATTCGTCCCTCATGCGCGGCGCTGGGCGCGCAGCATTCGCGATCATCCGCGCATCGTCGATGATTCGCTGCGCTTGGTGGAGAGGCAGCTCCCGAAATGCCGTCGGCGTCAGGCC
>DATBSF010000082.1:0-7137 GCA_036559905.1 Thermoanaerobaculia bacterium | reverse complement strand
CGGGCCGCTTGCGTTCGATGAGCCCTCGCGCGAACGCCTGGCTGAGCGCGAACACCGACCGAAGATTCACTTCGATCACCGAGTCCCAATCGGAATCGCTGTAGTCGACGAAAGCTGCGCGGCGAATGATTCCGGCGTTGTTGACAAGAATGTCCGCATCGCCAACGGCCTTCACAATCGCGTTCGGCGCCTCGCGATCCTCGAGATCGGCACGCACTGGAATCGCCCGCCGGCCGAGATTCTCAATCTTGATGCGGACGTCATCAACGTCGCCGCGCGCAACCAGCGCGACATCCGCTCCCGCTTCCGCCAGTCCGAGGGCCATGGCCGCGCCGAGTCCGCGTGATGCGCCGGTCACGATCGCCACCTTCCCATCGAGTCGGAACTGATCGGTCATTGTTCGACGCTGCGCCCGAGCTTGCCCAGCCCCAGCCCAAGGTACTCGCGGGCATTGAAGAATGCGACGTCCTGCGCGAGCCGGCCTAATAAGCCTCGATCGTCCGGAAGAAGTCCGCGTCTCACATCATCGCCCAGCAAGTTGCAAACGAGGCGACGGAAGTATTCGTGACGCGAGTACGAGAGGAAGCTGCGCGAGTCGGTCACCATGCCGACGAATCGCGAGAAAAGTCCCATGTTGGAGAGCGCGCGCATCTGCGCTTCCATCCCCTCCTTCTGATCGAGAAACCACCACGCCGATCCGTACTGCATCTTTCCCGGGATCGAGCCGTCCTGAAAATTGCCGATCATCGTCGCGAACAGCTCGTTGTCGCGCGGATTGAGGTTGTACAGGATCGTGCTCGCGAGTTGATTCGATGCGTCGAGACGATCGAGAAACCGCGCGAGCGGCCGCGCCATCTCGAAATCGCCGACCGAGTCGAGTCCGGAATCGGCGCCCAGCGACTGCCGCATTCGCGAGTTCGTATTTCGGAGCGCGCCGAGGTGATATTGCTGTACCCAGCCCCGGCTGTGATCCATCAGGGCGAAGCGATGCAGGAGCGCCGATTTGTAACGAAGCTCCTCGCCAGCGTCGATCGCCTTGCGACCGCGCACCTTCGCGAACGTCGCGCCGACCTCGGCATCCGTCCACGGCTCGGCGTAGATCTGTTCGAGACCATGATCGGAAGCGCGGCAGCCGAGATCGTGAAACGCCGCGTGGCGCAGATCGAGCGCGTCGAGAAAATCCTCGAAGCTGCCGATTGAGACGCCGGCCGCCGCTTCGAGTCGTGAGATCCAGTTGTTGAAAGTCGTCGCATCGTGGATCGCCAGCGCCGCGTCCGGGCGCCACGTCGGCACGACGCGCGTATCGGAATCCTTGCGCCGCGCGAGGAGCTGGTGATGCTCGAGCGAGTCCGCCGGATCGTCGGTCGTACAGACGATCGCTACACAGAATTGCCGCAGCAATCCCGGCGTGGAAAACTCCGGCGTACGCAGCATCGCGTTGCACCGCTCGTAGATACGCGAGGCCGTCGACTCGGATAACAAATCGGTAATTCCGAACGGGCGCTTCAGCTCGAGATGCGTCCAGTGATACAGGGGATTGCGCAGCGTCGCCGGAACCGTGCGCGCCCAGGCCTCGAATTTTTCCCAATCGTTCGCGTCGCCAGTGCAGAAGCGCTCCGCCACACCGTTCGCCCGCATCGCGCGCCATTTGTAATGATCGCCGTCGAGCCAGATCTCGGTGATCGATCGGAACTGATGATTGCTCGCGATCTGCGCGACCGGAAGATGACAGTGATAGTCGATGATCGGAAGGCGCTCCACGTAACGGTGATAGAGATCGCGCGCGACATCCGACTCGAGCAGGAAATCGTCGTGGATGAAGTTCACGCGAGCTCCGGCGAAGGCTCGAACTTCGGCGCTAGCAGATGATGGATGACGAACGCGACCAGATACGCGAAGGCGCAGATTGCGAACAGAATCGTGTATCCCGCTGTGACATTTCCGAGCGTGTGGTAGCGGTCTAACACGCGGCCGCAGAACCAGGGAAAGATAATTCCGCCGATCGAGCCCGCCATCCCGCCGAGGCCGACGATCGTTCCGACGTCTTTCTTTGCGAACATGTCGGAGACGGTCGTGAACAGGTTCGCCGACCACGCCTGATGCGCAGATCCCGCCAGTCCGATGATCAGAACGGCGGGCCAATCGCCGACCTTCGTCGCCATCAGAATCGGCAGCACGCACAACGCGAAGACCAGCATGCCGGTCTTGCGCGCACGCGTGACGCTCCAGCCGCGGCGCGTCAGGTAACCGGTGACCCAGCCGCCGGCGATGCTGAGCACCGTCACGATCGCGTAGATCGTCACGAGATGCACCCAGCTTTTCTTGATGTTCAGTCCACGCGTCGCCTTGAAATAGTCGGGCAGCCAGATGAGAAAGAACCACCAGACGGGATCGGTCATGAATTTCGCGACGATGAACGACCACGTCTGCCGATGTCGCATCGATCGGATCCATCCCATCGGCTTCCCGCCGGGCGCCTGCTCGTCTTTGTCGCTGCGAATGAGCTCCAGCTCCTCAGCCGACACGCGTTTTCTCTTTTCGGGAATGTCGTAAAGCGGAAACCAGAAAAGGAGCCAGAGAAAACCGGCGATACCCGCGAAGATAAACGCCCAGCGCCATCCGAGGCTGAAGGCGATGATCGGGATGGTGGCGGGGGCGATGATGGCACCGACGTTCGTACCGGCGTTGAAGATCGCGGTCGCAAAGGCGCGCTCGCGTTTCGGAAACCACAGCGCAACCGCCTTGATCGCCGACGGAAAGTTTCCGCCTTCGCTGATGCCGAGGCCGACGCGGGCGGTGAAGAATCCTCCGACCGATCCGACCAGCGCGTGCGCCATCGCCGCAATGCTCCACAACGTGATCGAAACGGCGTAGCCGATCTTCGTTCCGTACTTATCGACAAACCAGCCGAAACAGAGAAGGCCGACCGCGTATGCGCCCTGAAATGCCGAGTTGACGAGCCCGAATTGCTCGTTCGACCAGCCGAGCTCGCGATCCAGAAACTCCTTGATGAGCGCGAGAATCTGGCGATCGATGTAGTTGATCGTCGTCGCGAAAAAGAGCAGTGCGCAGACGACCCAGCGCACCCGACTCACGCCATGGCCACCGGTTCCAGGGATTGCCAGACGCGGCCGGCAGGAAATTCGTACGCGTCGAGAGACTCGGGCTTGATCGTGATGCTGTAGCCGGGTCGCGTCGGCGCGATGTATCGCGCGTTGCGCACGATGCACGGATCGACGAAGTGTTCGTGCAGATGATCGACGTATTCGCACACGCGATCTTTCAAACTGCCGCTGACCGCGATGTAGTCGAAGATCGAGATGTGCTGGACGTATTCGCACAGTCCGACTCCGCCGGCGTGCGGACAAACAGGCACACCGAACTTCGCCGCCATCAGCAGGACCGCCAGCACTTCGTTGACGCCGGCCATCCGACAGCTATCCACCTGCAGGAAACGGATCGCATCGGCCTGCAGGAACTGCTTGAAGAGAACGCGGTTCTGGCAGACCTCACCGGTCGCTACGCCGATCGGCGCGACGGCGCGCGCGATCGTCGCGTGGCCTAACACGTCGTCGGGGCTGGTCGGCTCCTCGATCCACCACGGCTGAAATCGCGCGAGCTCTTGCATCTGCCGGATCGCCTCGCCAACGTCCCAGCATTGATTCGCGTCCATCATGAGGCGGCGCTCAGGACCGATCTCCTCGCGCATCAGCTCCGCGCGCCGGATATTGTCTTGAAGATTCGGGCCGACCTTCATCTTGAACGCCGTCCAGCCTTGCGCGATCGCCTGGCGGCAAAGCCGGCGCACTTTTTCGTCGGAGTAGCCAAGCCATCCGGTCGAAGTCGTGTACGCCGGAAAACCGTCGCGCCGCATCTCGGCTTCGCGCGCCGCTTTTCCATCCGATTGACGACGCAACATCTCGAGCGCTTCATCGGGCGTGATCGCATCGGTGATGTAGCCGAAGTCGATCGCATTGACGATCTGTGAGGGATCGAGATCGACGAGCAGTTTCCAGATCGGCTTTCCTTCACGCCTGGCCCACAGGTCCCAGACGGCGTTGATCAGCGCGCCGGTGGCCATGTGCAGAATGCCCTTCTCGGGACCGAGCCAGCGCAGTTGCTTGTCGACGGTCAGCTCGCGAACGAGACCGCGGAGGTTCGCGATGATGTCGTTGAGGCGGCGTCCGATGATGTGGTGTTTCAGCGCGTGCACTGCCGCGACACAGATCTCGTTGCCGCGTCCGTTCGTGAAGGTGAGGCCATCCCCGACCAGCGTTGTATCGGTGATCAGCGTGACGTACGTCGCCGAGTAGTCGCCGAGGTTGAGGGCGTCGGAGCCGTCGAGATCGCGTGACGTCGGGAAGCGGATGTCTCGCACGCGTACGTCGGTGATTTTCGGATTCATTGATTGACTCCGCTCGCCAGAAATCCTCCGTCGACCGCCAGCACTTCTCCGTTCACAAAGCTCGCGGATTCGGACGCCAGGAAGACGCATGCGCCTGCGAGCTCCTCGATGCGGCCAAATCTTCGGAGCGGAGTTCGCAGGAGGAACTCCTTGCCGCGTTCCGTGCCGTCGAGCAGCGATGCGTTGAGCGCTGTGCGATAAACGCCGGGCGCGATCGCGTTCACATTGACGCCGCGACCGCCCCATTCCACTGCCAGCGCGCGCGTCAGACCGGCAACCGCGGCCTTGCTGGCGGTGTAGGCGGCGACTTCGAAGAGCCCGACGAACGACGCCAGCGACGCAATATTAATGATGCGTCCGTAGCCGGCTTCCAGCATCTTCCGGCCGAAGACCTGACACGCGCGAAGCGTGCCGTTCAAATTCGTCTCGAGAATGGATGCCCATTCCTCATCGGTCACATCGAGTGTCGGCGTGCGCTTCGTGATGCCCGCGCAATTCACGAGGATGTCGACGCGGCCGAACGCCTTCAGCGTTGCGCGCAGCGCATCCTCCAGAGATCCGCGATTCTTGACGTCGGCCGTGACGTGCAGTGAGCGCCGTCCGAGGCCTTCGACTTCGGCGGCCGCTGCATCGACCTGTTCACGGCGACGCGATATCGGAATAACATCCGCCCCTGCCTGTGCGAGACCGCGCACGAGCGCGAGGCCGATTCCGGAAGTTCCGCCCGTGACGACCGCGACGCGCCCATCGAGTGCGGCGCTCACCGCACCACCTTCGACGGCAGCATGATCGATTCCTCGGACGCCTGGGCCATGCGCGCCAGGTCGAGATGACGCGCCATCTCCGCGCGTGCGCGTTCGGGATCGCGATCGCGAATCGCCTGATAGATCCGGCGATGCATCTCCGCCGATTCCTTGAGGTCGAGCGCATGCTCGACGGTCAGGCGCCGCTGTTCGTAAACGAGCGACGAAACCATTTCGACCAGAGCGAGAAGAACAGGGTTTCCGGAGGCCGCTGCAACCGCGCGATGAAAGCGGACGTCGTGCACCAGATAGGTTTGCGGCTCATTCATGTTTGCAAACATCCCCGTGACTTCTTCAGCCATCGGCGCCAGGCGATCGGTGATGCCGCGTTCGGCCGCCAGGCCGGCCGCCCCAACCTCGAGAACTTTGCGCGCTTCGAAAATCTCTTCGCGCTTGAAGCCGTGCAGCGCCGCCAGAAAACTGAGCGGCCCTGCTCCCAATCGCGGCGGTCCGTCGGTGATGAACGTGCCGGCGCCCTGACGCGACTCGATCACGCCCATCGCAGCCAGCGCGTGGAGACCGGCGCGAACCGTCGGACGGCTGACGCCGAGCTCCTGCGCCAGTTCCCGCTCGGCCGCGAGCCGATCGCCAGGTCTCAGACGGCCTTCCTCGATGAGTTTCGCAATGTGCCGGACAACCTGTTCGGCTGCCTGCACTTCAAGGGAAGGCGGGGACACAGACCGGTCGTCGCTCATGGAAATGGCTTGACCAATTCTCTACACTCGTGCGTAGTTGTCAACAGATGGATTGACCACTTTCGAAAACTCGCAGTAGGATCGCAACTCCACACTTGGCAAACAGAGCGAATTCATCCAAGTGGTCTGACCTATGATCGGCGTTCTCTTACTTGCAGCAATAAGCTACCGGAATCCGGTCATTTTCGCGGACTACTCCGATCCCGATGTCATCCGGGCCGGCAGCGACTACTACCTCGTCGCTTCGAGCTTCCAATGCGTGCCTGCGCTTCCGATCCTCCATTCGCTCGATGTCGTGCACTGGACGCTAGTCAATTACGCAGCGGACCGGTTGCCGTCGCCAGATTTCGACGGGCCGCAGCACGGCAACGGCATGTGGGCGCCGAGCATCCGCTATCACGGTGGTTTCTTCTGGATTTTCGTCGGAGATCCCGACCGTGGCATCTTCATGACGCGCTCGCGCGATCCGCGCGGCCGATGGGATCCGCTCGTATTAATCAAGGATGCGAAAGGTTGGATCGATCCGTGTCCATTCTGGGATGACGATGGATCGCTGTATCTCGTTCACGCCTGGGCGAAGAGCCGAGTTGGATTCAACAGCGTCTTGTCGATGAACCGGTTGAGTGCCGACGGGCGGAAAGTGATCGACAGCGGAACAGTCGTCTTCGACGGACATGAACATCACCCCACAATCGAAGGTCCGAAGTTGTACAAGCGAAACGGCTGGTACTACATCTTCGCGCCGGCCGGCGGAGTGAAGAACGGATGGCAGACCGTTCTTCGAGCGAAGAATATTTTCGGTCCTTACGAAGACAAGATCGTGCTCGAAGATGGCAACCATCAGGGCGCGTGGGTCGAGGCCGTCGACGGATCGTCGTGGTTTGTGCACTTCAAGGATCGCGGCGCGTACGGCCGGCTCGTGCATCTGCAGCCGATGTCGTGGGTCAACGACTGGCCGGTGATCCGTGTGGCAACGACACTCCTGTCGGTGCCGGCACAGACAGGAGTGTCTGTGCCACACAAAGCGGGACTCGAGTGGCAATGGCTCGGCAATCCCAAGCGCGATTGGCTCTCGCTGCGCAACGGCACGATGCGACTGACGGCCGTGCCGGTCAGCGGCAGTCTCTGGTCAGCGACGAACCTGCTCCTGCAGAAGTTTCCCGCTGCGGCATTTACCGCGACGACGCGGGTCGACGTGCGCGGATTGCGGGCGGGCGAGCGGGCGGGGCTCGTG
>DATBSF010000081.1:0-2311 GCA_036559905.1 Thermoanaerobaculia bacterium | reverse complement strand
AATCGCTGAAACGAGGGACCAACCTCAGAAAAAAAGGTGAGGACATGCGCACCGGGGATGTCGTCCTCGCCAATGGAACGCTCCTCGGCGCGGCGGAAGTCGGCGTGCTCGCGAGCGTGCAGAAGTCGGTCGTTCGCGTCGGACGCCGTCCGACGGTCGCCATCATTTCGACCGGCGACGAGATCGTCGACGTCGACCAAGCGCGGACGGACGGCAAAGTCGTGAACTCGAACTCGTATTCGCTGGCAGCTCTCGCGCGCGAGGCCGGCGCAATCCCGCGCATGATGGGCATCGTGCGCGACACGCGCGAGGCAACGATCGCGGCGATCGAGTCAGCACTCGAATGCGACTTCATCATCTCGTCCGGCGGCGTCTCCGTCGGCGCTTACGATTTCGTCAAGGACGCGCTCGATGCGCTCGGCGCCGAGACGAAGTTCTGGCAGATCGCGATGAAGCCCGGCAAGCCGGTCGTGCTCTCGCGAGTTCGCGATCGCGTCTACTTCGGCCTTCCCGGAAATCCGGTGTCGTGCATGGTGTCGTTTCTTCTGTTCATCGCCCCCGCGCTTCGAAAAGCGATGGGGCAGAAGAGCGGGCTTCTTCCGCCAATCGTCAAAACGCGTTTGATGGGACCTTTGAAATCGCGCGGCGACCGCCGCAACTACCTCCGCGTTCGCGTCGTCGGGCGCGACGGGGAATTGATCGCGTATCCGATGACCGCGCAGGGATCGGGCGTCTCGACTTCGATGGTGCAGGCGAACGGATTCGCGATCGTCGAGACCGAAATCACGAGCGTGAATGCCGGCGACACGATTCCCACGGTGCTCGTCGCGACGCCCTTCAGCGAGTGACGCTGACCTCCGCGATCATGCGCGTCATGCGCTTTGCTTCTGCGTCACCGTTCTCGTAGGTAGTGCACAGAAGATCGATCTGCTCCTGCGATTCGTTCGCCGACACCGTGAATCCGTCATCGGGCTGATCGGGAAGCAGCGCCCGGTGGCACTTCCATCCATTCGGCGTCAGGTGATATTGCAGAAATCCGCTGGCCGCGCGAACGCCCGCCGAAGCGGCGGTCAGCGTCTCCTCGCCGACGACGTTCCGCGCGCGATCGCCCTGCGCATTGGCCTGCTGCGCGCGCAGTACTTCATTCGCTGAATTCGCGATCATCTCGCGCAGCTCGGCGTTGGAATCGAGAAAATGAACGCCCGAACGCGCGCCTTCGCTGCGCGTGATCTGCGACAAGATCTCCACGTCGATGCCGCGCCACATGAAACGGAGGAGACCACGTGAACCGTGAGGGATCGCGTCGTCGTGAACGATCTTCGCGCCGCTTGCGCTCACTTCGACGACCAGAACCGAAAAATCGCCGAACCATCCATCGATCGGTTTGGTGAGATGCAGCCGTTGAAACTCGCGGCGCTCTTCAATCACTGCATGTAGAATACCGATCCAAATCGTTCGGTCCAACAGCAGTTAAACGTTTTTTTCCTTATCGGGGGGTAAGAATGAAATTCCTCTGGCGCTGTGCGCTAATGCTGCTCGTTCCTGCAACGCTTTTTGCCCAGGGCACCACCGGCACAATCCTCGGAATCGTCACCAGTGAAGGTAAACCGCTGCCCGGCGTGTCTGTCACGGTTGTGTCGCCCTCACTGCAAGGCTCGCGCACCACGATCACCGGCGAGGGCGGCGGCTACACCTTCGCCTCAATGCCGCCCGGCGAATACACCGCGACGTTCGAGCTCTCCGGGATGCAGCCGCTGCGAAAGCACATCTCGGTCAGCGTCGCGACGACCAGCCGTGGCGACGTCGAACTGAAAGTCGCGTCGGTCTCCGAAGCGATCACCGTCACCGCTGCGGCGCCGACTGCCGAGAGCACGCAGGTGTCGACGAATTTCAAGGTCGACACAATCAATGCGCTGCCGATCGGCCGTTCGATCGACTCGGTCACGCTGCTCTCGCCAGGGGTCACCGACGCAGGCCCGAACAATCAGATCACTATCTCAGGCGCGCATTCGTTCGACAGCCTCTTTCTGGTCGATGGCGTCGTCGTGAATGAAAACCTGCGCGGACAGCCAACTCCTCTGTACATCGAAGATGCGATTCAGGAGACGACAGTTCTCACCGGCGGAATCTCTGCGGAATTCGGACGCTTCACCGGCGGCGTGGTCAGCACGATCACAAAATCGGGCGGCAACGAGTTTTCCGGATCGGTGCGCGACCACATCACTAACCCCAAGTGGACGAGCAAAACTGACTTCCCCGGCCAGGTCGACAACCTCGATCAGATCAACAATCAATACGAAGGAACCGCGGG
>DATBSF010000080.1:0-9258 GCA_036559905.1 Thermoanaerobaculia bacterium | reverse complement strand
AGAGATCATCAAACAATTCGTTCACGAGACGATCGAAGAGGCGCTCAAGCTCGAAGCGGCGCTGGCGCGATTGCGAACGCCGCAGAAGATCGCGGTGCTGCACTACTCGCCGATCCAAGCGACCGTCGAAGGCGAGCCGCCCGAGATCATCGCGTTCCTTGGATCGACGCGGCTCGAGGAAACCGTCGATCGCTACCGCGTCAGCGCGGTTTTTCACGGTCACGCGCATCACGGCACGCTGGAAGGGCGCACAAAGGGAAATGCCGCCGTCTACAACGTCGCGGCGCCGCTCCTGAAGCGAAAGTTTCCAGACCAGCTACCGTTCCGCGTGATCGAAGTGCCCATCGCCGAAACCGTGTCGACGTAGAATCTTCGCCCTATGGCGCTCGATCGAGAGATGCTGCTGCGCTGGTTCCACGACGGTCGTGCGCGCACTCGCGAGGTCTTCGCGATTCCGAAGCCCGAGACTTACTACGAACGGCCGATCCTGCTGCGCAATCCGATCGTGTTCTACGAGGGTCACCTGCCGGCGTTCTTCATCAACACCCTCATCAAGCTGACGCTGAAGCAGCCCGGGATCGATGCCGGCTACGAAGTCTTGTTTGAACGCGGCATCGATCCGGATAGCGTCGACGCCGCGAAAGCGCCGACCGATCAGTGGCCGTCTCGGCGATGCGTACAGGAGTACGGCGCGAAAGCGGATGCTCTCATCGAGCGCGCGTTATCCGAGGGCCCGATCGAGGTTGATGGCGGCGAGGCGGCGACCGCAATTCTGGAGCACGAACAGATGCATCAGGAAACGCTGATGTACATGTTCCACGAGATGCCGTACGAGAAGAAGATCGCGCGCAAGCCGCTGCGAAGTGTGGCGCCGGCAATCCTGCCGGCGCGGACCGGCAGGATTGCCGGTCCCACACACATCCCCGCCGGCATCGCGACCCTCGGCAACAAAGATTCCTTCGGATGGGATAACGAATTTCCGGAGCACAAAGTCGAAGTCCCCGCCTTTGAGATCGATCGCTACAACGTTACAAACGGCGAATACCTCGACTACATGAGCGCGACCGGCGCGGAGGCGCCGCATTTCTGGGCGCGGCGCGATGAACAGTGGTATTGGCGCGGCATGTTCGAGCTGACGCCGCTGCCGCTCGATGCTCCGGTGTACGTGACGCACGACGAAGCATCAGCTTTCGCGCGCTGGCGTGGCAAACAACTTCCGTCCGAGGCGCAATATCACCGCGCCGCGTTCGGGACTCCATCGGGCGAGGAACGCCTCTATCCATGGGGCAACGAGGCGCCGGACGCGACCCGCGGCAATTTCAATTTCGCGAACTGGGATCCGGTTGCGGTCGGTTCCTACCCAGCGGGCGCGAGCGTGTGGGGCGTACACGACCTCGTCGGCAACGGCTGGGAATGGACCTCGACGATCTTCGACGGATTCAAAGGATTCCGTCCGATGCGGTCCTACCCGAATTACTCGATCGACTTTTTCGACGGGGAGCACTACGTGTTGAAGGGTGCTTCGCCGGCGACCGCACGCGACCTCGTCCGTCGCAGTTTCCGCAATTGGTTCCGTCCGAACTATCCCTACGTCTACGCCACTTTCCGGTGCGTGTCATGCATTGAATAGAGGCATGGAAACCAAAATCTACAAGCCTCAACAATTCAATCTCAGCGGACTCACGGGCATCTCTGACAAGACCCTCGAGATGCACTTCAAACTCTACGAGGGCTACGTCAAAGCCACGAACGACTTAACCGCGCGCATCGCGGCGATTCTGTCCGACGGTCAGGTCGACAAGGAGGAAATGCCTGCCTACTCGGAGCTCACGCGCCGACTCGGATTCGAATACAACGGCATGGTGCTGCACGAGTATTACTTCGGAAACATGAAGAAGGGCGGCGGTGGCGACGCCGCGCGCGGATCCAAGTTTCGCGGCGCCGTCGAGAAAACGTTTCCGAGCTACGAAATCTGGCGGACCGATTTCGTCAGCGTCGGAAAAATGCGCGGTGTCGGCTGGGCCATCTGCTATCTCGACCCGAAGAACGGTGGGGTATCGAATCACTGGGTCGAGCTGCATGAGACCGGCAACATCGCGGGATTCGTTCCTCTGCTGGTGATGGACGTGTGGGAGCACGCGTTCCTGCTCGACTACAAGCCTGCCGATCGGCCGAAATACATCGACGCGTTCCTATCGAATGTCGACTGGAATGCCATCGAGCACCGATTTCAGGCGGTGCACGTCACGGCTGGAGCGCGTTAGGCTGCAGCTCAGGCTCCGGGACATGCTCGACCGTGCCTTTGCGGTCGAGCTTTCCCCATCCCGTGCGGATGCCGGAGAATGCTGTCTTGAGCGATTTGAGCAGCACGCCGTACATCAGCTGCCGGTAGAGGAATCGCTGCCAGAAGAGCCACACGAGAACGCGGGGGTCTTCGCGATCGAGTTTGAACGCAACCAGCGATCCGATCAGCTCGACGACGAAGAAGAACGCGTACATGAAGCCGATGATGTAGAGCGATGCGAGCGACTGGGGCAGCGGCTGCCAGTCGCGCGTCTGCTGTCCGTGCCATAGCCACGAACCGACGACGTTGCTCAACGTCCAGATGATCTGCACGTCGATCAGCGGCGACAGCGCCTGGAAGAGCACCTGGAACAGCCAGAGCGACGGAAGCATCACGCTTCCGAACCAGCCGTAGCGCCCGAGAGCGCCGCGATGCTTCCACAATGATTGGAGTGTTCCGAACGCCCAGCGGAAGCGCTGACGGAAAAGAGCGCGGAAGCTGTCCGGCGCTTCGGTGTAACCGACAGCATCGCTGTCGGTTTCGATCCGCCAGCCATTCCGCCGAATCCGCCACGTCAGATCCATGTCCTCGGCCATCGTGTCGGTGGTGTAGCCGCCCGCCTGCACGATCGCAGCACGCCGCCACGCGCCGACTGCGCCCGGAACGACGCTGACGGAATTGATCACGTTGAACGCGCGGCGATCGAGATTCTGACTGGTGACGTATTCGATCGACTGCCAGTAGGTCAGCGGATTGATGCGATTGCCTACCTTGACGTTTCCGGCGACCGCACCGACTTTGTCATTCGCGAAGTGACGCACCAGGTACGCGATCGTGTGACGGCCAAAGATCGTGTCGGCGTCGAGCGCGATGATGATCTCGCCGTTCGCCTGTGCGATTCCGCGATTGAGCGCCGTGGCCTTGCCGCCATTTTCCTGGCGGATGAGACGAACGTTGTGATGATCGGCGAAGTCGCGAGCAACTTCGTCGGCGGTGCCGTCGCTCGATCCATCGTCGACGACGATGATCTCGAGCGGCTCGTAGCGATTAGCAAGAACGGCGCGGATCGTCCGCGAAATGACCTTCTGCTCGTTGAAGGCCGCGATCACGACGCTCAGCGCCGGCCGGTAGGCGTCATCGAATTTCGCGTGACGCGATTTGTACTTCGAGATCACCGCCAGCACCGAGATGAAGAAAACGCGGGCGGCGCCGAGGATGATGGCGGAGATGAAGGCGATGCTGAGGAACAGCTCGAAGATGTAGATGGCCTCGAACACGATCCGATCGTTGGTCAACAGCATCTTGTCGGTATTGCCGACCGGCGGATTGACCTCATCGCGCGTCTTCCCGATGAGCTGCGACACCGTCACGAACTTGTATCCGAGCTTCGGCAGCGCCTGGGCGAGTAGCGGAATGAGCTTGACCGTTTCGCTGCGATCGCCCCCGCCGTCGTGCAGAAGAATGCTGCTGCCGTGCTCCGTATTGATCTGCTGCAGAATGGTCTGCAGCATTTCCTCGGCAGTACGGCGGTGAACTTTGCCGTTTTCCACGGTCTGCGTGTTCCAGTCCTGCGGATCGATGAACTCGAGAACCGTGATGTAGCCCATCGACGAAGCGATCTGAATCGGCGTGACTTCCTGACTCGTCGATGGCTCGGCGTCGGCGTTGTAAGGCGGGCGGAAGAGAACCGTCGAGCGATGCAGCAGGCTCTGAACGACGCGCTGTGTGGCCGTCAGCTCGAGCCGCGCCTGGCGATCGGAAATCGCGCCAATGTTCGGATGCGTGAAGCTGTGGTTCCCGATCTCGTGGCCCTCGTTCCAGATCCGACGGACGAGGCTCGGATAACGCTCGGCGTTCTGTCCGATCAGAAAGAACGTCGCTTTGACGCCGCTGCGCTTCAGCTCATCCAGCATTTGAGCCGTGTACGGTTCGGCCGGCCCGTCATCGATTGTGAGCGCGATCATCTTCGGTTGATATCCGCTGCGCGAGATGACGTAGGACTTAGGGAACTTGTGGTATGACTCGTCGAGGATCAGTCCCGTACCTGGGTCGATTTCGAGGGAACGCGAACCGTCGGTCGGATTCGAGTAAACGTGCGCAATTTCGCCCTCGCCCTCGAAGTCGACGTCAAACGGAAAATGAACTGTTTTCAGAACATTGGTGTTAGCCGGCCGCGAGAGTGTGTGGCGATCGATGACGTCCCACAACGACGGATCGGTCGATCCAAGAACCCAGACGGCGACACTGCGGACACCTTTGTTTTGCGCAAGGAGCCACTGATTGGCGGCCGTCACGGCGTCGAGAAACCACACGACGTGATGCGTCCCGGAGTCATCGTCATATTCGAAGGTCGGATTCATTTCCTTGTCATCGAAGTCGACGATCTGTTCCGGCGTTTCGCCGTTCCGGTACTTCTCTGCCGCAATCAAAGCTGACTGGTAGTTCATCGGATCGGCCCAGTCGCGGTCATCGGCCCAGTCGTACGCGTAATTCGCGAGACCCAGGACGAGTTTTTCGGGTGGGATGTCGCGGACCGCGCGATCCAGCACATCGCGATACCACTTGATCGACGCAATCGGTCCGGGCGTCTTCGTCCCGGCGCCATGTTCGTCGTACGCCATGACGACGAAGTCGCAGATCGAAGCCGCCTGGCGCCAATCCATCTCGTGGCCGGCTTCGAGGTCCGCGCTGACTGCGAGGCCGTACTGGCCGAACAGCGTCTTCAGCCGCCGCAGGAACGGGAGGTACAGCGGATGGTCTGCGTCGGGGATGTTCTCGAGATCGACATTGACGCCCTGAAATCGATTCATGAGCACCCAACGGCGCAGCTCGAGGATGCGTTCGGTTTGAATCTTCGGATCGCTCAGCAGGACGTGCACGCGTTTCGGATCGAAGTCGCTCAATTGCGCGTTGCTGAAGACCGGCATGATGTTCAGGTTGCTCTCGCGCGCGATCTTCAGCACCTCAATGTTCTGCGGCACCATCGCGGGATCCCAATCGTGAAAATCTAGGCCCTTAGCGTCTTCCTGCAGATGGACCCACGACGGCATCAGATGCGTCATGTGGCTTGCGTTCGCCTTGAGCGAGTGCAGTCCCGTTTCGAGCCACGGCGCGTAGAACGCTGCGACGATGTTGTTACCCTTGATCGGCGGCTTCGAAGCTTTCGCAAGGTAAACCTGCTTGTCGTGCTGGATCTGGTCGTGAAGCTCTCTTCGCCACTGCTTCGCCGCAAAGATCTGCATGCGAGTCTGATGGGGCGGCAGGCGAAAGCTCCGTTTCACGGCGCGACGCAGCGGGGTGGTGATGCCCTCGATTCCGGGAAGAAAAGGGATCGTGAAGAGGCTCACCAGCCAGACGCTGATCGTGACGACGGCGAACAGCCCTGCCAGGGTGCCGGCGCGCTTGATCCAGTACCAGCGGCGGCGCGTCGGATCGAAGAATATTGCACGGTCAGACATCGGTTTCCGGAGTGAACAGCGATGATTGAGAACCGGCGCAACCCCACACCCCTTCCCACGTAGACACCTAAACCAATGGATGCTCCGGCCATTGAAGTTGAAGGTCTGCGCAAGGTTTATCGGACATCGATGAGCCGTGGGCGGCTCACCGCACTCGACGGTATCGAGCTGTCCGTACCATACGGGCAGATGTTCGGTCTCCTCGGCCCGAACGGCGCCGGCAAGACCACCACCGTCAAGATCCTCCTCGGCCTCACCCGCGCGACAACGGGCAGCGCGCGGATCGCCGGTTTGCCCGTGTCCGATCCCGAGAGCCGCCGCCGCGTCGGCTATCTCCCGGAGGGCCACAAGATCCCGGGCTATCTGACCGCGCGACAGACGCTGTCGATCTTCGGGCGCATGTCGGGCCTCGACACCGCAACAATCAAGCGCCGCAGCGTTGAGCTCCTCGAAAAGCTCAACATCGCGCAGTGGATTGATGTCCGCGTCAAGAAATTCTCCAAAGGAATGACGCAACGCCTTGGCCTGGCCACGGCGTTGATCCACTCGCCGAACGTGCTGCTGCTCGACGAGCCGACCGATGGTGTCGATCCGGTCGGCCGCCGCGAGATTCGCGATCTTCTTCGCGACGAGGCGAAAAACGGGACGGCCGTCCTTGTCAATTCACATCTGCTTTCCGAAATCGAAATGACGTGCGATCGCGTCGCGGTGCTGCGCTCGGGAAAAGTCGTGGCGGCCGGACGCGTCGAAGATCTGACGCGGCAGACCGCGAAGTACAAAGTGATCGCGACCGGTATGGACGACGCGATGCTGGCGAAGTTCCACGCCGAGCGCGTCAACGGCCACATCGAGCTCCCGATCGATGATCTGCAGCAACTGAACGCAATGATCGATCAGATCCGCGCCCACGGCGGTCTGGTCAGCGAGCTGACGCCGCTGCGCTCCACGCTCGAAGATGTCTTTGTAGGTCTGGTGCGCACATGAAAGTCTTAGTCGCAAACATCGAAGACGTGATGCGCGAAGCTGCTGCGCGCTGGACGCTCATCGCGTACTTTTTATTGTCGAGTATTTTTATCATCATTTTCGCGTCGGCGGTCAACCTCGACATCGTGAACGGTGCGCTCGCCGGGGCGACGCTCTTCGGCAAAGAAGTGAACATGCAGTCGGACAATCAGATCAGCATCGAGCGCCTGGTCCTCGGCTTCGAATCGGGATTCTCGGTGATCCTCTATTTCCTCTGCACGTTCCTCGCGATCTTCGCGACTGCGCATCTCGTGCCCCGGATGCAGGAGAAAGGGACTGTAGACCTTTATCTTTCGAGACCTGTCGGGAGAACCAAGCTGCTTCTTTCGCGCTATGTCGCCGGCCTGATTCTCGCCGGGTCGAACCTCATCTATCTGATGGGGTCGATCTGGGTCATCGTGATGTGGAAGACGCACGTCGTCCATCCACGGTTCTTTCTCGCCAGCGCGGTCATCCTGTTCGTGATCGCGGTCGAACTGGCCTTCGCGTTCGTCATCGGCGTCATCACGTCGTCGACGGCGGTCTCGATCATGGTTACCAAGGGCATGTTCTTCTTCGGGCTCATGCTGGTCGGCCACGAACGGATCGCGGCCGCCGTCTCGAAAGAATGGCAGGCCCACGTGATCAACACGATGTACTGGATCATCCCCAAGACCGCGGAGCTCGGTCAGGCGGTCATCGCCTACGTTGGGGGCAGTCAGGTCCCCGAGCGGCTGCAGGCCGCCCTAAGCCCGTCCCCCTTTATCACTACCGCCGCATTCGGCGTAGTCTGTCTGTCTCTTGCTTGCTTTTTGTTCCAACGAAAGGAGTTCTAAATGAAGAAACTGCTGCTCACCTGCGCTGCGCTCGCCCTGGCGGTCCCGGTCTTTGCTAAGACCGATGCGCTTTCGCTCATTCCCAACGATGCCGTCACGGTCGGCGTCGTCAAACTCGCGGAGATGCGATCGAGTCCGCTCTCCTCGACGCTGTTCGAACAGACCGACAAGGTCAGCACGAACGGCGATGCTGAACGATTTCTGCGCGACGCCGGTCTCCAGCCGACACGCGACATCGATGTCGTGGTCGTGGCAACGACGCTGCGAACGCCGCTCGGTCACGATGCTGACGTGCTCGTAGCGGCCGACGGCCGATTCAATTCTTCACGGCTGACGCAGGCGCTGATCGCGCGCGGTGGAGAGATGAAGAATTCTCCGAACGGCGCGTATCTTCTGTTGCCGAAAGAGCGCGATGATCACAGCCCCGCGGTCGCATTCCCCGATTCGCATCTCGTGATCATCGGCACCGAGGGCGCTGTCCTCGAAGCGTTGGCCGCTCGTGCCGCAGGTGGAACGTCCTTCATGTCCGCCGGCGGTCTCGCCCGCGACCTGGGACGCATCGATCCGCACGCAACGGCGTGGGCAATCGTCGACGTCGCACGTGCGAAACGATTCGCAGATGGACCGCACGTATCGTCACGTTCGAATTCCGGCGCCGCGATCAACAGCGCGCTGCGCACCGTCACGACTGTTGCGCTCTGGGCGACTGACAATGGCGACGCGCTGAAGCTCGGCGCATTTGGTTTGTCGAACGATCCCGACACGCTGCAGCTCGTCGAGGACACGCTTCGCGGCGCGCTCTCAGCGATGCGGCTGGCGGTTCAGGAGAAGCAGCCGGATCTCGTCAGCGTTCTGCGCAAATTCAATGTGTCGCGCACAGACGACTCAGTGACGATCTCGGGTAGCGTGCCCGCGAACACGTTCCGCGAGTACATGAGCAAGCAGGCTCGATAGACACCCCTCACCCGGCCCTTCGGTTTCGCTCAGGGCCACCCTCTCCCCGCGCCGCGGGGAGAGGGGTCTCGATCACACAAATCGTCTCAGGTGTTCCCGCCACCACGGCCAGTCGTGGCCGAAAGCTCCGCCCCAGAATTCCGAGTGATTCGGAATCCCCCGCGACCACAGCAGATTCGAGAACTCCCGATTCTTCTGCACCAGCGTGTCGTACTCGCCTGTCGCGATCACCCAGTCGACGCGTGACAACTTGCCGGCCCATTCGCCATCCATGTTCGGGATGTAGGCGGTCGGGCAGTTGAAGTAGCAGTTGTTGTCCCAGTAGCCGTCGAGAAACTGATGGACGTCGTAGATGCCTGAAAAGCAGATCGCGCGGCTCACGAGATCGGGATAACGGCCGGCGAGATTCGCAGCGTGGAACGCGCCGAAGCTCGCACCGTAGACCACGAGATCGCCGCGCTGCGCTCGATTGAACGTGTACGGAATCATCTCGTTGCGCAGATAGGAGTCGTACTGCGCGTGCCGTGCTGCGCGGATGCCGGGATGCACCCCGCGGTTGTACCAACTCTCGTTATCGACAGAGTCGACGCACACGAGTTGGATGTGCCCGGCGTCAACTTTGTCCGCCAGAGAATCGGTCAGCTTGAAGTCTTCGTTCTCGAAAAAACGCCCGCCGGACGTGGGGAAGAGCATCACCGGCCGGCCGAACTTGCCGAACCACAGG
>DATBSF010000079.1:0-5211 GCA_036559905.1 Thermoanaerobaculia bacterium | reverse complement strand
GGTCTCTATCCGTCGATTCCCCAGGAAAAGATTCATGTCGTTCACGTTGGAGTGAATCCCGAGGTTTACGAGAACGCGTCGGCGGAATCGGAGCGGACGAAATCGCGGCCGCAGGTTTTGTCGGTGGGAGCGATCACGCCGAGCCGCGGTTTCGGTTTTCTCATCGAAGCGTGCCTGATGCTGAAGAATGCGGCAATCGACGTCGAGGCGACGATCGTTGGCGACGGCGTGCGACGCCGTTTCCTGCAGCACTGGATCGAATACCTCGGGCTCGCAGACGACATCCATCTTCCCGGCCCGTTGCCTCAGCACGAAGTTGCGCGGCTCATGGGTAAGACCGACGTATTCGTGCTGCCCAGCGTCATTGCCAACGACGGGCAGATGGATGGCATCCCCATCACCTTGATGGAGGCGATGGCGGCGGGTAAACCGGTGATCGCATCGGCGATGTCGGGAATCCCGGAGCTGGTCGACGATCGCGTGAGCGGTCTTCTGATCGACGCCACGCATACGCAGCGCATTGCGAATGCGATCAAGTATCTGGTCGCGAACCCTGCCGTGCGCCACAAAATGGGTCGGGCGGGACAAAAAAGGATCCACCAGGAATTCGACATCCGGCGCACGGTCGCGTCGCTGATCGAGTTCCTCGACTTGCGCGAGAAAAGCATTGCGCCGGCCGCCGACAGGATTCTGTCGGTGAACTGGGAGCCGCTGAAACCGGTGGCGTTCGGAGTGCGCCGCGTTAACGAACGGCAGGATTCCTGTGTCGCAGAAGTCGCGATCGTCGACGCCACCAACGCGAAACGGGAGGTGGTCGTCAAGCAGCAGCGCTCGCACCCTTCGGAATCACGAAATGCGACTGACCGCGCGCAGACGGAGTTCGATGCGTTGACGATGCTCCGTGAAGCGATGGGGGACGAGCTCTCGGAAACCGGACGAGCGGTGAGGTACACAGTGCCGCGTGTTCTCGCTTTCGATAAAGCGTCCGCGACGCTCATCCTCGAGCGTGCGCCAGGCAAGTCGCTCGAATCGATCATCCGTGAGGGACGAAAACGCGGGCTGCGCAATCCCCACTTCATGGCTCTGCATCGCACCGGCATCTGGCTCGGGAAGATGCAGAGCCGTACACGTTCCGATGGCGATGGCCGGCACATCGTGAGCGCGCTGGTCATACTCGCGCTTCGCGATCTCGACCTTGCGTCTGTCGTCGATCGCGAAGTGCGCGCACAACGGGCGAGCATTGCGGAGCGGCTGCGCGAGCTGGAAAGCCGCGTCGCCGCGCGGGCATGTGCACTCGTCGGCTGTCATGGCGACTACTGGCCGGGCAATATCTACGTCGATGACTATCGCGTCGACGTCATCGATTTCGAAGGGTATCGCGAGGGTCTGCCGTATGAGGACGTGGCGCAGTTCCTCGTCAATCTCGAGCTTTACCTTGCCTATCCAATGATGGCAAACATGCTGCGACGTCTGCGCGCAGCATTTCTCGATTCTTACGTCGCGTTCGGCGGAAAGGCCGACGAAGATGCGCTGCAACTCTTCACGATCACGAACGCTTTGCAGTTGCTGGCACGCGTGCGCCATCCCACCAGGGGACCGCTTCGCGTGTATTGGCGGCGGCGTGTTCTTCGCAACGTGCTGCGGCGGAGTCTCGGATGACCGCCGCGGGCGAGGTAGCTCACAAAACAGTTCGAGCCGCTTTGTGGGGTTTTGTTGCCGCGCTCGGGAAACGCGCGATCACTCTTCTCGGCCTGATTCCTCTCGCGCATCTGCTCGCGCCGCACGATTTCGGGCTGCTCGATTTCTCGATGGTCTACATCACTTTCGCGGAAACGATCGGCGACCTCGGCTCCAGCACGGCCCTTGTTTACTGGCCGGATCGTCGTAAAGATGCGGCTCAGGCCACCTTCATCATCAATATCGTTGCCGGCATTTTCTGGTGTGTCGTGTCGCTGCTGGCTGCGCCGTACATCGCGCACTTTTTCAATGCACCGAACGGCACTCTGATCGTCCGAGTGCTTTCACCAGCGCTGCTCATCAAGTTTCTCGGCAACACGCACGATGCATTGGCGCAGAAAGACATGCGCTTTCGCGCGCGAACGATCCCGGAGCTGAGCTTGGCCGCCGGAAAAATAGGGATCGCCCTGCTTCTCGCCTGGCTCGGATTCGGTGCCTGGAGTCTGGTGTGGGGACAGCTCGGCGCGCTTGCTCTGTGGACGATCATCCTTTGGATCGTGGTTCCCTGGCGGCCGTCGTGGAGCATCCCTCGCGACCTTTTCGTCCCGATTCTCCGCTATGGACGCAGCATTGTCGCAGTGAACGTCCTGGCGGCAGCGATGTTCGACATCGATCTGGTCGTGGTCGGCCGTTTTCTCGGCGTGCGGGCCCTCGGTCTCTACCAGATGGCCGGACGTGTTCCCGAAGCGACCGTCATGGTCCTGCTATGGGTCGTCAGCAAGGTTCTTTTCTCGGCGTTCTCCGGTCTTCATGCCGCCGGCGAGGATCTTCGTGAGGCCTATCTGGTCGCGGTGCGCTCGGTCTCCGCGCTCACTTTGCCGGCCTCTCTCGGACTCTTTTTTCTCGCGAGGCCGATTGTCCTCGTTTTCTTCGGCCCGAAGTGGGTTGATGCCGCGCCGATTCTTCAATTGTTGTCGCTGTACATCGGCATCCGCTCGGTCGATCACCACGCCGGCGACGTCCTCAAGGCCACCGGGCGAGCGAACGTCCTCGCGTGGCTCAATCTGCCGCGGTTGGCTTTGATCATTCCGGCGGTGATCATCGGCGCGATGCATAGCGCCGTTGCGGTGGCGGGAGGTTTGACGTTCGTCTATGCGATCGGAAGTGTAATCACGCTCGCGGTTGCGGCGAAAGAGATTCGCATTCCGCTGACCACGATCTTCGCCGCGTTCGTGCCGGCCGCCAAAGCGTCGGTCGTGATGTCGCTCTTCCTCCTCGGTTGGATGCATTGGTCGAAGGCGTTACCGCCGGTCGTTCAATTGATCGTGGGCGTGACTGTGGGCGCCATCGTCTCGCTCACCACATTGCGGCTCGTCGATCCGCAGATTTTCCTGTGGGCACGCGACATCATTCTCGGCCGGCCAGCGCCGGACATTCTCCATGCCGCGACGCCGTGAATGAACGAACAACCTCCGACGCGGCTTCTCTGGCTGATCGACTCTCTCACAGTCGGAGGAGCGGAGAACCTTGTCGTTCCCTTCGAACGCGCGATTGATCGCAGCCGCATCGACCTGTCGATCTGTTGCCTCGCCACGATCGAAGGCAACGCGATCGAGGAGCAGCTCCGGCGCGGCCGCGCGCCTCTCGTCAACCTCGGCGCGCATTCGTTGCGCGACGTTGGAGCCTTCCGCCGGCTGCTGCGTTTCGTGCGCGAGCAACGCATCGATGTGATCCACGCGCATCTGACTTACGCGGCGATCTGGGCGGCGGTTGTCAGCAGGATCACGCGGATTCCGTCGGTCGCGACGCTGCATGTCGCTCCGCCGTCTTCGGGCCGAGCCGGAATTCGCGATCGCCTGATGCGGCTCGTTCTGAATCGCTGGTCGCGGCGAGTGATTACTGTTTCCGACGCGCTGCGCGAGCGATATCTCGAGCGCGGCGGCATCGATCCGGGAAAAGTCGTCACGGTCTATAACGGAATCGAAGTGGAGCGCTTCCATCGCGATCCGGATCGCGAAGCGCTCCGCAGCGAATTCAATTTGCCGTCAGACGCGCGCGTCGTCGTGAGCGTCTCCGTTTTGCGTGCCGGCAAGGGAATCGATGTCCTGCTGCGAGCCGCCGCGCGCGTTCCGGATACCTACTTCCTGATCGTCGGCGACGGTCCGTTGCGCACCGAGTGGGAAGAGTTGGCGCGCAGCCTCGGCGTCGCGGATCGCGTGCGATGGGCCGGCTTTCGTCGCGATGTCGACGCGATCCTGCCGGGCTGCGACCTTTTCGTACTTCCGAGCCTCGACGACGCGTTCCCGACGGTCTTGCTCGAAGCGATGGCGGCTGGCCTGCCGGCAGTTGCATCGGCCGTCGGCGGAATTCCCGAGATCGTCACACCCGACGTTACCGGCGTCCTGGTCCCGCCAGGCGATGCGAAGACACTCGCTGCTGCGATTGTCGATCTCTTGCACGACGCACCGCGAGCCGCACGCATGCGCCGCTGCGCGCGGACGATCGCCGATGAGCGATTCTCGACGCAGGCGTGGATCGGCCGTCTCGAGAAGCTCTATGCGGAGAGCGTCGCGTCGTGAAGATCGCGTTCATCGAGCCGGCCAGCAAGGGCGGCATGATCCATTACGCATTTCAACTCTGCCGCGCTCTCGCTGGCGGCGGCGCAGACGTCACGCTCGTCACGGAGAAGAACTACGAGTTGGCCGCGCTCGATCACAATTTTCGCGTCGAGCAGATGATCGAGCTGTGGGATCCGAAGCCATCCGGCCGAGTCTCGACCGCGTGGTGGGCGGCGCTCGGTCGCAAATTGCGTCGCGTCACGCGCGCTTTCCGCTACTACCGCGAATGGTTGCGCGTGATCCGGTACATCTCGACGCTCGATCCTGATGTCGTGCTGCTCGGCGATATTCGATTCGCATTCGATCTCTTTCCATTGCAGCTTCTGTCTCGAAGGGCGAGGCTGCTGGCCGACATCTGCCACAACGTGCATCCGTTTTCAGCAGGTGGGAAATCAGGCGGACTTTTCGATCGATCGCGATTCCGCCGGTTTTTCTATCGGCGCATCTACAAGCTGTTCGATGTCGTCTTCGTGCACTTCGAGCGCAATCGCGACGAGTTTGTGCAGACCTTCGGCATCCCGAAGGAGCGCGTGGGCGTCATCGTTCACGGAAACGAGCGCATCTTTCACGAGCTGCGTCGCCCCGACATCACGCCCGCCTCGCTGCGTGCGCGCCTGGGCATCTGCGACGCACCGGTCGTGCTCTTCTTCGGAACACTCTCTCGATACAAAGGCGTCGACGTGCTGATCGAAGCGTTCCCGCAAATTCATCGCGAGACCGGCGCGCGCCTCGTGATCGCCGGATATCCTTTCCACGATTTCGATGTCGCGGCGCATCAGGCGCAGGCGCGCAGCCTTGGCGTCGGTGATGTCATCACGTGGGTCCCTGAGTACATCAGCTCCGACGAAGTCGCGTCCTGGATGGAGCTGGCCTCGGCCATCGTCTTTCCTTATCGCGACATCTACCAGAGTGGTGC
>DATBSF010000078.1:0-1657 GCA_036559905.1 Thermoanaerobaculia bacterium | reverse complement strand
TGTCGGGCTTTCGCACTTCGAGCTCGTAGTGTCCCGCCAGCGTTTTGTGCAACCGCTCGATCGCGATTTGCGGAAATCGAAACGTCGACGCGTAGAACCCGCCGGTATCAGCGGAAACCTGACCGAGTCCGACGGCCAGCGAGTGCGCGTCGGCTTGGGTGAAGTCGAGCGAGAAGACACTCACGCGCGCGCCTTCGAGCGCCTGACGCGCAGGCCCGTAGCCGCGTTCCATGAACACGCGCCCGCCGCTGAGGCGCCCGAGGCCCCAACTGAAAAAGATCATGGACTTGGGTCCGGGAATCGGGCGCAACGCGTTGCCGATCATCAGCAGCGCCGTCTCCGGGTTCGCAGCGTCTTTCATCTCCTGCGGATCGAGATGCGACGCCAGTGATGGCATGGGTACCGCCGGCGGCCGATTCGCTTCATTGATCAAAATCGAATCGTGCATCGCGGCTGCGATCCGGTGTTTGTCGTCAGTGAAATCGAGACGGAATTTCAGATGCGAGTCGAACGACAACACTGCCACCCGATCATCCGGCTCGAGAAAGTCGAGGAAGGAATCGATGCGGCGGATGATGTCCATCTGCCCCATGACTCGCGCAGGATTGCGCGCGAAGTCGGTCTGGAAAAAGAAAACGAAGAGACGCCCGTGCGGCGCGGGCACATCCAGCGTGGTGTTGATCTCCGCCGGCGGCTTGTCGATCTCGGCGAGCTCGCGCTCGGCAGCGGTCTCCGGGATCCAATCCGCCGCCTCGACTACCGCCGGTTTGCCGTCGATGCGCACGCGGAAATTTGCGGGCTTCAGTCCGGTGATCGGATTGCCGTAGGAATCGGTCACGCGCGCGTCGATGAGGATGCGCTCGACGGTGATCTTTTCCTGATACTGCTGGGCATCGACAGTCCCGGCAATCAAAAGCGCGATGAGGGCGCAGCGCATCGCCGTCAAGTCTACAATCCGCGCATGCGTAAGGTGATGCTAGTTTTCCTCTTCGTGACCAATGTGTTCGCCGCTCGTTTCGACGATTTCTTCCTCGACAAGACGATGCGCGCGAATTACGTGCACACCGGCAACCGCGGCGAGGAAATCATCGCGCTGTCGTCGGTCGTCTCGGATGGCCGCTGGCCCGGCTCCCGTACCCGCCTCATCGACACCCTCAACCTCGGCAACTACTTCTTCGAGGTCATCGATCGCGATTCGAATCAGGTGATCTACTCGCGCGGATTCGCGTCGGTGTTCGGCGAATGGGTCACCACCGATGCGGCGAAGGATCGCGCCGGATCGTTCGACGAGTCCGTTCGCTTTCCGTGGCCGAAGAAGTCGGTGCAGCTCGTCATCAAGAAGCGCGACAAGGACAACGCGTTTCACGAGATCTTCTCGACACTGATCGATCCAGCGTCGCGATCCATGAATCCCGCCGAACGCGCGCCGGCAGGAAGAGTGTGGAGCGTCATCGACAGTGGGCCGCCGTCGTCGAAGGTCGACATCCTCGTCATCGGCGAGGGCTACACCGAGGGGGAGTTGCCGAAGTTTCATCGCGATGTGCAGCGCATGGTCGGGAGGCTCTTCGACACCGAGCCGTTCAAGAGCCGCAAGAGCGATTTCAACGTGCGCGCGCTCGATCTGATCGAGCCGCAGAGCGGAGTGCATCGGCCGCGC
>DATBSF010000077.1:0-24621 GCA_036559905.1 Thermoanaerobaculia bacterium | reverse complement strand
CCACACGCGATAAGCGAGCGTGCCGGGCACCGACGTCCACGTGAAGTCGACCGAGCTCTGTGTCTGCGATCCGCTGATCGGCGAGACGAGCGTCGGCGCGACGTTCTGGCCGCAATTCGCGGCCCGCGTGATCGTGAAGTTTCCTCGGGGCGAAAAAATCGACGGGCAGTTGTCGAATAGCGCTTCCACCTGCCAGACCGCCGAGCCGCTCGGCGCGGGCAGCGTGACGCTCGTGCCCGTGACGCGTGCCGACAATTGCGGCGCGCCGCCGTCGATCGAAAACCAGACGCGATATGCGGTGGCGCCTGCGATTCCGGTCCACGAAAATGCGACAGGCGCGGAAAGCGTCGCGCCGTTTGCGGGAGAAGTCAGCGTGATCGAACCGGACGCGCAATTCGTCGCGGCGGTCGAGAACTTGAATTCTGCGGAATGCTGATCGGGACATCCGGCGAACACCGTGTCGACCCACCACGTCACGAGGCCCGAAGGGGCGAGGCGGGAGAGCGTCGTGTCGGAGGTGATTCCGGCGATGTCGCCCCCGACAAAGAGTTTGTATCCGATCGCGCCCTGTACCGGCGTCCAGCTGAATGTGACCGGCGACGGAACATTGATCGCGTTGTTAGACGGCGCCACGAGCGTCGTTGGCGTGCCGTTGCAAACCGTCGGGCTCGCGACGTTGAAAGTTCCGCGCGTTGAGAACGTGGATGGACAATTGTCGAATCGCGCTTCGACGTACCAGGTGACGACGCCCATCGGCAACTGCGTGCTGAACGTCGTCGTGCTGGAGTTGCCGAGGAGCGAGACGGTTGCCGCGCCGCCAGTGGCAGCCCAGATGCGATAAGAGCTCGCACCGGCGACTGCCGTCCACGAAAACGTCGCGGGTGAGTTGACGGACGCGCCGGCGGCGGGCGAGGTCAGCGAAGGCGACGGATTCGCGCCGCACGCCGCTGTCCCGCCGACCGCAGTGAACTTGAAGTGGGGCGGGCCGAGCGTCTGGCAGTTGTCGGCCAGCGCCTCGACCCACCACTCGACCAATCCCGACGGAACGGGGGCGGTGTATTCATCCTCGCGCGTGATCGCGATCGGATTGGCGGTTCCGCCGTTGAACGCTGCCATGAGCCGGTACAGCGTTGCGCCGGTTACGCGATCCCAATCGAAATGAACCGGCGAAGCCACGTTGGTCGCACCGTTTGCAGGCGACTGCAATTGCGGCGCGCGCGTCGGGCAAGTTGCCGATTGTGCGAAAAGACTCGCCGCCACGCTGATCGCGACGACCAGCAGGCTGGCGATGCGAACCTTCATGGGTCTCTCTTGTCTCAATAGTAGGAACGGATTGCGCGAGGCGAAGTGACCATAGTCACGAGTGGTATTTATTGCCGCCGGTGTTGAACAGGACCACGGTCTCGCCTGTGGAAATCGCACCTTCTTCGATTAGACGCCGAAGTGCCAAAAGTGCTGCACCGGCCTCGGGACCGGCATCGATGCCTTCCCGGGTTCTCAGTTCGGCGGCGGCCGGCTCGATCTCCGATTCGGCAACCGCGATCGCGCCGCCTTTTGACTCGCGAAGCGCGCGAAGCATCAGCCGATCGCCGACCGCGCGCGGCACGCGCAGACCCCAGGCCGACGTTTGCGCGTGCTCCCACTCGGGCGCGCTCTCCAGGCCCTGCTCGAATGCGCGAACGATCGGGGCGCATCCGCTCGACTGCACGCTGTACATTCTTGGCCGCTTCGTATCGATCCAGCCGAGCCGCTCCATCTCATCGAACGCTTTCCACATCCCGATCAGCCCCGTGCCGCCGCCGGTCGGATAAAGAATCGCGTCGGGAAGAGATCCCAGATCTTCGAGGAGCTCGTAGCCCATGATCTTTTTTCCTTCGACGCGATAGGGCTCCTTCAGCGTCGAGAGATCGAATCCGCCGGTCGAGGCGATGTACTGCTGCACGCGTTTACCTGCGTCGGTGATCAATCCCGCGACGAGCTCGACTTCCGCGCCGTAACTGCGGCATTCGTCGACGATGGACTTCGGCGTGTCGCGCGGCATCGCGACGAACACCGGCAGTCCTGCCCGCGCGCCGTATGCCGAAAGAGCAGCGCCGGCATTTCCGGCGGTCGGCGCGGCGAGCGACCTCGCTCCGTTGCGCGCCGCCATCGTGACCGCCGCCGCCATTCCGCGCGACTTGAACGATCGCGTCGGGTTCTTCGATTCGTCCTTGATCCAAACGTTCTCGAATTGCGTCGAATGGAGAAGCGGCGTGATGCCTTCGCCTAACGTGATGCCGTCATCAGCGGGGAGAACTTCCGCGTAACGCCACATCGTCGGCGGACGCGATCGGATTTTCTCGCGCAGATCGGGAGCAGGGGAGAGGTCGTACTCCACGATGATGGGGCCGCCGCACTTGCTGCACAGATTGACGAGCTGGTTCGGATCGTACTCCGTGGCGCACGCCGAGCAGCGGAGGCGAAATGAAAAGCGTCGCGATGCTTGCGCACCGCGACGCGTTATCGGTTCTCGGTGTTCGGTTGTCACTTACTGCGCGTTTTTCTTCGCGTCCTCGGTTGCCTGATTCATCTTCTGCTGCAGCTCGTCCATCGACTTCTTCACATCGCCGTCCTTCGCTTCGTACTTCGAGAGCTCGGTGGTGAATGCGGCCAGTTCGGTGTCGTACTTCTTCAGCAGTTGACGGTTGTAAGCCACGGCCGGGTCGACACCTGCCGCCGCCTGTTTGCTCTCCTTGGCGGTCTTTTCGTAGCCGTCGAGCATCTGCTTGTACATCTGCTTCGTCTGCTCGTCCTTCGCCTCGTCGTACGCTTTCTGCATCTGCGCGCGGCTTGCTTCCATCTGCGCCGACATCGCGTTGCTCATCTGCTCCGCGAATGCCGCGGTGCTCGCGCCCATGACCTGAGCCTTCACCCAGAGGTACTCCTGCGTGTTGTAGCCGAGGTCTTTGGCGGCGCGGATGTCGGCGGTGAAAACATCAGCGGCCGCGCTCATCGTCTTGAAGCCTTCCATCACGCCGCTGAGCGAATGCTTGCTGGCATCGGCGGCTTTCGCGTGTTCGTTCGCCTTTGCAAGAGCGACCTTCGCGATGTCTTTCTCATGCTCGCGCACTTTCAGGTACATCTGCACCTGCGATTCGGTGAGCTTTCCGTCTTTTGGCGGATCGTATTTGTCATCTGCGACCTGCTTCATCAGGTCAACAGTTCCGCGTTTGTCGAGGTCTTTGGCGATGTTCGCCTTGTCGGCGAGCTCTTTCACTTTGCAACCGGAAACAAGGACAGCCAGCGCGAGAATCGCGGGAGTAATCCGACGCATTAATTCCTCCAAATAAAAAAGATTTCGGAAGATTGTATCAGGACTTTGCTCAGCGCCCGATCTGATTTTTTACGCGGCTCGCCAGGTCATTGAGCGTTTGCAGGATGTCCTTGAGCGAACCCTCCAGTTGCTTCACGCGGCTCTCGAGCGCTGCGATCTGACCGTTGCTCGCCGCGGCTCGTGGAGGAGGCAGCGAGGGCTCGTCCATGAGCGCGACCGACAGCGGGTTGCTGTCGACAAGCTCTTCCGCGCCGAGCTCTTCGACTTCGTCGAGCGCGACCGGGATCGGCACGGTGCCGGACATCGTCGCGGGACGCTCACGTCCTTCGAGAAGCTGCTCGAGCGATACCTCTTCCATCTTCTCGTAGCCTGCGTTGAGCGGATTCGATTCGGGGAAAGGCATCGAGTCACCGAACGGACTGACTTCCGGCTCCGGCGGTGGGAGATGCGGTGTTTTCTTTGTGCCGGCGATCGTCTTCGGCTTCGCGTGTTTGGCGGCCTTTTCGGGTTTCTTGCGGTCGATCGGCTCGCTCTTTCCCTTGAGGCGGGCGTAGAGATGCTTGGCGGTGATCTTCGAAACGAGCTTGAAGGTCTCCATCACGCCTTCGCCCTTGATGGCCGATGCTTCGTGGTACGGATACCCCTCGAGTCCAAGCGCTTCCTGCAGGTCGTCGATCGGCAGCACGCCCGGGATGTCCCGCTTGTTGTACTGAATCACGATCGGCGTGTCCTCGGGGTCGATGTTGTTCTCCTTCATGTTCTCGAGGAGATTGAGAAAGCTCTCTCTAGTCGATTCGACCATCGAGGGCTGCGAATCGGCCACGAAGACGATCGAGTCGGCGCCCTTGAGCACCAGCTTGCGAGTCTCGTTGTAGAAGACCTGGCCAGGGACGGTGTAGAGCTGCATCTTCAGGTTGAAGTTGCCGACTTTGCCGATGTCGACCGGCAAAAGGTCGAAGAAGAGCGTTCGATCGGTTTTGGTGGCCAGCGACAGCATCTTTCCCTTCTGTTTGGGATCGAGTTTGTCGAATATCACCATCAGGTTCGTTGTTTTTCCGCAGAGACCGGGACCGTAATAAACGATCTTTGCGGTCATCTCGCGCGTGGCGTGATTGAAGAGGACCATGGGTCAAAAGAGTATCGCATAGAATTCACGGGCCGTGGATGAGGGGCCGGTCGAGATCCCGATCACCGATGCGTTGGACCTTCATCCTTTCCGACCCGATGAAATCCGCGACGTGGCGCTGGAGTATCTGACCGAAGCGCGCAGCCGCGGATTTCGGCAGGTGCGATTGATTCACGGCCGCGGCATCGGCACGCAGCGTGCGAATGTGCAAGCGCTTTTGCGGCGACTCGATTGGATTGAGGATTTCTGGGATGACAACTCACTCGGCGCAACAGTGGTGGTGCTGAAAAATGTCGACACTTCTCGAAGAGCTTAGCCGCGTCAAGACTTTCGAATACACGGCGGAAGACGTCGTGGAATTCGAGGCGCTGCACGAAGAGATCCGCGCGCTCAAAAAGGAGCGCAACGCAATCATCGTCGCGCACAACTATTACCGTCCCGAGATCTTGAAGGTCGCCGATTTCGTCGGCGATTCGCTCGAGCTCGCGCTGATGGCGTCCAACGTCAAGGACGCCGACGTCATCGAATTCTGCGGCGTGCACTTCATGGCGGAAACCGCGAAGATCGTGAATCCATCGCGGCTGGTGCTGCTGCCGAATCTTCTGGCGGGATGTCAGCTCGCGGACTCAGCGCCTGCTGAAGATCTGCGCGCGCGAATCGCGGAGTTGAAGAAGCAGTATCCCGATCTGGCGGTCGTCAGCTACGTCAACACGTCCGCGGCCGTGAAGGCGCTGTCCGACATCATCTGCACCTCCGCCAACGCGCCGAAAGTCGTGCGATCGCTGCCTAACAAAAACATTCTGTTCGTGCCGGATAAAAATCTCGCGAACTTCGTCGCGCAGCAGGTTCCGGAAAAGAACATCATTCCGTGGGACGGCTTCTGCTACGTTCACCAGCAGATCACGCCGCAGGAGATCGAGCGCATCCGTCAGGCGGATCCGGAGCTCGAGATTCTCGTGCATCCGGAATGCCGGCCCGACGTGGCGAAACTCGCGAACGCGGTTCTGTCGACGTCGGGAATGGTGAAGTACGCGAAGGAAAAACCGGCGAAGCGATTTCTGGTGGTCACGGAATGCGGACTCACCGATCGCCTCGCGATGGAAGTGCCCGAAAAGCAGTTCCTGAAAGGCTGCAAACTCTGCACGTTCATGAAGGTGTCGACGCTCGATGACGTGCGGGACTCGCTCAAGTACATGCGCTACGAGATCGAGGTCCCGGAAGAGATCCGCGTGCCTGCCGAACGCGCGCTTCGGCGGATGTTCGACGCGACCGGGTAGTTCTCTGTGTCCTCTGTGCCTCTGTGGTGAGAAGCCTTTTCACCACAGAGGCACAGAGAACACAGAGATTACAGAATCAGTCGCCGAATCCCGCGGGTAAGTACGGGCACGTTGAAATTGATCAGCAAGCCGAGATTCCACTGCCCGAGTTTCATGTAGGTCAGAACCTGCGCCTCGTGAATCGGATCGATGCCGGAAACAGACTTGATTTCCACAACTACTTCGTCGATGACGAAATCTATGCGATATGCGCAATCGACCTTGGTTCCCTTGTAGAAGACCGGAAGCGAAACTTCTCGTAGAAAGGGATGCCGCGCAAGGTCAGTTCACGACTCAGACACTCTTGATACGCCGACTCGAGCAGTCCCGGTCCGAGCGCCCGATGAACTTCAATTGCCGCACCGATAATCCCGCGAGTGACGTCCTTCACATACCGAGAGTACCTCGGTAGAGACTGCAGTCTACGATCCGTGGATTTTCTCTGTGTTCTCTGTGCTCTCTGTGGTGAAAAAATCACTTGCAAATCA
Organism: Thermoanaerobaculia bacterium; assembly: GCA_036559905.1. Classification (GTDB taxonomy): domain Bacteria; phylum Acidobacteriota; class Thermoanaerobaculia; order Gp7-AA8; family Gp7-AA8; genus Gp7-AA10. The sequence continues at coordinate 18,378 of DATBSF010000077.1, read as the reverse complement.
GCTGATAGACGCCAATGACATCATCCCGCACGTCATCGAGATCGGCCTTCATCTTCGCCATCGCCTTCTGAAACTCGGCATCGCTCTGGATCGACTGAGCCCACGGATGTTTCACCCACGCGTACCAACTGTGGTCGCTCGACTCGATGGAGCGGCGGGCCCACTCGATCGCTTTCGGACGATTGCCGATCTTGCCGTAGCAAAGTGACTGGCGCATCGCTGCCCAGTGGTTGCGCATGGCGTCCGCTTCGAATGATTTCAATGCTGTCTCGCACGCGGCGCGATCTCCGTTCGCTGCGGCGATCATCGCGCGCAGACTCTTGCCGAGGTAATGGTTGGGGACCATCGCAACGACCCGATCGGCTTCGGCCGTCGCACCCGTGAGGTTTCCGAGGAGGACGTAGGCATTCGCGCGGATGTCGTGCCCCGCGACTTCCGTTTCCTTGTAGTTCAACGCCGCCTGCGCGTTTTGCAGTGCGCCCTCGGGATCGACGGCGTTGACGTACCAATATCCGCGCACCTTCACATCGTTGGCGTTGGGATCGAGTTTGATCATCCGCTCGGCGAGGCACTGTGTTTTCTGGGTATCGCCGACCGCGACGAAGTAGGTGGCCAGGCTGTTGAGCGCGTGCGTGTCATTGGCGTTGAGCCGCAGCGCCGCGAGTTCCTCGCGCACCGATTCGCGATATCGATCGGCAGATCTCACGAACGCTCGAGCGAGGGCGAGGTGAGCCTCGGGCAGGTTGGGATCGAGACGCACGGCCTGCCGCGCGTACCACTCCGTCTTCTGCGCGACGTCGGGTTCGGTGTCGAGCGCTCGCGCCTGACCGAGGGAAAGTGCGATCGCGAGATCGGCGTAGGCGGCCGCGAAGTTAGGATCGAGCGTGATCGCGCGCTTCAGCGCGTTAACTTGAGCACGATGCTCGGCCGGCACGAGGCTGCCGGTGAGCGCGCGAGCCTTGAGGTATTCCTCGTAGGCCTTTCCGTTCGTTGATCGCGGTTCCGACAGGCGAGCGACCTTCTGCACTCCGAGCTTCTCATTGAGCGCCTTCACGGTGCGCGAGGAGACCTCGTCGATGAGTTTGAGGAGATCCTCTCGACGGCCGTCAACAGTGTCCGCCCACACGCTGTATCCGGTGCGCGCGTCGGTGAGCTGCAGATTGACTCGAACGAGATCTCCGGCGGCGAGGAAGTGTCCTTCCAGCAACCCGTCGACATGCAGTTTCTGTCCGGCGGTTTTTGCGTCGAGATGCTGGTTGCGGAATTCGAAGACCGCCGACGTCGGCCGCACCTGAAGTGATGGGATCTGCTGCAGATTTGTCGTCAGCGCATCGGCGAGTCCCACCGACAGGAATTCGTCGCGCGCGTTGTTCGCGAGATTCGTCAATGGAAGGACAGCAATGGAACGAATCGGCGGAGGCGCCGACGTCGCTGTGGTTGGATCATCCGGGATTGCGCTGGTCCGCGAGAAATAGATAGCGGTCGCAATCAGGACGATCGCCGCCGATGCGATGAGGATGCGCGCAAGCCGCGGGCGACGCACCGTCTTGCCGATGAGGCTTCGCGAATGCGTCATGGAGTGCCGCGCAGTCGGAGTAATGAGTACCTCGAGATCGACAAGCAGTTCCCGCGCACTTTGATAGCGATCGGCGGGGTTCTTCTGCAGTAGCTTTCCGATGATGCGGGCGGCGGAGGGCGGAAACTGTGGATCGACGGGAACGAACGGTTCGGGCTCGACGTCGCGGATTCTCTCGAGCACCAGCAGCGGCGCCTCGGCATTGAATGGCAACTGACCGGTCGCCATCTGATAGAAAACGATGCCGAGGGCGAAGAGGTCGCTGCGCTCGTCGGCGGGCTGGCCGCGCGCCTGCTCCGGCGACAGATAATGCAGCGTGCCGAAGAGCTGACCGGTTGTCGTATCGATCGACATCGCGGCGACGTCGCGATGGAGCGCCTTCGCCAGGCCGAAGTCGAGAATCTTCACTTGCCCCGAGGGCTCGATCAGGATGTTCGCGCTCTTCAGATCGCGGTGGACGATGCCGCCCTCGTGTGCGCACGCGACGCCGGCGGCAATCTGGCGCGCGACGTTGAGAAACTCCGCCGATTCGAATGCGCGGCGATGAAGGCGTTGCGCCAGCGTTTCGCCTTCGCAGTACTCCATGACGAGATACGGAGCACCATCCCATTCGCCGACCTCGTAGATCGTGGCGACGTTCGGATGCCGGATTGCGGCTGCCGTCTTGGCCTCGCGCATGAATCGCGAGCGGCGATCCTCGGTCGTCAGATCTTCAGAACGAAGGACTTTGAGCGCGACGGAGCGGTCGAGGCGGGGGTCGCGAGCGAGATAAACGGTACCCATCCCGCCTTTACCGAGAACGCGAATGACCTCGAATCGGTCGAACGACTCCGGGACTTCGGCCATGGGACCCCACCCGATTCTACAATGCGCGTTGCATGATCGAGTTCACGGAAGATCGAATACCGTCGCAGGGGCTGCCGGAGAGCGTCGACGAGCTGGTCGAGCTATACGGCGGAGAGATGCAGGCATCCCGCGATCGCGAGCGGCAATTCATCCTTCCGCTGCGACGGGGGGTGGCAGTGGCGGGTGGGGTGGAGTGCACTGTTTCGTGGGCAGTCGACGCTGCCGATCAGGCCACCGTGAAGCTGGTATGCAATCGCGACGTCGACGCGCCGAAATCGCAGCGGATCGCGATCCTGGTGATCGGCGTGATCGGCGCGCTGGTCTTCATGATCTGGCCGTTTTTCGGCAAAGCCGCGACCCAGTTGGGGACCCTGGCATGGACCGGAGGATTCGTCGCGTTGGCGGTCTACCTTCTGACGCTGCGTAAGACTTCGGGAGGTCTGGCCTACGATTTTCTGCAGCGGCTCGCGCGGCGACAGCGCGAAGTTACAAGCGATCAGTGAGGATCGTCTTCGCGATGGTCGCCAGCTGCATGTTCGACGTGCCCTCGTAGATCTTCCCGATCTTCGAGTCGCGCCAGAATTTTTCGACGGGATACTCTTTGGTGTATCCGTTGCCGCCGAAGATCTCGACCGCCATCGAAGTCACGTGCTCGCAAACCTCGGATGAAAACAGCTTTGCCATCGCGGCCTCGCGCAGGAACGGCTTGCCGGCGTCCTTGAGGCGCGCGGCGTTATAGACCATCAATCGCGCTGCCTCGAGCTGTGTCGCAGCGTTCGCGATTTGAAACTGCACTCCTTGAAATTCGGAGATCGGCTTGCCGAATTGCCGCCGTTCTTTCGAATACGCGATTGCGTACTCGAGGGCCCCGCGTGCGATGCCGATCATCTGCGCGCCGATTCCAATCCGCCCCTCGTTGAGCGTTTCGATCGCGATCTTGTAGCCCTTGCCGGCTTCGCCGAGGACGTTTTCTCTCGGGACGCGGCAGTCTTCGAGGATCAATTCGCACGTCGATGACGCGCGAATGCCGGTTTTGTCTTCCTTCTTGCCGACCGAGAAGCCGGGGAAATCGCGCTCGATGATGAAGGCAGTGATGCCTTTGTAGCCGGCGTCCGGATTTGCATTCGCGAACACGATGAAGATCCCCGCCTCAGCCGCGTTCGTGATCCACAGTTTTCGGCCGTTGAGGACCCAGTGATCGCTTTTTTCGGCCGCGCGCGTCGCGAGCGCAAACGCATCTGATCCCGATCCAGCTTCCGACAGCGCGTAAGCGCCGACGACTTCACCCGACAGCATCGGGAGATATTTCGATTTCTGGTCCTCGTTTCCCCAGCGGAGGATGGCGTTGTTCACCAGCGTGTTCTGGACGTCGACGAGGACGCCGCACGAAGCGTCGACGTGCGAGAGCTCCTCGACGACCACGACGGCGTTGAAGAAACTCGAACCTGCGCCGCCCCATTTGTCGGGCACTTCGATGCCCATGATGCCGAGGTCGAAAAAGGAGGCGATCAGGTCCCTCGACATCGTGGCTTCGTGGTCCATATCGTGAACGAGCGGCCGGATCTTCTCGATCGCGAAATCGCGGACGCTCTGCTGAAACATCTGCTCTTCTTCGGAGAGGACAGTCAGCGGCGCGCCTGGTGGGACTTCGATTGTCTGGGTCATGTACGGCGCCTCCGGCAGCGGTGCGAATCATAGCGGGTTTTTGACGGTTATCATTTGCGAGCCCTCGTGGCGGAATTGGTAGACGCACGGGACTTAAAATCCCGAGCTTCCGAAAGGGGCGTGCCGGTTCGAGTCCGGCCGGGGGCACCAGGTGGGTTGGGAGGTTAGGACGTTGGGATGTTGGGATGTGATTGACTGCGGGAAAGTCTATACGTAAACTTTAAACGTTAATCAACACATGAAACAGTTAATTAACGGCAGCGAGACCCGTTGGGACGTCCTAACATCCCAACGTCCTAACATTCCAACATGGGCGGGAGGGGGAGATGGGAACTTGCGACTATTGCGGCAGCCGATTTCCGCTGACGCGCTCCACTAGAAAATACTGCACTCCACGCTGTAAGACCAACGCTTGTCTCGATCGCAATCCGTCTCGGGTGCGCGCGGCGGATGTCCGTGCGCTGTATGAGCTGCTGGAGGCCGACGAGCTGGGAACCGTCGAAGCCTTTCGGGAAAGATTGCGGAGGATCATCGCGCCCGAGCGTCCGCCGATCTCGGAGCCGAACGCCGACGCCTACATCCCGAGCCTGGATTAGGCGACACCTCCGAATTACCGCTTTTTCCACTGCCTGGAGAGGATTTGTCTACGCCCGTTGGAAAACGCGGTAAATCGGAGGTGTCGCCAAAAGAAAAAGGGCGCCTTTGCAGGCGCCCTTCCGGGGTGGGAGCTAAGAACTCGCCCCCTCAGGTTTACTAGGACAATCCATCGAACGCAGTACCTCCTCCCCCATGAATTTCCGGCGGACCCGCAACAAGTGCCACGTCCATGGCCATGACCCACCTCACCGGAGTCGCGGACCGGATCGACCGCTCCAACTCGCCCTGGGGTGGAAGGGAGGAGCGGGAACTTTTTAACTATTCAAAGACCTACAGCGGTGGCTAAGCAGTCGCCTGATGCAATCGTGTTGTGTTGGTTAACGTAATGGGACGGCGTTTTGTTGCAGCCAGCCACCTCTCGTTGGTGCAATCTTATGATGCGATTTTTTGTGCGAAATAGCAACGCGATTTCGCACGGTTGCACATCGCGTACTACCGCAATCGGCATGCCGATTTCGTGTGCTACCATTTCGATTTTCCGGAGCCTAATTGCCCATGAAACCAATGATTTCCATTGCTGCGTGCGCTGTCGCGCTGGCCACCTCACTATCCGCGGCGACGCCGTCTGGTGTCGTCGGCGGCAAGGTCAGCTTCGTTACGAAACGCGGGCAGAATCCCGTCATCAGCGAAACGCTCATCTGGCTCGAGCCCATCGGCGTCAGGGCCCCTAAGCCCGCGCCAGGCAGGTTTCAGATGGTGACCCGGGGAAAAATGGTCCTCCCGCACGTGCTGGCCATTCCGGCCGGGTCTACGGTCGAATTTCCCAACGACGACCCGATTTCGCACAACCTCTTCTCACTCTCCTCGAACAATCCGTTCGACCTCGGCCTGTACCGCAGAGGTGCCGGCAAATCGCAGCGTTTCGATACTCCCGGCCTGGTCAACGTCTACTGCAACGTGCATCCGAACATGTCGGCGGTGATCCAGGTGATGTCGACGCCGTACTACGCGTTCGCGGACCAGACCGGCGCCTACGCGCTCTCGAATGTTCCAGCCGGTCGCTATCGTCTGGTCGCCTGGAATGAGCAGGGAGGCCAGATCGAGTCGCCGGTCGAAGTGACGACGGCCGGCACCGTCAGCGGAAGCGTGGCACTGACGCTCGACAGCCGAGCGTACAGATTGACGCAACATTTGAACAAGGTCGGGAAGCCGTACGAGCCGCCGAGTCTCAAGGACTATTGATTGACGGACGTCGACGTCACTACCGAACCAAAACTCAAGCGGCCGACGCTGGAACGCGCGCGTTTTCCGCTGGTTTTCAAACTGTTCGGTCTGACGGCTCTGCTGATCCTGATCGTCGTCGCGATCGCGGTCGGCATCACGATCCAACGCGCGGACAAGATTGCAGAGAACACGGTCAACACTTCGATCTCGAACGCCGCGAACCTTTTTCGCGAGTTCGAGCGCCAGCGTGTCAGCCGCCTGGCTCTTCCGGCGATCCTGATAGGCAACGATCCGAAGTTCGTCGCGTACATCCAGGAGGCGATGGCGGGCACTCCGACCCCGCCCGCCGAAGGAGCGCCGCCAGCGCAGCCGGTTGTCGATCTGGTCAGCATCGCCGATCAACTCGAACAGCGGCGCCAGTCTCTCGGCACGGACCTTCTCATTCTTCTCGACGATCAGGGCCGCATCGTTGCGCGCACCGATCAGCCGACCGTCAACACGCCGAATCGCGAGGATCTGTACGAGCAATCGCCGATCGTGAAGAAAATCGTCGACGATGCGGGCGTCGAATCGACGGCCGGCGTGCTGCCGCTCGCCAGCAAGCTCTATCACGCCGCGGTCGCCCCGATCGGCGCCGGAGCGAACAACGTGCGCGTCGGGTATCTCATCAATGCCTACGGCATCGACGACACCTTCGCGAACCGGATCGCCGAGGCGACGAATGCCGGCGTGGTGTTCGTGTCGAAGAACTCGCTCGCGCGATCGACGAACGCGCCGAGCTTCAACATGCAACAGATGACGGGCGTCGATCGCATTCTGAAAACGGGCAAGCCCGTTCCGCCATCGCGACTGCAAGTCGAGCGCAATCGCTATGTCATGACGGGCCAGCCGCTGACATCGGGCAATGACACAGTCGGTGCGGCGGTCTTCATCCGATCGCTCGACCGCGAGCTCCTGCCCTTCCGTCAGATCGAAAACGCACTGCTCCTCGGGGGCATCGTCGCGCTGGCGCTGGCGTTCATCTTGTCGTGGCTGATCGCGAAGCGCGTCGTCCGTCCGATCGAGCAACTCGCGATGACGGCGCAGGCGGTCACTGCCGGCGATTACAGCGTGCAACTCAGCATCGACCGCGCCGATGAAGTCGGCATCCTCGGCCGTTCGTTCGCGAAGATGATCGTCGCGCTGCGCGACAAGGCCGAGTTGGAAGAGCTGTACGAGCAGATGGCCGCGCGCACGAAAGAACGCGAGGCGGCAGCCGCGATGCAGCGTCCGGTGGAGCCGGCGCGCCTCGACGAAGGAACGGTCGTGGTCACCGATCTGCGCGGTCTTCCGCCGGTCGGCGATGGCGATCCTGCATTGCTCGTCGGCGCGATCAATCGCGTGATGAAGCTTCAGGAAGCGGAAGTCGCGCGGCAGGATGGCGAGGTTCGCGAAGTCGAAGGCAATCGACTGGTGAGCGTGTTTCGCGGTGATCGCGGTGTGCTGCACGCAATCCGCGCCGCGCGGGCGATCAACGAAGAACTGGCGACGCTCAGCGACGTGCAGATGTCCGTCAGCGTCGGCATTGCGACCGGTCAGTTCGTAACCGGATCGGTCGAGGTCGACGGCAACAACGGTTTCGCGATCCTGGGCAACGCGCCGCAGCTCGCGAGCCTGCTCGCGTGGCACGCGCCGAACGGATACGCCTACATTTCCTACGAGACGGCGCAAACCGCCGGCGGCGAGATCATGTCGGGCTCGACTCGCGAGTCGATCCAGCTCAAGTGGTTGCCGCAGCCGCTGGCGGTCGCGTCGATGCCGCTGGTGAGCATCACGACCGGCGTCATGCGGTCGATCGGCGCGACAACGACGAGCTCGATGACAACGATGCGTCTCGACGCGACGGAAGCCGGAACGACAGCGCCCGGCGGCCTGATCGTCGAGCTCTCGCCAGGCCTCCTCTTCGCGAATCGTTATCGCATCGAGCAAATCCTCGGGCGCGGCGGAATGGGCATCGTCTACAAAGCGAACGACACGCAGCTCGATGAGACGGTCGCGATCAAGACCTTGCCTGGCGACGTCATGACGCGCTCGCCGGAAGAGCTCGAGCGATTCAAGCGCGAGATCCGTCTGGCGCGCAAGATCACTCACCGCAACGTTCTGCGCACGTACGACTACGGCGAAGCGGAAGGCGTCTACTTCATCAGCATGGAGTGCGTCCGCGGTTACACGCTGTGGGAGCTGCTCGAGGAAGCGCCAAACCACCGCCTCGCGCCTCGCGTCGCCCTCGGCATCGCGCGGCAGATTTGCCGGGGACTGCAGGTGGCGCACGAGCAGGGGATCATCCACCGCGACATCAAGCCGCAGAACGTGCTGATCGATCACAAAGGCGAAGTGAAGCTGATGGACTTCGGCATCGCGCGCATGGCCGAGGCGAAGGAAGGCATGACGCAGGCGGGGTTGATCGTCGGCACGCCGCATTACATGAGCCCCGAGCAGGTCCAGGGCAAGCAGCTCGATCCGCGCAGCGACGTCTATTCCGTCGGCATTCTCATTTACGAAATGCTCGTCGGCGCGAAGCCGTTCGCCGCGCCTTCGCTGACCGCAGTGCTGACGGCGCACATCACCGAGACGCCGAAGCCGGCGATCGAGCAGCGGCCGGAGATCGGTCGCGAGGTCAACGGCATCGTCATGCGCTGCCTCGCAAAGAATCCGAAGGATCGCTACAGCGATGCCGGGGCGTTACTTCAAGATCTGGATCAGGTGCAAGTGGCGGCACCCGCGGCTGCCGCCTGAAAAAGACTTCACCACAGAGACACAGAGGACACAGAGTCTCTGTGCTCTCTGTGCCTCTGTGGTGATAGCTTTTCGTCACTTCAATATCGCATCGAGCATCGGCGCTTTGAAATAGAAGTTGCCGACCTTCAGCGCCGCTTCCTGGCCGAGGTTGTTCATCACGAAACTCTTGAGGCGAATGAGCGGCAGCTTTTTGTAATGGCTGAAGTTCAGCTCGACGTACAGCGGCGTTCCGGGAATCGACTTCCACGATTCGGCGGTGGCGGGGGAGATGCCGCGCACAAGTGCGTCCACGATCTTGCGCAGCTGCGCATTTTCCGGGATCACGTTCGTCGTCCAGACGTCGATCCACGCTTCGGGACCGAAGAGCAATCGATATCGGCGCGCGGCGATGCCGCGGACTTTTCCGGAAACCGCCGGCGCGATCGGAGGCGGCGTGGTTGCCAGCGCGTCTTCATCCGTCGTCTTCCGGATCAAGCTGGTGATTTCGCTCACCGGCATCGTCGTGTACATCCGTGCGTACGGATTCTGGATCGTCACAGTCGATGTGCCGAGACGGCTGAATCCGTTCAGCCAAATGGAGTCGGCGCGAACGCCGGCAGGATAAACATGCAGCGTGATCGTCCCGAATCTGCTGAGAAACGGAAACGGCGCCGCGGTGTTGGCTTCCAGCACGATGTGATACGGACTCGGGGGAGCGGCGTGAAGAGGAATCGCGAACAGGAGAAGAAGCAGGAGGCGCTTGATCATGGTCGGTGTGTTAACGCGTAAAGGTACCAGCGAATGTAGCGCGGCAGCCACTTGAACAGCCGAAATCGCGATTGGCCAGCGGAGCGATCGCGCCACTGTGTCGGCACCTCAACTACCCGAAAACCGGCGGCGTGCGCCTTTGCGGTGAGTTCGAGCGAGTACTCGAATCCACCCTGGCTCTCGATCTCGAATTTTTGCAAGACATCGCGCCGATAGGCGCGGAACGCGTTGGTCGCATCGTGAACGGGGAAGCCCGCGAAATACAACGAGAGTCCCGCCAGACGCGACAACGTCTTTTTCAACGCGCCGCCGCCGATTTGTTTTCCTCCGCGCATGTAACGCGACGCGCAAACGACGTCGGCTTCGCCTGCGCGGATCCGCCGCACCATCTCGTTCGCGATGACCGGATCGTCCGACAGATCCGCCATCGTGACGATGACGACGTCGCCGGTCGCAGCGTCGATGCCGCTGCGGATCGCATTCGGCACTCCGGTTCCTCGCGTGTTGTGAACGAGCGTCAGCCCTTCGTATTGCCCGTGGAGTGAACGGACGACCGGCAGCGTGTCGTCATCCTCACGGTCGTAGACGATGAGGACGCGCTTCGGATACTCAACGGCGCGATACAACTCCGCGAGCATCGACGCGATGTTTTTTCCCTCGTTGAAAACGGGGACGATGAAGTCGACAATCTCAGATGGCACCGACAGCCACTTGTTCGCGGATCCACGGCACGATCTCGTCGAGAGCTTCGGAGACGCTGGTGGTCGCTTCGAATTTCAAAATCCGTTTAGCTTTCTCAGTGCTGGGAATCCGCCGCTGCACGTCGTAGCGGAACGGCTTGTCGGAAATGTGTCGGAACGGATCGCGAGGCCGGATCCTCTTCCAGATCATTTCCGCGAGCTCCAGCACCGTCATCGATTGCGTCGAAGAGAGGTTGAAATCCTCGTTGCGTGCGTCGGGCGACTCGATCGCCAGGCGAATCCCGTGCGCCAGATCGCCGCCGTACGTGTAATGCCGGACTTGATCGCCGCTGCCGAGGATGTGAAGAGGGTCCTCGCCCTTGAGCACTTTTTGAACGAGGTCGGGAACGACATGACTCATCGCGAGACGGACGTTGCCTGACATCACTGTGCTTTCGACGGCCGCGCGCGATTCGCCGATTCCGATGCAATTGAACGGACGGACGATCGTATACGGCAAACCATATTGCTCGTTCGCCCCTTGCGCAAAGTACTCGGTCGCGAGTTTTTGAAATCCGTACGTCGATTGCGGCGGCGGGCTGCGTCGCTCTTCACCCTCGGGAGTCGGGTAGACATTCGTGCTCTCGAACACCATCGACGACGAGATCACGGTGATCTTCTGCAGCTTCTGCTCACGATGCGCGCGAATTGCGGCATCGAACGCGCTCGCGGTGATGCGTTCGTTTTCCGCGAGAAGGTCGTACGCGAGCTCGTGAAAGAGTGCGATGCCGCCGATGACCGCGGCACCCGCGACGAAGTGATCGCAGTCGCGGAGCAGCTCCTCGACGAGTGCGGCATCTTTCGCGTCGCCGCGGACAAACTTGTAACGCGGATGATCGGAAAAACCGCGATGCACCGGTCCGTACTTCGACAGATTGTCGAGGCCGACGACTTCGTATCCCGCCCGAAGCAGCTCTTCGATGAGATATCCGGCGATGAATCCGCCCGCGCCAGTGACGAGAATCTTCATTGAAAGGCGGCGCCCTTTCCGTAGAAGTTCCAGATGTCGATGACCGGCCGTCCTTCGAGGTTCAACTCGCGATAGCGGCGATGCGGGGCGCCGAGGATGATGAGATCGCTGGAGTCAACGAGGTCTTCGGCAGGGATGAACCGCGGATCCGAAATGTATTCGTCGCTGCAGACGACTTCGCGTGCTTCGTACTCGACAATCTTGCGGAGCTTGTAAGAAAGCGACGAGCGCGGATCGTCGCTCTCGGCCTTGAAACTCATTCCCAGAATTCCGACGCGCATCTCGTGAAGGGGATAGGCCGACTTGAGATGCCGCACGATGAAGTTGGGAAGTCCCTCGTTGATGAGCATCGCGGCGTGGCCGAGCTGAAAATTGTTGTTGTACGCCGCCGCGAGCTGCATCGTGTCTTTCAGCAGGCACGGTCCGGCGGCAAATCCGCTTCGCGGCAGACCGGCCATGCGCGGATAGTCGGCTTTGATCGCGTCGTAGATCCGGTAGAAATCGAGTCCGTGATCGGCGGCGATCATGTAGAACTGATTGGCGGCCGCAAATTGGATGTATCGCCACGAGTTCGTGAAGACTTTCGCGAGCTCGGCTTCCAACGGTTCGAGCCGGATGATTTTCTGACTCAACCGTCCGAAGAGCGCCGCCGCCATCTCGGTCGCTTCGCGGTCACAGCCGGACACGATCTGCGGCAGCGACTTGAACTCCTTCAACGCATGTCCCTCGGCGATCCGTTCGGGGCAGAACGCGACGTGCGCGCGAACGCCGGCTTCGCGTACGAGCTCGCTCACTTTCTCGGTGGTGCCCGGAAAAACAGTGCTTCGCAGCACGATGCACTGGCCGTCGCGCAAGTATGGTGTGAGGCCGTTGAAGAACCGCCGCATCGCGTAAAAGGTGGGATTCAGATGTTCATCGACCGGCGTCCCGATCACGACCACCACATGCTGTGATTGCGCGACGACGTCCGGCTGCGTCGACGCGTGCAGCGTCTTGCCCACGTGCGCGCGTAAGAGATCCGCGGCCCCTTCCTCGCAAAACGGCATGATGCCCGCGGATACCGTTTTCACGGCGTCGCAGTCGATGTCGTAAATCGACACGCGGAGTCCGCTTTCAGCGAACGCGATCGCGAGCGGCAGGCCGACGTGGCCGCAGCCACCGACCACACAAAGGTCAAATTCGAACATCTATATGCGCGAGTTTACCGCAGTAAATATGACATTATTTTCGCGTTAGGTCTCGACCGATGCTCGCGCTGAGGATCGTCACCCTTCTGTTGCTGATGGCAGTCTGCTGCTTTGCTCCCGGTTTCCTGGTCGTGCGGAAACTGCGCTGGAGCGCGTCGGAAAAAGTGTGCGGCGCGATCGCCGCGTCGCTCATCATTCTTTATCTCGCCTCGCTGTTGATTTTCATTCTGTGGACGCCGCGGTCGTCGTATTGGATTTGTTCGGCGGGCTGTGCAGCAGCGGCGGTGGTCGCCTGGCGCGATCTCTGGCGCATCGCTCGGATCGGCAGCGTCCAGCGCCTCGTCGCGGGATACGGCTTCCTCTTCGCGTGGACATTTACGCTGCTGCTGTTCGTGCGCACGTACAGCGGGGGCGGGTGGGGCGGGGACTGGCTCGAACATTTTCATCGATCGCTCTTCTTTCTCGATCACTTGCCGCTCGAGACTTCGTTCGTCGGGTTGTATGACCTTCCGGCGCGCCCGCCGATGATGAATCTTCTGGCTGCGTTTTTTCTCGCGCAGATCGGGGACAGCTTTGACAACTTTTCCGTTGTCTCGCTTGTCCTGAACCTCCTGCTTTACTTCCCGTGCGCGTTGATGCTGTCGGCATTCGTCCGGCGCGGATCGCGAAGGATTCCGGTCTTGGTGGCACTGCTGGCCTGCTCGCCGATCGTGATGCAGAACGCGACGTACACCTGGACGAAATCGCTCTGCACGTTCTATGTGATTTTCGGTCTGTGGCTGTATCTCGCCGGCCTCCGAAAAAACGATTCGATTCGGATCGTCGCGGCGTTCATCGCGCTGTCGGCCGGGATGCTCGTGCACTACTCCGCCGCACCGTATCTGTTGTTTGCCGCGGCGCATCTCGTCTTTCAAAAGCGATGGCGGGCCACGATTGTTGCCGGCGCGTGCGCCGCGCTGCTATTCGGGACGTGGCTGGCGTGGTCGTTGGCGCACTACGGAGCGCGTAAGACGTTCGGTTCGAACACCACCGTGACGACATCGAAGCAGATCGGTGATTCGAACGCGCGCAAGATCCTGCTGAACCTTCGCGACACGATCGTTCCGCATCCACTCCGCAGTTTCTCGATCTACCGCGACCAGCGCCAGGCCGGATACGTCCGCGACTACTTCTTCCTGATGTATCAGACCAATCTCATCGTCGCGATGGGAATCGTCGGCGGATTCGCGATCGCGATTCTCTTCATTCGATCCCGCGATGTTTTCTGGCTGGCGCTCGTGCCGTTCGCAGTGCTGCTGGGCGTCGCGGTCGTCGGCGAGCGCGACGCCGCCGGCTCGGCGCACCTCACGTTGCAACCGCTGATCGTGCTGGGCGTGACGTTCCTCGCCGCGCGATTCTTCACCCTCGGCTCACTCGCGCGAGCAGTCATCATCCTCGGCTGCGTCGCCGACCTCACCCTCGGCGTTTTCCTGCATCACGATCTCGAGAACTACGAGAGCGATGCTTGCGCCGAGCAGTTCCGAGCGCAAGTCCGCTCGTCGGGATCAGGTCTTTACGTCCAGACTGAAAGCGACATCGGGCCGGCCGCGAATGCGAACTGGCAGCTGAAGCGATTCGCGCTGGTCCCGAACACGATCCGCGAGGCGATCGCCTCGGCCGGGATCAGCGCAACGACGCGCTCCGCAATTCTGGAGAGCCTTGAAGCACAGTCACGCGCTTTGAAGAATCAAGACCGTCGCGATTGGGCTTCGTGGTGGCAGCGCCATTCCGATCGACTGATGACGATCGGCGATCGCATCGGCTGCCACGTGTGGTTCCTGTACGTCTTCGATCTGTTTCTGCTGGGCGGCCTGATCGCGGTTATCCGGCGGCAGCCAGCCGAGGTGGCGGCGCAGCCGGAGGAACATCGAAAAATGAAGCGGAGATCGAAGCGCCGGCGCCGTTAGATCAGAATTTCGAATTTCGAATTTCGAATGAAGAATTTAGAAAACCGCCGCCTTTCTCAACTCTTCATTCGAAATTCGAAATTCGAAATTCAAAAAAAAGGGCGGCAGAACGCCGCCCTTTCAAATTACCTGGATCGTGTTTAGAACGTCGAGTCGAGGAACGGACGCAGCTTCTTCGACCGTGACGGATGCCGCAGCTTGCGCAGCGCCTTCGATTCGATCTGGCGGATGCGCTCGCGCGTCACGTTGAACGAGCGGCCCACTTCCTCGAGCGTGTGCTCGGAGCCGTCGCCGACGCCGAACCGCATCTTGAGGACCTGCTCTTCGCGCGGGGTGAGCGTGCGGAGAACTTTGTTGGTCTGCTCTTTCAGATTCGCGACGATCACGTGGTCGATGGGGGAGATCACGCCGCGATCCTCGATGAAATCGCCCAGATGCGAATCTTCCTCTTCGCCGATCGGAGTCTCGAGCGAGATCGGCTCCTGCGCGATCTTCATGATCTTGCGGACCTTCGCCACCGGCATGTCCATGCGGTCGGCGATCTCTTCGGCCTGCGGCTCGCGTCCGAGCTCCTGAACCAACGCGCGCGAGGTGCGCGTCAGCTTGTTGATCGTCTCGATCATGTGCACCGGGATGCGGATGGTGCGCGCCTGATCGGCGATCGCGCGCGTGATGGCCTGACGAATCCACCACGTTGCGTAGGTGGAGAACTTGTAGCCGCGGCGGTATTCGAATTTCTCGACCGCCTTCATCAGTCCGATGTTGCCTTCCTGGATCAAATCGAGGAACTGCAATCCTCGGTTCGTGTACTTCTTGGCGATCGAGACGACCAGGCGGAGGTTGGCGACGATCAATTCCTGCTTCGCCTGATCGGCTTCCTCTTCGCCGGCGCGGATGTCTTTGATGGTCGTGCGCAGCTCGATGTGCGTCGTGCCGTAGAACGACTCCAGCTCGCGCAGCTTTTCCTGATACTTCGAGAGGCGGCGGCGATAGAAGTCGCGGCGGGTCTTGTCCTTCTCGCGCTTCAGCGCCGCTTCATCCTTGCGGATCATCGACGCGCTCTGCGAAAGCTCGCTGTCGATGTCTTTGAGCTTGTTGATCATGCGATTGCGCGTCTGCGGCGTGAAGTCGATCTGCCGCAGCTCGGTCGCCATATCCACGGCGAGGCGGTCGATGTTCTTGTGAATGTTCGCAAGCGCGCGCTGGCTCAGCTTCTTCTCGTTGAGCTTCGCCTTGGTGTCCTTCATGCGCTTATCGAGGCGCGCGACTTTGTCGAAGATCACCATGATGTCGTTGATCTTCGTGAGGGCGCCGGCCGACAGCGCGGCCATATCGATCTCGTCTTCGTCTTCCGGCATCGCGAGATCGATCATCTCTTTGATGACGCGGGTGTCTTTCTTGGCGCTCTCGTGGATCTTGAGGATCTCTTCGAGAATGATGCGGTTCTGGGACAGGGCCTTGTAGACCTTGCGCTCGCCCTTTTCGATGCGTTTGGCGATGTCGACCTCGCCCTGGCGGTCGAGCAGCTTGACCGTTCCCATCTCGCGCAGATACATGCGGACGGGATCGTTGGTCTTGTCGACGATGCCGCTGTTGGCGGCGATGATGTCGGCCTGCACTTCTTCGCGCTGGTCGACTTCTTTCTCTTCGATCGTGCCGTCGATCGTCATCGTCCCCTTGCCGGTGGGGGGCGCGAGCTGCTTCTCGGCGTCTTCGACCACGTCGATGCCGAGGTCGTTGAAGCGGATGTAGATCTCGTCGAGCTCTTCGGGAAGGCTGGTGACTTCCTCAGGCAGGACTTCGTAGATTTCGTCGTAGAGAAGGAACCCTTTTTCCTTCCCTAGAGCAATGAGCTGCTTGACCTCGACATATTTTTCTTCGACACTCAAGTCGCCGACCCCTTCCTCGAAATTCGCCGATTCCTGCTCGAGACTTGCACCACGCGGGCGTGTCGTCATCGTTTCAGTCGCTCCTCACAGCTCAATCGCGTTTGCCTCGTTGCAAGGACATTCGCGTAATCGAAAAAGGACGATAATTATTTCAGTGTGCTCGACATACGGGACAGGTCCATCTTCTCGGCATGCAGCCGCATCACTAGGTCCTGGTCGCCGTTGCGCACCGCTTCCTCAATGTCTTGTTGAATTTCCCGTTTCCGCCGCTCGATGTACGCTTTTTGCATCGGGATGAGCACCTCGTCCAGACGCGCAACAGCCGCGTCCTCGAGGTCTTCCGTGAGCGTTACTTCCGAGAGCAGGGTCAGCTCGGCCTCGCCCTTAAGATGGGTCGCGATTTCCGAATAATCAATAGGTTGACCAGCGGAAATCGCACTTTTTATGATAGAAAACAGGGTTTTGCACGCGGGATCGCTGAAAAACCCCTCCTGAATCCCATCCACGCCGCTGCGAGGTAACCGCCCCTGGATGGCCGCCGTCAGCACGAATTTCTCGCCGCTCGGCACAGCCCTGACAACCTGACGCTCAACCGGCCCGCTCACTCTTCCCCGCACTTTTGACCAGACGGTCTCGAACTCGAGGTGGAATCCGTCCGCGATCCGCTGAGCGGCATCGTTGCGGACGACCGGATCGACAACCGCCCCCAGCAGTGGCATGAAAGCTTCCACGCGATCCGCTTTCTCGCGTCCGCTGAGGCCTTTGACGTTGCCGGCCCACTCCTTGAGCGCGAAGTCGAAGATGTCGGTGGCGTTGCCGAGGAGCTCGAGGAAACGGTCGACACCAGATTTTTGAACGAGAGAGTCGGGATCCTTCTCGCCCTGGAGATCGAGAGCCGTGACGGTCAGGCCTGCTGACAGCAGCACGGGGGCGGCGCGGAGGGTGGCGTTGCGGCCTGCATCGTCACCGTCGTACGCGATGACGACCTTCGTCGTGCAGCGGCGCAGCAGCGCCGCCTGACCCGTTGTCAGCGAAGTGCCCATCGAGGCGACGACTCCCGGGACGCCGGCGTGATCGAGTGCGATCACATCGAAATAGCCCTCGACGAGAATCGCGCGATCGATCCTGCGCATCGCATCTTTCGATCGATGGAGGTTGTACAAGAGCCGCGATTTGTTAAACAGCTCCGACTCGGGCGAGTTCAGATATTTCGGATCGCTGCCATCGAGCGAGCGCCCGCCGAATCCGACCAGCGCTCCGGTTTCGCTGTGGATCGGAATCATCAGACGATTGCGAAAGCGATCGTAGTAACCGTTGCCGCTCTTGCGCGGCATCACCAGTCCTGCCAGCTCGAGCGTCTTCTCGCCGTACTTCCGCGCCAGGCGCGTGAGGATGTAGTCCCACGAATCGGGCGCGTATCCGAAGCCGTATTTCTTGATGATGTCGTCGGCGACTTTGCGGTCGTCGAGATACTTGCGCGCGGCGTTGTCCGGAAACCCCAGCGCCTGATGAAATGCGACGGAAGCTTCGTCGACGACTTCGAGCAGATCGTCTTTGTCGTTTTCGCGCGTCGTCTTGCGGCGGCGCGGCAGCTCGATGCCTACGCGCGAGGCGACGTGCTCGACGGCCTCCGGAAACGTGAATCGCTCCGTCAGCGCGAGAAACTTGAAGACATCGCCGCCCGTGCCGCATCCGAAGCAGTAGAACAGTCCCTTGGCGCGATCGACGTGGAACGACGGCGTCTTCTCGCGATGAAACGGGCAGAGGCCTTTGTAGCTTTTGCCTGCGAGTTTGAGGGGAGTGACCTGCGAGACGAAGTCGACGATGTCGGCAGCCGATCGCACCTGCGCGATCACGGAGTCGTTGAGATCGATCAGCGCCATTACTCTTCGAGCACCGCGACGGTCGCGCCGTCGCCTCCTTCATTCTCGTTGCCGGGACGCCACGATTTCACCGCCGGGTGCGTGCGGAGATGCTCGCGCACCGCCTTCCGGAGCGCGCCTGTGCCGAAGCCGTGGATGATTCTTACCGCCTGTTTTCCCTCGAGGAGGGCGCGGTCCAGGAACTTGTCGGATTCTTCGAGCGCATCGTCGACGCGTTGGCCAATCAGGTTGAGCTCGCTTGTCTCCTGGGCATCAATCCTGAGCGGCGCAGCGCGCGAAGGATCCCCCGCGCGCTTGCGAGGCGGATCCTTCGCTCCGCTCAGGATTAAT